>CAYNKI010000001.1:0-56841 GCA_964397675.1 uncultured Pirellulales bacterium
CTGCTTTTGGAGCTTTGCCATCCCCAAGCTGCGCTTGAGGCTGCCACCCAGGATTAAACCATGCCAAAAAAACACACCCGTGTGTATAGAATCCTGACATTCCGCCATCCCGATGTACATCGGGACAATAGGTGATTATCCTGGTCTAAGGCTATTTCTCGAATCAATTAATCGGTTAATAGGCTGAAAGTAACCAGCTTCGATGATCTGGCACGATTATTGCTTACGTTCTTAAAGAATCAGGAGAAAACAGAAGTGCCTAAGACAAGCAACATAGTAGATTTGCTCGAGGCTGGGATAAAAGCAGAAGGCCTTCGCCAAAAGGCTATCGCCAGTAATATCGCTAACCTCGAAACCCCCGGATACCGCAGAATTGATGTCAGGTTCGAAGAGTTACTGGCAAAGGCCCTGGGCTCATCCGGGGCGGTTGATCCCGAAGTGCTTCGGGATAAAATTGAGCCACTGCTTCATAAGCCAAAACAGACACCAGTAAAGTCAAATGGTAATGATGTAAACCTGGAGACTGAGGTGGGAGAAATGGTTAAAAATACCCTTCGGCACACGGCATACATTCGGCTGCTCAACAAAAAGTACAGTCAAATTGTATCGGCTATAAACACAAAAACGTAACTTTGTTAGTGAGTGAGCGAAATAGATGGATGTAAATGATATCTTCGGCCCCATAGATATAGCGGTCTCGGGTCTGCGGGCTCAGGGCAAGAATATGGAAGTGATCTCGTCGAATGTTGCCAATGCCCGCACCACCGATGCTGGCAAGGGCGAACCCTACCGCAGACTCGAGGCCGTCCTCGAAGCAGACGATGATGGCATAAGCAGTGTTACCGTGGAAGATATTGTGAAAGATATGGGAGATTTCCAGAGGTTATTTGACCCTGGTAATCCTATGGCGGACGAACAGGGATATGTGGTAATGCCCAATGTAAATTTGCCCATTGAGATGATGAACCTGGCTGTCGCCTCTCGTGCGTATCAGGCCAATGCAGCAATTCTTAAACGTTATCAGCAAATGGTGGAAACCACGCTCGAATTACTACGATAAGAAAGGGACATGATGGTCAACTTAAACGCCAATGTAAATTCAGTCCCGAAGTACTTCGGGACTAATAAACCGCTGCCACAAGCGAATAATCCCGAAGTACTTCGAGACACCGAAAAGACAGATTTCACTAAAACTGTTGAAGCTGTCGGGAAATACATATCCAAGGTTGATAACCTTCAGCAATCATCAGATATGTCAATTGCGGATTTATTGGCCGGCAAAAATGTGGATATTACGTCTGTAGTTTCATCGGTAGCTAAAGCTGATATGAGCTTCAAACTTCTTGTAGGTGTTAGAAATAAGCTAATTGAAGCCTATAAACAAACAATGAATATGCCATTATAAGTTCTGAGTTCATTGTTCATTGTTGATCGATGAACTACGAACTACGAACTATGAACTCATAACTATGAACTTCTTTCAGAAGATAATTTTAATTTGGCAAAAGGTAAACTTGGTTCAACGAGCTTTACTGACTGCCGTTATTCTGACATTAATTATTACCGGCGTGCTTCTTGTTCACTGGGCACGCAAGCCTGATATGAGAATGCTGTATCAGAGTTTGTCCCCAGAAGAAGCGGCTAAAATTACAGACAAAATCAGTGAAAAAGACATCCTTTATAAATTGCGAGACGGAGGGACAACCATCTATGTCCCAAAGGAGCAAGTTTATCAGCTTCGTTTGGATATGGCAAAAGAGGGGCTTCCTCAAGGCCAGCAGAGTGGTTACAGGATATTTGATGATGAAAAAATAGGGGTTAGTCCTTTTGTTCAAAATGTGAATCTCAAGCGGGCGCTGCAAGACGAACTTGCCAAGAGCATCCAAATGATAGACGGCGTAGAATATGCACGGATACATATTGTTAGTCCTGAGCAGACAATATTTACTTCTGAGGCTGGTCAAACTACTGCTTCTGTGGTCCTTCGGCTAAGACCTGGTTATAGCTTAAGTGCTTTGAATATAGCAGCAATCACCCATCTGGTAGCCGGCAGTGTTGAGGGACTGAAGTCAGAAAATGTAACCGTAATAAATAGTCAAGGCCATCTTCTTTCCAGTGACTCGGACCAGACTATAGCTAATGGAGCAGGCACTTTCGCCGATTACAAAGAGAGGGTAGAGCAGAATTTGGCCAAGAAAGTGGAGGATATGCTCAATTCTGTTTTAGGGCCCGGCCGGGCAGCAGTGAGGGTCAGTGCCGTTATTGATATGAACAGCGTCAATACCGTCACAGAAACTTATGACCCAACTGCAAAAGTGGCTACAAAAGAAGAGATTACAACTACATCTGAAATTGAGCAGTCCCGAAGTGCATCGGGACAAGGTGGAACAGCCACCCCTGGTAATACAAAAAAAGATGAAATAATTATGACCGAGTATGAGGTCGGCAAGACTATCAAGCAGGAAGTTATTTTGCCAGGCGAGATAAAATCTCTGTCGGTAGCGGCCGTTGTTGACTTATCGCCCGCTGATGTGAATGAAGCAGAGACTGGCGGACAGACTACAAAGATAATGGAACCTAATGATGTGGAAAGACTTATTGAAAATGCGCTTGGTCTGGATCTTACAGGGGCAGACTCGCTTAAAGTGGTTAACGTCAAGTTTTATCATCCAGTCGAATCGCTGCTGTACGAAGAGCTATCCGCTGGGCTCGACTATATAGCAATAGCTCGTCATCTTTCCCTGGGAATTATGGCGATTTGCGCTCTGCTTGTCCTTCGGATATTCAGAGGTGCCAAGAAAAAGGCTGCCTCGGCATCTGGGCCTGAGCAGTTACCGGAAGCTCAGGGTGCCATTGGGCTTCTCCCAGCCGGAGAGCATGCCGATTCATCGGGATTAGTGTTGCGTAAACAGATAGCCAGTGCCTTACAGAACAATCCCGAACAGGTTAGGCAATTGTTTTCAAGTTGGATCGAAGAAAAGGAGTAAATAGATGACTTTAACGGGTAAGCAAAAAGCCGCCATGTTATTAATGAGTCTCGATATTACAACTGCTACTGAGCTGCTAAAAGGTCTTGACCCAAAGATGGTTCAGGACTTGGCAGTGGAATTGAGTTATCTGGATGCCGCAGGCCATCACAGCAGTACGCAAAATGTAGAAATCGCCCGACAGTTTTTCAATTCGATACAACATGGCCCTACATTTCACCTTAAAAGTTTCCTAAGGGAAATGCTAAAGAACACAGTTGGTGACGAAAAAGCAGTAGCAATACAGACGCAAATCCAGGATTTGCTAAAGCAGCGTGATCCATTTATTTCTATTCGTTCGGCAGCTCCGCAAACGTTGGCATCGGTTTTAGAGAACGAACACCCTCAGGCAGTGGCTGTCGTCCTATCAGAAATGACTGCAAAGACAAGCTCCGAGATTCTTAGCCTTTTAGGTGAAGGTATAAGGCTTAGTGCCATCAGCAGAATGACCCAGATTGAAACTGTCACTGTCGAAGCAAAGTCACGAATAGCAGAGACGATTAGCAAAAGTCTTGACGCCTTGACTACCAGCCGTAAAGGCGCCGGCCCGCAGATTCGTCCAGAGCAGTCTCTAAGGAAGGTAGCCGTGATTTTGCGAAACTTAGGCAAAGAGCTTAGAGATGGTCTGCTTGGAGCAATTCAGGAAAAAGATAATCAAATAAGCCAGCAGGTGACAAACTTAATGATAGTATGGGAAGACATCCCACAGGTAGTAGACAGGCCAATGCAAGAAGCCTTGCGAGGCATTGATGAACGCACTTTAGCATTAGCACTAAATAAGGCTGACGAATCGATTAGCCGGAAAATAAAGTCCAATATCTCTGAGAGAGCTGCTGCTATGGTGGATGAAGAAGCATCGCTTATGTCAGCCCCAAAAAAGGATGATGTTAATCAAGCCAGAGAAAAAATTATCAGTGTTTTGCGTGAAATGAATAACAAAGGCGAACTTACATTTATCGAAGAATAGAAGAATAACAGAATGGCTGATCCACTTACAATAAATCTTACCAAGCCGATAAAATCAGCAAAAATCCTGGACGACTACAATCCCGATGTACATCGGGACTCGGGACTCGATACTCGTCAACAATCGAGAAAGGAGGCGGAGATTGTGCAGCTTTGCCAGACACTCAACTGCCTGCTGGGTGAAGTTAATCGGTTTTATGACGAGGCATTGGCCAAGAACAAAGACGAAATTGCCAAGCTTTCAGTGGAAATCGCAAACAAAATATTGATGCAAAAAGTACAAAAGGGAGACTACCAAATCGAATCGATTGTCAAAGAAGCCCTTCAAAAGGCTCCCACGCGTCAGGATGTGGTGGTGCACTTGAATCCAGAGGACCTGTCTCAATGCCAATCCCGATGTACATCGGGACAGCAGGACGACCCCGGTAGCGCCCTTGCCAGTATCAAGTTTGTTGCAGACCAAAGTGTTGGACGGGCAGAATGCCTGCTTGAGACACCAAAGGGAATAATCAAATCGTTCATCGATGAACACATGGAACGAATTAGTGAAGCTCTTAAGAAGGTGGAATAGTTTATGCTAAGCAGTGAAACACGTGACTATTTGATTGACTTCGATAAACTTCGCTTAGCTTTAGACAAAGTGAATCTGTTGGACTGTCAGGGTTATGTAGTGCGAGTGTCAGGCTCAACAGTTGAATCGGCCGGTCCTGTTGTGGGCTTAGGCGAGCTTTGCGGAATCCATATTCGTGACGGCCGACGTGCGTTAGCTGAGGTGGTGGGCTTCCGCAACGACCATCTTATTTTACTACCATTAGAGCATATAGAGGGTATATCGCCGGGCGATACGGTAACTGCCCGAACCACTCCACGTTCTATTATTTTAAGCGAGGCCGTTTTAGGAAGAGTACTAAACGGATTGGCGGAGCCTATCGACAATAAAGGACCTTTAGTAGGTACGGAGAAGAGATCATTAGATGTAAGCAGTCCACCACCGTTGAGTCGAAAAAAAATCACCGAGCCTTTAGCTTTAGGAATTAGGTCGATAGACGGAGTATTGACCTGTGGTAAAGGCCAGCGATTAGGCATTTTCTCGGGCAGTGGTGTGGGCAAGAGTGTGCTTCTTGGAGATATTGCCAATTCAAGTGATGCAGCCGTCAACGTTGTAGCATTGATAGGAGAGCGTGGCCGAGAAGTTCGCGAATTTCTCGAAGAAGACCTTGGGCCGGAGGGTTTAGCCCACAGTGTGGTTGTGGTCGCTACGTCGGATTCACCTCCTGTTCAGCGAGTAAAGGCAGCGTTCGTAGCGGTAACAATTGCTGAATACTTCAGGGACAAGGCAAAGAATGTCTTGTTTATGATGGATTCACTTACGCGTTTCGCTCAGGCTCAGCGCGAGATAGGTCTTGCCGCAGGTGAGCCACCGGCCACCAAGAGTTACTGTCCGAGTGTTTTTTCGCTGATGCCAAGACTAATAGAACGGCTCGGATGTGCTGAAAATGGCAGCATTACCAGCATCCTTACAGTACTGGTGGAGAACGATGATTTAGCTGACCCAGTGGCGGATAGTGCCAGGAGCTTGTTAGATGGGCACATAGTGCTGTCAAGAAAATTGGCCGATAGAGGCCGTTATCCTGCCGTGGATATTTTGCAAAGTGTCAGCCGATTGATGCCCGCAGTAGTCAGCCAGGAGCACAAAGCTGCCGCTGTCAAGCTCAAGGAAATATACGCAACCTATACTGATGCTGAAGATTTAATAAATATCGGTGCCTTTTCGCCAGGCAGCAATCGGCGTATCGATGGGGCAATTACTTTGATTGACAAGGTAAGTGACTTTCTTGTTCAGCCTATTCGTCAACGAACGAGTTTTGAGGAAACTGTGAATCGGCTGAATGATATTACCCGCTCGTGGGATAAATTATTAGGTATTCAAAGTTGAGTGTCAGAATTAAATGAAACGATTTAAGTGGAGGTTGCAGCGTGTTCTTGACATCAAAGCCAGGCAGGAACAGACAAAGAGGGAAGAATTATTAAAAATAACAGAAAAATTAGCTCAAACGCGAGGACAATTACTTATTCAGCAGAGGATACTTCAGAACATAGCATTGGATATAGCTCGAAAAAAGCCAAAGAAGCGATTAGGCGAACAAGAGTTTTTTCTAAAATATTCTGCGTCAAGTGATAAACAAATTAAGAATCTAAAAGATGGAGTAAGTGAGCTCGAAACACAACAAAGAAAGAAAATTGCTGAAGTAATAAAGGCCAGACAATTTAAGGAAGGTTTGGAAAGATTACTAGCCGAGGCCAAAAAACGATTTATGACCGAACAAGAGAAATTAGAACAGAAAAAATTGGATGAAGGAGCCACCGTGTCATTTGCCCGGAAGAGAATAGTTCATAGTCTATGAACAATAAACTACGAACTATGAGCTGATTTAGGAGAAACACAGTGAAAAAGAAGCTCATAATAATGATTGCAGCGGCAGGCCTGATAAGCTTTGCAGGGACATTTGCCTTTGCATGGTTAACCAAGCCAGCTCCAACAAGACCACCTAATGAGCCGAATCAATCAGTCCACGTTGGGCGGACCGACCAGCAAAATGAGCTGTTAGGGCCAGAAGTCGACACCCCGAAGTACTTCGGGACCGGCGACAGCAATCCGCCGGGGCGGGCAATCCCTGCCTCCGCAGGGGTAAACTTGTCCCCGCGAAAGCGGGGAACAACTATGATGGAAAATCAGCTCAAGAATCTTATCTATGAAGTCCAGGAAAAGATGAAAGAGTATAACGATAAGCTGCAAAGTCTCCAGACGCGGGAACAGAGGCTGCAGATGGCTCAGGAAACGTTAAAAAAAGACATCGAAAACCTCAATAATCTACGAATCGAATTGGCTTCAACTGTTGCCCGTCTCAAAAATGAGCGAGATAAGTTAGCCAAAAGCAGGGTTGAGATTGCCCAAGCTGAAAAGGTCAACTTAGTTAAAATAGCAGCCGCTTATGACAAGATGGATTCTGCCAGTGCCGGCAAAATATTGACCAATATGTGCAACAGCCAGGCCCAAAGTGCAGACTCCGCAAGTGAAGAGAAAAACATGAATGATGCAGTTAAGATTTTGCACTATATGAGTGAAAGAACTAAGGCAAATTTGTTAGCTGAATTAGCCAATTCTCAACCGGATCTTGCAGCGGATCTGTGTGGGAAGCTGAAACAAATAACAGAAGGAAAATAGCTTATGGATGTTGCCACGATAGTAGGAGTGGTTCTCGGCTTTATAGTCATTACCAGCGCTATTGTCGCCGGCGGTGGCTGGCAAATGTTTATTCATATCCCCTCAATGGCGATCACCGTGGGGGGAATGCTGTGCGCTACGCTTATACATTTTTCACTGCCACAGTTTCTGGGAATATTCTCAATAATCAAAAAAACAATTGTCGCAAAAATACCATCGCAGTCGGAATTAATTCAAAATATGGTTAATTACGCAGCTATCAACAGACGTGATGGAGCGTTAGCTCTGGAACAAGAGATTCGCAATACAAATGATTTGTTTTTAGGAAAGAGTTTGCAAATGCTTGTGGATGGGAAAGAACCCACAGATATTCGGGATCTTTTGTCCCTGGAGGTCCAAAACCTCCAGGATCGTCATGCCGGAGGTAAAAAGATTCTTGAATTTATGGGAGCAGCAGCTCCTGCCTTTGGGATGATAGGGACACTCATTGGCCTAATCCAGATGTTAAGAAACCTGGATTCTCCTAAATCAATAGGTTCCGGAATGGCAGTAGCTTTGCTTACAACTTTTTATGGAGCATTGACAGCTAATTTGATTTTTCTGCCATTAGCAGGTAAATTAGGAATTTATTCCAAAGCAGAGACCACCACAATGGAGATGATCATAGAGGGCATCTGTGCCATTGCACGTGGTGAGAATCCAACCGTTGTTCGCGAAAAACTACAAGCATTTATTTCCCAGGGCAGACGGGAAGAAGTAAAGGCCACCGTGTAGAATTAAAAAATAAAGGAGTCCCTAAGGGATGACTCCCTTAATTTTAAATTTTGATATTTAATTTTTACGCTTGATAGTGTTTCGTACAAAAGAACAATCAGAACCGGACGGACCCACAGGTGCACCGGAATGGATGGTAACTTTCAGCGACTGTATGACGCTGCTGTTGACGTTCTTCGTGCTGTTGTTGAGTTTCTCATCCTTTGATGATAAAATTTTTCAGAAGTTAAAAGTGATTTTCTCCAATGCCCTGCCTGCGGTTAGCCAGCAAGACAAACAAGGAAAAGATGCTTTTTTGGCCACGCAGCAAATTCAACATACAGAGGATATTAGCGAAGGCAGTGAAAAACCAACTTTAGAAAAAGGAATGCAGGACCACCTAAAGCAAGAATCAGAGCCAATAGATTTCCGTAGCCGGAAGGTATTTTTAATCTCATCGGAGAAGATTTTTTGGGGTAAGGGGACCGCTATTTCTCTTCAAGGTCGTGAGGCTTTAGCCACTATAGCATCATTCTTAAAACAAATACCCAACCGGGTAGTGATTAGTGAATGTCCCGCGAATCGCAAATCGCAAATCGCAAATCGCGACGTGTCACAGGCGATAAGCGATTCGCAAATTGGTCTGCAGAGAGCTTGGGCGGTGGTGGAGTATCTGGTAAAAAAACAGCACCTCGACAAAAATTGGTTCAGCATCTCAGCAGCGAGCACTGTGCCTCAAGAGAGCTTTGAAAGCGGTAAGCAGGCAGAGGAAACTAAACGAGTACTTGAGATTGTTTTATTGGAACGGAGCATTTACCATTGAGAAAACAGAACCAAACAACGCAAGAAAGCTCTCCTAAAGTCCCCGCCTATATCGTCACATTTTCAGATATGGTAACGCTATTGCTAACCTTCTTTGTAATGCTGCTGAGCTTAGCGAGCGTGCAGGACCCCGAGCTATTTAACATGGGCCGAGGCTCGTTTATCCAATCAATAAAAGAACTTGGACTTGGAATGCTTTATGGCAGAAAGCCACGTCCTGATTCCGGCAACGCTAAAATCAAATATTTTATAAGTACGCCTGACAAGCTATTGCAGGTCAGAACTATAGATGCAAAGGAGGAAGAACTTCGACGGATTTTCACAAAAATCAGCCGGTCAATGACAACTATACCTTCTCAAATAATTGCCAAAAATACTGCTCTTTCAGTAACGAATATTCGGTTCTCACCAGGCCAGATAACGTTAAATGAATCGGCAAAGAAATACTTAGCAGAATTTTGCTTGGGTTTACAGAATTCTCGAAGATCAATCCCGAAGTACTTCGGGACTGGAAGCCCGTTGGGAATCGAGAATCGAGAAGGCCTTTATGTGCTTGGTTTGGCTAATGAGACATCGGCGAGCTCGGACGAGCCGCAGATGACAGAAAAACAGCAATGGCTGCTCTCCGCCCGCAGAGCCCAAGCGGTTGCGAATTTCTTGCAAAATACCTTACAGTCCCGAAGTACTTCGGGACCGCCGGCGTGGCATATCTATTGGTGGGGTGCAGGTCCAGGAGGAGATTGGGTGGCTAAAGACAGCCCAATCTCCAGACACTCGCAAATCCTAATCGCAGTCCTTCGGGCAAGTGATTAATTGGTGCGGGACTTGTCAAGTTTTTGGACAATTTGCTGGTTTAATCAGCCCATTTTTACACAAATCACGCACTAATTGCCCTCATGCGCAAGGACCAATCCCGAAAATTAGCTGGAAAACAAAGATTTTGGTTCAATTGGTGCAGGGCGGCATACTATTTGCACATAAAAATGGTGAGTAATGAGACATAGAAAAAAAATCGTGGTACTTCTGCTGACAGCCCTGATGTGCGGCATTCTTCTTGCAGCCTCAAGGCTATCGGTCGACCCCGCTGCTTCGCGTTTGTCAATCGGTGCGGGGTTGTTTGCGAATGATCCCAATTTTTCTACAAAAGCGAATAGTAATTCCGCTACCCAAGAGCTGTTCCTTAAAACAATGCTTGCGGTTCTACTTGTCATTGTTATAGGTGTGGCGGCAATTGTAACCTGCCGGAAACTTTTGCCGAAGATTGCACAGGGCGGAGCACTGGACTGGTTCAGTATCGCATTCAGCGGGACCGACAAAAAGATTCACATCTTAGAAACGACCCATCTCGGACCAAAAAAAGCAGTGCATCTGATCGAAATAGGTAATCAACAATTTCTTGTAGGCAGCACAAATGAGAGCATTACTATGTTAGCTGATGTGACAGATGCTCGATGCTCGATACCGGATGCCAGTCAGGAATCGAGCATCGAGAATCAAGAATCGAGAATCGAGAATGTGAGGATATAAATGGCAGGCTCAAAAAACGAAATCCCGATGTGCATCGGGACTCTGTTTCTGGTCTTTGCATTTTTGGGACCGGCCGATTTATCTTTTGGGCAGGCTAATCGTCCATCATCCATCGTCGACCAAGGAACGACGGACGAAATCCCAAGTTTCGGTGATTTGATGACAGTTATAGATAAGGCCACCAACAACGAGACAAAAGGTAAAGATTGGTCGACACCTGTCAAACTGGTAATCATTTTTACCGGCCTAGCGATTCTACCCAGTCTTTTAGTGATGATGACATCCTTTACTCGAATAGTGATTGTCCTGTCTTTTGTTCGTCGGGCTTTGTCTACACAAACCATACCGCCAACTATTGCTATTATAGGTCTGGCATTATTTCTAACACTATATACCATGGCTCCTACGTATTCGGCGATCAATAGTGCCTCCATTCAGCCTTACCTTGCAGACACGATTGATTTTACAACAGCGGGAAAAAAGGCGGGCGATTGTATCAAGGAATTCATGCTCCGGCAAAGTAGGGAAGCTGATTTGGCACTTTTTGTGCAAATGGCTAAGATAGAACCTCCCGTTAGCCCTATGGATATCGATTTACATGTTGTAATTCCTGCATTCATTATCAGTGAATTTCGCACAGCGTTTGAGATAGGATGCCTTTTATTTATACCTTTCTTATTGGTGGATATGGTTATTGCAAGTGTTTTGCTGAGTGCGGGTATGATAATGTTGCCGCCGGTGATGATTTCGCTGCCTTTCAAGCTGATATTATTTATCCTTGTTGACGGCTGGGGATTACTGGCGAAAAGCCTTAGTTTAGGCTTCAAATAAATGCAAAAATTAAAAGTTAAAAGTCAAAATTTCGGAGTTGCCGTTTCGTGTCAACGACTTCCTTAATTTAAAATTTTGTTATTTGATTTTTACATTTGGTGATATAAATGGATAGTAGCTTTGCTCTTTATATAGGCCGACACACCCTCGAGACAGCCTTGCTTTTAGCTGCCCCGATTCTGATAACCTGCATAGTAGTAGGTATGACAGTTACATTACTGCAGGCGGTCACCTCTATACGCGATATGACCTTAACGATAGTTCCTAAACTTCTGGCTGTTGGCGCTGTCGTATTACTCTTTGGCGGCTGGATGCTCCAGGTCACACTTAGATTTGCTAACGAAATTTTTGGCCATATCCAAAATATTGGAAATTAAATGTAAAAATCAAAAAGCAAAAATCAAAATTGTGGAGTTGCCGCTGTGCGGCAACGACTTCCTTAATTTTACATTTTGCATTTTAATTTTTGATTTGTCCGGTACATGTTCGAAAAATTACTGAGTTTTGTAATGGTGCTGACCAGGATTTCGGCGTTTTTTCTGCTGCTTCCTGTATTTGGCTGGAAAACTATTCCGGTTAGGATCAAAGTTGCCTTGATCCTGCTTTTGTCATTTTTCTTTTCAATCCCGATGTACATCGGGACACCTTTGACTATCCCCGATCGAGCCGGGGATCCAAAGCAAGTCTCCTTTTTGGAGTCGATACCGCTGATAGCTAATGAAGCAACCTACGGATTGGCTCTGGGATTAGTCGTTACTCTAATATTTTCAGTGGTTAAACTCGCCGGTAGGATTATTGAAAGACAAATGGGTTTAGTGATGGCAAACATTATTGACCCTTTAACCGACGAAAGAACTCAGCCATTGGGTAGCTTGTTAGAGATGATATTTATAATTCTGTTTCTAAGCGCCAATGGCCACCATTTGTTCTTATTGATTATATCGAAAAGTTACGAGGCCTTTCCTGCCGGAAGTATACCCACGATACCGATTTTGGCCGGTGGAGTGATTAAAGCCAGCTCAGCAATGTTCTTTGCTGGTTTAAGATTAGCTGCACCAATGTTAGCAGCGTTTTTGTTATTGCTGGTTATCTTAGCGGTCTTAGCACGCGTGGTTCCGGAAATGAATATTCTGTTTATCAGTTTGCCATTGCGCGTAGGCCTGGGATTGTTAATGGCAGCGATGATTTTGCCATTTATTAATGGATTTATAGCTGAATTCGCTGACTGGATGGTCAAACTGCTGCCTTTGTGAAGTAAAAAGTAAAAAGGAAAAACTTTTGCCTTTTTCCTTTGGAGACCAATTATGCCGGAGCAGCCAGCCGCTGAAAAGACCGAGCAGCCAACAGCACGTAAATTACGGAAAGCCAAACAGCAGGGACAAGTGCCGCAAAGCCAGGAGTTAACATCCGTGGCGACGCTTATAGTGTTAGTACTGATGTTGGCTTTTTTAGCACCAAGCCTGCTGCAATGGTTCATCGTGAAAATCAAATCTGCTTGTGGCGGAACCCCGATGTACATCGGGGGAATCTTTGCCGACAGCAAGGCTTTTATTCAGTTTGTCAACACAAGTGTTATCGATTCAATACTCCTTATTAGCCCTATTTTCATAGCACTTGTAGCGGCCTCCATTCTGGCCGGAGCTACTATTAGCGGTTTTAATTTCACACCGGAAGCTGTCAAATTAAAATGGAGCACGATAAGTCCGGCAACAGGCCTTAAAAAGTTAGTAAACGCCCGCTCTATGGTGCACCTGCTCGTATCCATAGCAAAATTGTTTTTTGTCTTCATCGTTGTCTGGTTGTATCTACAAAGTAAGCATGATACGTTGGCTACACTTCGGTGGGCTGAGAGTATTCAGATAATTACAGCTATCGCAAGGATTATATTTGGATTATGCGTACGGGTTGGTATTGCGCTATTGGTTATAGGGATTGCCGATGCCTTTTACCAGAAATGGAAGTATATCCAAGACCTGAAGATGACGCGTCAGGAAGTCAAACAAGAACGCAAGGAAACAGAAGGTTCGCCTGAGGTCAAAACCAGAATCCGAAAGATTCAGTTCGAGATGTCAATGAAACGCTTGCTCCAGGAAGTACCCAAGGCCAACGTGATTCTTGTCAACCCGACACACGTAGCAGTGGCACTACGTTACGAGGCAAAGACCATGGAAGCTCCTGTCGTGGTGGCAAAAGGAGCAGATTATTTAGCTGAAAAAATCAACGAAATTGCACGGGCTTATGGGATTGCTATAGTAAGAAGGCCTGAGTTAGCAAGAACAATATATTCCACAGTCCAGCTCGGCAGTCCTATTCCAGAAACCCTATACGTGGCGGTAGCCGAAGTGCTGGCGATGATTTATCGGCTGCGACGCAAAAAGAGGAACCCTCAAGCACAATCTTAGTTTGTGAAAACCAAAAGGCTCCTGCAAAATCAGAGGCCTGAGTAGGCTGTTAGATCGTGTATATGGGAAATATCAGTTCGTATATTTGTTTACTTTCGGTTTTAGGGCATATTGGTTAATGTTATCGGGGCATATTGGCCGACTGTATTAATTGTATTGCTGGGAATTTTCCATTTTCGCGGAACGGACACAACTAATGTTTGAGAGTTTGCCTATAACGGTGTTGGACAAGTGTGAGGGGCGGACTAATCTGGGCGATAACGATGAGATTGTCAGTTTTGACCTTGATGTTCTTGGCAAACCAGTACACCTTCAAGTTGCGGTCAAGGATAAGCAAGCGAGGCTGGCAGATATTGTGCCTGCGGCAAGAGCGCTGTCATCCAGGATTGTCGAAACCACGATGAAGAGGCTCAAGGACATTGGAGCATCTGTTCCATGTCACAAAGGTTGTGCGGCTTGTTGCACCTACTACTTAGTTTGCATTTCGGTTCCTGAAGTATTCCGTCTCGTGCAAGAAACGACAATGATGCCATTAGAACGGTGTGGAGATATAGTGGACTCTTGCTCGAAAGTGGCTAAACGAATCCGTAGATACCTGGAGAAACACATCGCTCTCAAGGAACTCACACATACTAAAACGAGCTCACAAGTACCAACTCTTGAGATACATGGGGAGCAATTGGAAAAACTCCCAGATTGGTATGCTAAGCAGAAATTGCCTTGTGCTTTTCTGCGCAACAGGTTATGCACAATTTACGAACAAAGACCTGTTACCTGCCGCGAGCATTTGGTAGTAGGTACCGCGCCATGTCAGCTCGACAAGGAGGATGGTGAACGGAGAATAGAAGGGCCGACCCCCCCTATCCGCATGATAGATGCTCTGAAACTCTTGGCCAGCGATCTTGAGGGCACAACCCGACAGTCAGTACCACTACCCTACGCATTTGACTGGTATCGAGGAAACATAGAACGGAGTAACCGCACATGGTCTGCTCTGACGATAGCCCAACGGTTTATTGGGATTGTAAGGGCGATGATTTCGGAGAGTAATAGAATACGAGCAGAACGGGTAAAATATGAAAGCAAACAAGGCACAGGTTCTTAGATGTTAAAATACAGAAGTGTAAAGAAATAAACTGAGCCTTTGCTTTATGTCGTGGCGAAACCCAAGGCTGCCATCTGGCTTTGCAGCAAAGCTAATGTCCTCTCAAGGCTGGCAAAGCGGTCCACTAACCTGGCTTCTTTTAGAGTCAGGCGGTATTCTTCAGCTTCGATCTTTTCCTGCAGGTTCTCTATAGTTTCGTTGACATATTCCTGATCGATTTGAATCGAGCCGGTTGTTACCTTGAGCATTTTATCCAGGCCATCTTTAATTGCGCCGGCAAAGCCCTGCTTAACCCTGACCGTAGCGGTGAAAGTGTCATCTTGACTTAAGTCGACGCTAAGCTGAAGGCCGTTCTCCGCGTATACCGGATCACCGTTGTCGTCGAAAGAGCTATCACCGGTGACAATATTGCCGCTATAGGTTGCATCGCGGTATGTAGATTCGGTTGAAAGTTTGATTTTGGCGCTGGTGATTGCTCCGCCACTTACAACTACCTCAACATCGTAAGTACCCGCTGTGGTGTAATTACTGCTGGCACCATAAAATTCGATAGTGTTACTGTCGCTGCTGCCGGTCTTATCCGCTCCGATTATGGCAAGGACACCCATATAATCCTCTGCTATAGCTTCATCAAATACATTTTCGTCCAGGCTCAATATGTTGTCTCTGTCCAACTCAAGACCAATATGACCTGGCATCAGATGCGTGTCGATATCCTCGATAAACCCACTGGTTTGGGCGATAAGCGGCGTGCGAAGCAGGCTCTTAATAGTTGAAACGATATAATCTCCCATTAACACACCAGCAGTTTTTAGAATGTCATTGTATCCGGTCTTTTCCTGGATATAGACAATAGCAGCGTTGTAAGCATCAACCATAGAAGTCAGTTTTTCTTTGACCGATTCGATATCTCTGTTCAGAGTTATTTCCTCTCCATTGGCATCAGTCGTATCGTGCAAATGCAGTGTTACACCGCTAATAACATCATCTACGGTATTAGAGCTTCTTTTGATCCAACCGTAGTTGTCGCCTTTTGTCTGTTCGGTGAACACGCAATTCGCAGGGTCACTGCAAGGGTCACTGGGAGTCAGGTTGCTGGAATCAATCGAAATCATGTTAACGTCACCCGCGGTATCGAGGAATGTAAATATCGTAGCACCATTCTCGCTCAGCTTTTTACCACTTACCGTTATATCGCCAGGATTTACATTTGACAACGCTTCAAGTGCGTCTTCAATAGCGCCAGTTTTAGCGTTGTGATCGATCGGATCGGTCGTTTGTCCGTCATAAGTTATGGTATAGGTACCACCAGATGGGTTTGTGGTGGCTTCCAGCGTTTGCACCTCGGCAATTCCTGCCTGTGGGGTGGGGTAGCCGTCGATCCTTATTTCACTATCCTGGGCTGATTGAGTTTCGCTAAAGTCCGCAGGTTCGAAATCTGCAAGGGTCCCGGCTGTACCGCCTTGTGTTACCGTCCAATCCCCTGTGTCGGTAGGCAGAGTCAACGCTGCATCACCCCCCGGGTCTTTTACGAACTCTAAGCTAATAGAGATATCGCTTGCACCACAGCTGTCATCAGTAAGAATAATTTTGCCGTTAACGAAAGCTGCCTTGGCGATTCCGTCAAAAGCATCGTTAATTTCGCTGATGAGATGTGTAATTTTTGTATTGCTTGTTACATCAAGCTCGACCTGCGATATTGGTTTGCCGCTTTTATCAGTACCATTAATCGTAATCTTGTCTGTGGTACCGAGTGTTCCGCTGAACTGGTCAAGGTCTATAATCTTTGTGCTTAGTGCAGCATTGTCGCTATCAACAGTAAGAGCGGATTTAGCTTCCAAGACTTCCGTGGTACTTGCGTTGATAGAGATTTCGTAATCGGTTCCGGCGTCATTACCATTCAGTACCAGATGGTAGGCATCATTGTGGTGCAATAGGCTGGCTGTAACGCCGGGATTGTTAGCATCGTTATTGATTAAGCCAACCAGGTCTTCAAGGGTAGTGGTATCGGTGGTCGTTATT
The DNA here is from genome assembly GCA_964397675.1 of uncultured Pirellulales bacterium. Classification (GTDB taxonomy): domain Bacteria; phylum Planctomycetota; class Phycisphaerae; order Sedimentisphaerales; family Anaerobacaceae; genus CAYNKI01. The sequence continues at coordinate 16,681 of CAYNKI010000001.1, forward strand.
GCTGTTTCCTTATGGTTATAGGAATAGATGAAGGTGCCGGCCTTGACATAATCTTCGGCGTATTCGAGTCCATCGCTATGAATCCATCGCTCGGCAGTGGCCAACCGGTTTATTACAACGGTGTGATTACCTTCAAAAGCATTATAGGACGCCTCAGCAGTCAATACATCGCTGTCACTGGAGGCGCTTGCAAAAGCACGAAGCTCCTGGGCATCGTAAAGGTCACGAAGGGTGCTTCTCAATGTCTCCAGCTTGGTCTCTAAGGTGCTCAAGGCGTCTTTTCTTTCTTCCCAAAGGCTTTTACGCTGCTCGTACATATTGAGTGTACGTCGCTGAACAGCCATCAGTTGAGCGATCAGTGCATTTGTGTCTATCCCTGTAAAAAGACCTGGAAGGCGCAAATCAGACATTTTTATCCCTTTTTGTTTTAATTTTCACAATGCACCCATAAATACAGCCAATGTACACACTCAATGTAAATTTATTATCGTTCACAAACCCTTCTTACTTAACCGTTCGTCTTATATGCATAGTATAATATTAAACAAAGTTCCATTTTGAACCATCTTGGCCGGATACGCCCCCAACAGAAATTGCCATTTTATCCAACTTTTCCATGTGATTTAACAGTTTTTCCTTATAATAATCACCATACTGTTGAAAATACTCACCGTATTGCACCATGTGCCCATTTACATGCTTGTAGAAGGTGTTCATGAGATATTTACAGTATTTCCACTCTCTCAAGGCGGGGTCATTTATGCCAGCAACCTGTGGACACAACACCTCCGCCGGATATATCGAAACCATGTCATTCAGCACCCGAGCGGTGATTTGATTTCTTGCTCTAAACTTGTAACAATTGCCCCCCGCAAGCCTCCTGTAAAAATATGTTGAATGCACCTCAACCCTCTTAAAACTTATCCTCAGGGCATTTTTGCACAGAAATGCAAAATCCTCAACGGTATCTAATTCTTCATACAGCCCTACTTTATCAAACAGTGATTTCCTCTTCAGGATCGGTGAATTCGGGATCGGCGAATATCCATTGCTAAACAAAAAAGCTGGAAGAAGTCTATTATCTGAAAAGTCCAAGTAGTCCCACACCACCCCCGTAGGATTGCCAGATTTATCTACAAGAACAAGTTTGGCTGGATAAAAATAGTCAATCTCTGGATGCTTCCGCGCACAGATGAGAAGTTTTTCAATATAGTCCGTCGCTATAAAATCGTCCGAATCGACACCTGTAAGATATTCCCCCTTCGCCTCGCTAATCGCCATATTCATACCCGAAGCGAAATTTTTGTGCGGCTTATAAATATACCTAATCCTATCATCCGAATAGGATGCAACTATGTCCTTTGTTGCGTCGGTACTGCCGTCATCAACTATCAAGAGCTCAAGGTTCTGATAGGTCTGAGCAAGAACCGAATCAATCGCCTGGCGGATAAATTTTTCCATATTGTACGTTACCAGATAAACCGAAATCAACGACTCTTCTTGCCCACAAAAAGGATTTCGTGGGCTATCTCCCATGCTGCTAACCGCAGGCAGTTTAATGCTCTCAAGTTTTGCGAGCACCGAGTGAATACCGGCTTTTTGCTCTTCCGGAAGGTCTAAATACTGATTGTTTAACAGGTGTGTATAAATTTGCTTTACCTTATCATATTTGCCCTGCTTCATATAACACTGGGCTAATCTCGTACAACTGCTCAAATAACACTGAGCCATATTATTATAATTTTCAAGTTTTCGGCCGGACAATTGTTGCTTGCCAGGTTTCAGAGTCTGTGTCAGAGATGCTAATATCGATTCAAATGTGGCTTGGGCTTCGCTGTATTTTCCTTCTCTCAAGTATGATGAACCAAGTGTATAACGGTCCACGATGGCAAATTGTTCAAGCACAACCGACTCACTTTTTTGCTGTTCGGCCTTCATTGGTATCAGGCCTCTTCTTCTAAGAGCCCTTACCTTTGCCCTTTCCATCGATTGCCTGCCAATAGACGCTTTTCTGGGATCGCGGCTCTGTGAGTTCGGCAACTCCCTGGCCAGATACAAACACTGGTCCACGAACTTAAGTTCCGTTACTTCCTCCATCTTGTAGCTGATATCCTTGTCCTCAGCATATAAAATATCTTCGTCGTATCCCGGGGTCCTCAGATAGTCCCTCATTTTGAAGGTCTTGAAGTGACTTACCACATTTACTTGAAGGTTTGTTTTGTCAGCTGGTATTTTGTTGCAGTATCCAATCTGTCTTGGAGTAAGGTCCTCGTGACAGTACACAAACTGTGAGTATATAAGCCCACAATCAGGATGCTTAACGTGATGTAAATACATCGTCTCGACAGCGAGCTTCGTAAGGCAGTCATCACTGTCCAGAATACCAAAATATTTTGACTGTACGTTCGCAACGCCGGTCTTTAATGCTGCAATGTAACCCATGTTCTTCTTATGCTGAGTCAGCCGTATGCGCTTATCATCGAGATACCGCTTGATTATTTCCAGAGAGTTATCAGTCGAGCCGTCTTCGACAATGATTAGCTCCCATTCTCTGAATGTCTGATTTAGGATGGATTCTATGGCTTCGGCAATGTACTTTTCATTGTTGTAATTAGCCATAATAATAGAGAATTTCGGCTTCGAATCGGGATACTGCTCAATAGTCTTCATTCCACTAATCTCAACAACATCCTCTGCTTTGGCTGTGCTCGATATGCTAGGCCCTATGAAATACAGTTCCTCTTCTTGATGTGCTGCATTAGGTGTAAGGCCAATATATTGCTCAACGTCCACCGCCATCCCCTGCGAAAAACAATCCGCCAGATCCTCGGATGTATAGTTATTAATTGTTCCATGCTTATTCTCATACACGTTCTGCACTATATTGACAGGATTTGCAAACGTCACAGATTCTTCATATGTGAGTAGATAAGGCAATGAATTATATAGATTCTTATTCTGGTTCATAAGGCTTTCTAATGTGTTAGGATTTACAAATTCCTTGCGGTTTAGCAGTTGCAGCATATCCTGGCAACGATAAACTGAACTCGACACCTCCAGCGGATAACCAAAATCGTACTCGGCATCTGGCCAGTAATACTTCAGTATCCCAGTGCTAACTTCCCCGAACTCAGGCATCTCTTGCCGCAAACCCAACGGATAGCAGTAATTAGTGTTCCTGCCCAGCCGCAGGGAAAATCCAACTGCATCTTTTTCCCTCTGCAAAGCAGTGGCAATATCCCGTACACTGAAAGGCTTAACAAAGATGTTGTCATCAACAAGGAATAGGATGTAGTTACATTTCTCAATCGTTGACAAAACCTGTTCTCTGAACTTGCTTTCTTCGACGAAATCGATGCCGGAAAATCTCTTCTTTAATTCAGTGTATTGACCACCGTGTAGTTCATTCGATGTTTTATACAGCACAACCAAATCAATGCTATCCTCGTCTTGGCAATGCAGCAAAAACGATTCAATCGTAGCCTGTAACTGCATCGCCCTGTCCTTGCTAAAAATTAGAGCGATATAGTCTTTTTTGGCCTGCTCCTTTTTTTGCTTTTGGCTGCCTTGGAACCTTTCGGTGATTAAATTAATGTCATGCTCGATTATTTTTTTGTTCTCAGCGGTTGCTCTTGTGTGAAAGGATAATATTCTCTTTATAAGAACCGACGATATTCGCTGCCTGGTGGCTTCATCTAATCTGTGCTCGATGTATGGTACTGTTTTGAAATAAAAATACAGAAGATCCTTGTGACCAAGCTGATTTGCTTCCAACTTTGCAGATAAATTCCCTGACCATTGTCTGCAGTATGCAAGCACTTGGTCTAAATAGTAAAAATTTTTTCTTTTTAAGATTCTACACCACATATCAATGTCTGCTGCACAGCCAGCGGCTGTATCAAAATCCCCAGCTTTGTCAATATCATCCCTTCTAAATAGTATTGCGGTTGGCCATCCTACCGGTTTCTTTCCCAAAAGATAGTTTTTGATAAATTTTTTACCATTCTCCTTAGTATCTTTATTGAATAATCTGTATGTGCTGTTATCACTTTTTATGTTGTTATTCTCATCAATGATAAAGGGATTACAAGAAACAACTCCGACGTCAGGATGTTCATTTAGAATCTTTACCTGTTCAGCAACACAATTACTTTCGAGTATGTCATCATCTCCTATTATTTTGATATACTCTCCTGAAGATAATGACACAGCCTTATTCCAATTCTCTATGAATCCTATGTTCTCTTCATTTCTGACAAACGTAATATGCTCTATGTCAGAGTAGGCCTTAGAGAGCTTTATGGTTTCGTCTGCAGAACAATCATCTAAAACTAAAATTTCTATATTGGGATAAGTTTGATTGAGAGCCGAATCTATCGCCATCCTGAGGTAATTAGCTCTATTAAAGGTCGGAATTAGTATGGATACCTTTGGCATTTGTTTTTTGATATGCCTAAATGAACTGTAGTTTAGTTGAAAAATATTACCATAGTTTTTGATAATGGGCTTTTTCTTATACTTTCTTTGCAATACCAAGAGAAATTGGTAAACATGAGATGCAGGGTCATTCGTCACTGCTTCTAAGGTTGAGTAATCAAACTCTGAGATATTTATCTTAGGTCCTGTGGAACTAAAATTACGTTTTAGGTAGATGATCTCAGAGCAAGGTAAATTGAGCTTATCCATAAGGCTCAATATTGAATTCAATGTGTAAAAGCGTAGATGTGTTCGTTCAAGTAAGCCGGAATCAACGTAGTCAAATCGGCCTTGTAGAAGCGATAGCCGCAGGCTGCCGAAGGCAATATTGGGAACAGATATTATGAGTTTTCCATTGCCTGACAACAACTGCATACAGTTTTTTATTAACTCGGAAGGGTCAGACAAATGTTCGATTACGTCTGCTAATATAACATAATCATACTTTTCTCTTATTAGCTTATCCATATAATTATGGAGATAGCCATGATAAACTCGTCTGTAAAATGAACATATTTCTTTCACTCCGGCTTTATTAGGTTCAACAGCGTCAACTACCACGTTTTTATGTAACCTGGCTAAAACCGACCCCAATAACCCGTTTCCCGCCCCAACATCCAATACTTTTGAATTGCTTTCAATAATGCAAGCAATGCGATATAGCGGATTGGCTTCATCTTTAACAATGCGTTCAACTGTATCTTGGGACACCTTATAGGTAGTATCAGGTCGTTCAAACATTCGCAAAGTTTTATCTCCGTTAATCGCAAACCAAGGCTTTACCCTAACCGCCTGAACCGCTGCCGAAACAGAAGAAACATCCGGAGTCTGAGTATTAGATGGCGAGGCGACAAAATCACCTGCTAGCTCAGGGACGCAAACAGACTCAGGGTCATTTGCCTTCGCATAAATATCTCCCCATAGCAACTCGTTATCCAAGTGCTCTATGTGATGAAATAGCATCTCTGAAGAAACCCATTCTGAGAACACAAATTCCGGTCTTTCCCCCAAGCATAAATTAAAATGTTTATATCCGAGACCCTGTAAATGGAGTAAACACTTCCTGGCATTTTCCAAAAACTCGATTGCAAATTCAAATGCAATATGGGGAATCAGCTGAGAAAGACCTTTTAAGACCGCAAGCTCAAAACCTTCTACATCAATCTTGCAAAATTTTGGACGTCCATAAACTTCTATCATCTCATCCAATGTCGTGACTTCCACTGGAATGACTCTATCCCAAGAATAGTCAGCAAATCTGCCGGTTTTCCATTCATCAGAAAATGTGGAAATAGTATTTGCCTTGCTGCATATCGAAAGTTGCATTTGCCCGGCCTTGCCTGCAAGACCTTTCTCCACGACAGTTACGTTCTGATTATTCCGATACTTTTCGCGCAACACTATTACACACTCTGGTTGTGGCTCAAAACAAACCACGTGAGCACCCTTCATAAGGTATATATCAGTTTTTGAGCCTACATGTGCACCCACGTCAAACATAAGATCTCCCTCGGTGATCCAATCACTAACCGTTGGCTTGGTGCCTTCTTTCTCGGATGATGTTTGAATATCGCCTGGCGCAGGAACGAAATCGCCCGCCATCGCGACGTGGAGTTGTTTTTTCCAAACTTCCCAAGTTGGTCTCTCTACTGGGGCAACAGTACTTTCCCACAACAATTCCTCTGCCACATTTAATTGCTCCTGCAAAGAAATGTTTTGGGACTTCAGGGCAACAACTTTCACGTTCGATAAATAAGGCTCTTTAGGCCAAGAGCTTGATAACGTTCGAATTGATTTAAACCCCAATCGACTAAGTGTGTGTTCAAACCTCTCAGGGAACCAATGATCAACGTGATAGCCCCAACTGGCTGACTGGTCCCCAGCCAAATGGCGAACAACTCCCATTTTAATCTTCCATGAGGTATCAGAAACCAGCATTTTTGCGCTACCTATCAGGTCAGGTGTCTCGATATAGAGCCTACCGCCAATTTTCAACCATTTGTGCCATTTAATCAGCATAGCAAGTGCTGTAACCCGACTAAAGTGCTCAAAAACATGGTGGAGCCGAATCTCATCGACCGATTCAAGAGGGAAATCCAGGCTCTTTATATCAACGCAAACATCCGCTTTTACTCGTATTAGATTATGTTCGGATTGTGGATAATCAATATTTATATAACCGTCAAATTGCTTCTGGCCGCAACCAAGATGGAGCCGAAGCGCCCTGCCCTCTTGCCACAATCCAAAATCTTTAAGCTGCTGCAATACATCAACATCGTTATTAATGATATTGACACAGTTGCTTTCTGCTTTAGCCATCAATAGCTTTTCTCCTTCTTAAAGCCCGTTTGCCTATAATCAAATATTATCACGATAGGCCTTGATGCTTTTTTTGCCTTTGCGGACCTGGCTTAACTTTTTAGTGATGTCAGCTTTCTGGGCGGTTAGAGCCAGGTGCATCTTGCCGTATAATTTTTGCAAATACCGCCGTCTCTTTTGAAATTCAGCTAATTCAAGAATTCCTGCCTGTGTTATTTTTTCCACCAAGCCGCTGATCTGTGAGCCTAAGCGCTCAATATCGATAATGCTGCCCTGGCGAGTCATCTCTATTTGCTTTTCCAGCAGACTCTGTAACTCATCCAATAAATTTATCTGTTTATCTATACTCATCCAGCTTGAATTCCTGTTTGTCTGGTTTGAGCCAAACTGTGCTCCACTTCCTCTAAAAGATTAGCAGCATCTTGGTTAGCTGGGTCCAAAGTTAAAATATCCAGCAGAATATTTTTAGACCGTTCAAGCCGACCGTCCCTCATATAAAGCGCCGCCAAAGAGAACGAAACGGCGGTGTCACCTGGGTGCATCTTCAAATATATCTCCAGATAGTAAATAATCTTTGCAAATGAACCCATTTGACAGGATGTTTGAAACAGCCCCAAAAGCGCTGTTATATTATTGCTGTTTAGCTCAAGGCTTTTCATATACAGCTCAAATGCCTGCTGATAGTCTTTCCTCTGTTGAGAGATCATAGCCAAGCCGGCATAGGCTTTTTCACAGTCAGGCCCCAGACGGCAAGCAACCCTAAAGGCTATTTCTGCATCGTCTAACAGATTTTGTTGCAAGGCGACCACACCAAGCCCAACATAAGGGCCCGGCTCATCAGGCCCCAGTGACGCCGCCTTTTCGTAGTAGCGTTGGGCCTGGGCGTAATCACCAATAGAAGTGTAACAATCGCCTAATTCCTGCAAAACCTCGTAGTGCTGAGTACAATCGTTCTGTTGAATTCCCACCCCGCTACGGCCTCGGCCTTCGCCGAGACGAGCAAGGCGGGACCCTTCATTGCTATTATCCTGTGTTACATCCATAATTGGTTTTTCCTGTGATTGTTTGTTCCGCTTTCTTTAGCAATTCAATTGCCACATTAAGTTTTTTTTTCTCTCTGTTGACCTGTGCTTCTAACAAAAGTGTATCCACCGTGGGACGCTGCTTATTAATTTCGCTACTTAATTTCGATGCTTTGGTATAGTCACCCGCTTTGTAAAAAGCCTTTGCAGCCAGACTCTTCATCCACAACTCATTCTGGTGGTGTTCCACGATGTGTTCAAACATCTGAGCTGCTTGTGCCCAGTTCCCGTTTTTTTCCGCTAACTCGGCTTGTTGAAGTCGGTTGTCAAACTGGAAAGGCAGCTCCTCAAAATTAGGTTGTCGTAATCTTATTCCTGCTGCCTTTATCGATTCCCGAACCGATAGGTTTGGAAAGCACTTTCGAGCATACAGCAAGTCATCCTTTCTGACCACCGCAGCCCATCCCGAAGTACTTCGGGAATCGGTTGAGCCTTCCAATGCAAATCCTTCACTGCAAACTGAGCTGTTAATCAAAGCATACAATGAATTTTCTACCCACATCTGCTCTATGTTAAAGCCGGTTGGTACAATGGTAATATACTTACCATCACACTGAGCCAAAGCTGCGTCTGTTCGCTGGGCCTGGGAAGAAAGTGGATTAACAGGTATAAGGACCATATTCGGCATATCGGTATTTAGCGTAGCAAAATCTGCTTGCGGTAGCGGCAGATAAAGCTTGTAGGGGTAGAAGGTATGCCGCCAGATAGAACCGATAGTCTGCCCTGCTTGCTTATCCAGCCGATCTGCTGCAAAAATGATGGACATATCCTCGATCTTTGGCCAGGGCTTGGCGGGCCTTGTAGTCCTTATTGCCAGAACATTCCTCAAGTATTCGTTTTGATCTTTGCGCCGCTGGATTGATATTCTGTCGCATTCGTCAATAGGACTATAAAATTCGCCTGTGATTTCGTGTGCGTGATAGAAATCTGAGAAAAAAACCAGCCGCCGGGTCATGTCCCAATCGATTAGGACATTGAGCTGCTCATTATATGGCCCAGTTTTTTCAATCAAGTCCCTGCTGTGCATCAGGCATACGTGCAAGACGTGATTGAAGAAAAGCATTAAAAACCGGTCGAAGTCTCGGCTGATTTCAACGACTTTGCCTAAAACCTGCCGGGTGCCGTCCGGCATAATCTTGCAATATGCCTTATACAAATCGCTGTATGCAACTTTACAGTCCGTCTGGTTTTCCAAGGCGTTAACTAAAGTTTCAATGTGATTGGGATAATATATATCGTCATCGTCAAGGTAGGCGATGTATTTGCCTTCCGCTCGGGCAAGAGCTTGGTTAAGCGAAAAGGCCTTACCTCGATTCTCTCTTCTATTGATAAATATTAACCGTGAATCGTTGTAAGAATTAATTATATCGCTTACGTCTTGACCCCCATCATTGACTACAATGACCTGCAGATTCTTATAACTCTGGTGTAAAGCGCTGGCGAGAGCCTCAGATAGATATCGAGGCCGATTAAAAGTCGGGATGAGTATACTGACCATCGGTCCAGTCTTTTTGCTGTTGTTTTCCACTATCTCAGGACTGTTTAAACACTATTTGCTTGTCAATTCGTTGCAAATCAATTTCAGCTTCAAATTGGGTAAAAATTCTGTTAGTTTTGCTCAATTGTTCTTTCAAGGAATAGTTTTCTTCGACAAATTTACGATATCTTTCGGGCTCATATTTATCAGAAAGAATTTGTTCACAGAATTCTTCAGAGATGTTAAATAAAAACTCTTTTGGATAAATTTGACTTGCCCCAGGAAAATTATGAATAACCGGCTTCAGCCCACAAGCCATGCCCTCCAACAATCCCATCCCCTGGCTTTCTCCGATGCTGGCCGAGACAATATAGTCTTTGTCATTCAGCCAGGAATTTGTATCTTCCTGCCAGCCCTCAAAAAACACTACATCATCAAGACCAAGAGCATCAACCATATTTCTTAGATATTGCTCAAGGGCCTGGTCCTGAAAGAAACCAGCGAAGAACAGACGGTATTCAGAATCAATATAGTGCATCTTTTGCATACATTGCAGAAGAAACATAGGATTCTTTCTCATATTCAGATATCCCACACAAGCGAGATTCTTGCCGCGCTGCCTATTGATAAATTTAAACTTATCAAAGTTGACACCGTTAGGAATCGTGACCAGTCGTGTGCGATTTTCAACATCAGGAACTTGCTTAAGTAAAGCGTCTTTTACAAATGAGTTGCCAACCGTAATAAGTGTATCGATGCTCTCCCATTGTACCTGGTTCGGCCATCTATCGTATGCCTCAAATCGGTGCAGCCTGACAATATTTTTACAGACCTTCGGCAGTTTTGATGCTTCTACAGCCATATCGGTGCACCACTCGAACCAGGAGATATCACTCCATTTCATCAATTCATACATTTGGTCAATACTTTGCATTTGAAAAAGCTGCACTGGGAAACGGCATTTGGTAAACTCGTAAATATCTGTCAGGAACTTTTGGTCGGCTAAACCGCAGAAGAAGGCAATTTTAGGTCTTTTGCTGCGAATCACATCAATCATCGGCCTAAGAATTTCTTGCTCGGGTGCCAACTGTAGTGAGCGCATCAACGTATCGATGGCGTCAGCCTTATTGTCCTGGTTTAAAAATACATTAGCTGTTCTGTTAAGCACATCCACATTAAGTATGCCCATTCGTTCCATATCATCAAAAAGCTGCGTGGCTTCATTTGCTCTGCCGTCAGCAAGATAAGCTTCTACTAAATTCCAAACTATCTCAGCATCCCGCACCAATTGAACCGGAGACTGTGGGTCATGGCTCAAATGTGTCCCGATGTACATCGGCAGGGCCAGCTCCGCAGAACAATTGGTGCGGGACAAATTTCTTGCTTTGACCAAATAATTGATGGCTTCCTCTGAGCGACCCAAACAGTGCAGGATTGCACCAGCATCGTTTAGTGCCTGCGCATCATGAGGTGCTGCTCGAAGGTGCTGCTCAATACAAGCAAGAGCTTCTTGATATTCACCGGCCTCAGCTAATTCTGTACCTCTTTGATAATCATTTGTTCCCGTTGTCATTGGTTCTGCTCCCAATTCTTAAAAGCGGTCTTACAATGGTTTTAACTTGGTACATTAGTGCAAATTCTGTGCCGTCACCCAAGATACGTATTTTTTTGCTACTTTGCAGGCTCAGCTATAAAAGTTGCATAAATATCAGACATAAATGTCGTTTGAATCCCGATGTACATCGGGATTCCTAATTTTTGCGTCCAACAATTATTGGATGAAATCCAGCAGCGACATAGACATAAGCTTTCCAGCTACCGATAATGACATTTGGTATAGAATTTCACTGCGAGAAAGGTCTATAGCTATCTGGGTAATGTCAGCTTCCTGCAAACGGGTCGCTTCGTCCTCTGTGTTATACTTAAGGTTCTTAAGAGTATCTTCGAGGTTGTCCAAGAATCCAACTTTTGATCCAACAGAAACTCCGGTCTGTACCAGTAAACTATTTATCTCTTCCAACGACTGTAGAGAATTATTAAGCAGCTCTTGCAATTGAGCATCAGAAAGTCCCCTTTCATTTTTCAGTATATCCCGGATGCTGATAAGGGTGTTAAATACATCGTAAGTTCCTGGTACCCTTACTATCTCGATCCCGGTGCTATTTATTTCCGTACTGTCAACATATAAAACTCTGCCGGTTCTCGAATCCGTTACGGCTTGGTTGGTATCCCCGCCGGTCGGAACAGTTACATAGCTTGCCCCATCATCTATGGAGAGCTTATAATTGCTGCCATCATGAATTACTGTCAGCCAGGTGTCACCGTTAACGCTGGATGTCCCCGTGCCGGCTTTGGCACCGGTATTACCGAGAAAAATAGGGGTGCCACGATTGCTCGAACCAAAGATATCATCACCTACGTAAAAAGCTGAAGATTTCAACCCGGGAGCCACCCCTATATTTCGATTTTCAGCACTACCTTGATAAGTTACACTGGTGATTTGGCCATTAGTGCGCTGCACAACATAGGGCGCCGAGGCTGTGTTGCTTCCTCCAAACAGGTATTGGTTCGCATGTTTAGTATTAGCCAATGAGACCATCTGCTCAAGTATAACATTGATTCCTTCTGCAGTTCTTTGTCGCCCTATATCACCGTAAGTGCCGCTGGTAATTTGAGTTAGACGTATTTTCGTTTCCACTATTGATGATATCATATCCTGAATTATCGTTGTGGTAATTTCCAGTGTCCCTACCATCTCTGACAAATTGTCTATATAATTTTTCAGTGACCTCTGCTGAGAATTAAGCCCTAAAACCTGATATGCAGTAGATGGGTCATCAGATGCCCTATTTATCCGAGACCCTGTAGATGCCTGTTCTTGTAGGCGAGCAATTGCCTTGCTCTGCAAATACAAAGCCAAGCTAATATTATCGTAAATACTACTAAGCGTTCCGCTCATTAAGAAAGCCAAATAAAAAATCAAAAATTAAAAATCAAAACTTTGGTGTTGCCGCTACACGGCAACGAATTCCTTAATTTTGCATTTTGCATTTTTATGTTTAATTTTCTTTAGATTATTTCCATAATAGTTCGCAGCGACGATTGAACGGTGGTTAGATATTTGGCTATTGCCTGAAACATCTGTTCAAAAATCAACATCTGGGCAGCTTCATCGTTGATATTGACGCCACTTATCTCGCTTTGCTTGTTGGCAAGATTTTGAACCATGACCTCAAGATTATCCTGGCGCATTTGTTTGATAGAGATTTGCTGACCGACATTAGCAATCATCCGATTATAAAACTCTCCAGGCGTCATGGCATTCAAACTACTTATAGCTTGGTCCTTTAATCCTACCAGCTGCAGGGCATTGGTATTGTCAGTAAAATCAGCTCCCAGGGCTGTTGCAATTCTTCTTGGCGAATTGATAAGATCTGAGCAAACTGCCATATCCATAGCGCTGCTACCAGAAAAAAAGGTGTTCATTCCAACTGCTGCCAGCACTCCCGAAGTATCAGTATCCGCAAAAGCATCGATACTAAAGGAATCTCCGTTAACCAGATCACCTGTACTAAGAGATATCTTGATTCCATTGCCCACATCAAACTTGTCACCTGCCGCATAACCGGAACCGATATTGAGAGTAGTAACTGTCTCTAAGACGCCGTTAGTCACTGTCAGGCTGAGGGTGCCATTTCCAACCTCGCCGGTACCGGAGACCGTGAACGTGAAAGTATCGTTTGAGCTTCCCGTATAAATTCCTGATACACTCACAGTCGGATCGGATGACCCGTTGAAATCAATGTCAGCAGCCTCAGGCTCAGGTAGAACGGCAGGCAGAAAATCAAATTTATAGTCTGTCTGAGCCTGGATACACAGCTTCAAAGAAGCTGCCGAAGCAGTCAATGGATTCAGACCATCAACTTCAATTGCCGAAATATCCGTGGCTATTGTAGTTAATGAACCAGTCAATACATCAACATTGATTTCGTGGCGTGTTATTTCTCCGGTACTGGTATTTGTAACCCTTATATATATTTTACCATCATTTACAGGTGGGTCGAAATCAGCGATATCCTCACTTGCCATCCTCCAGCCGGTCAGTTCGCTAAAGGAGCCTTCTGAACCTACTCCTTGAAAATGGCATTGATTTACCTGATTTATTATAGCCTTTGCTAAGGTGTTCAATTCATCGTTAATCCCATAGATAAAGTCATTTTTCAATGACAACAATCCGCCGAGTCTTCCACCTTGTACATTCGTGTTATAATTATGCACGCCAGCGGCAGAAATACCCATATATTTGTTATCTTTCAAACCCACTTCTAATTCGGTTACAGAGGGCCCTGACACCACGGGTATTCCAGCAATACTAATATCTACCACGCCATACTCTCGTTGCTGGGTCTGGATACCAACCAATTCGGACAGCTCTGTTATGAGCTGGTCCCTTTGATCACGCAAATTGTTGGCCTGTCCACAGTTGATTTCCATCTTTTCTATGCTGTCGTTGAGCTCGGCAATCTGGCCTATTAGTGTATTAATCCGCTCAATGGCATTTTCTGCTTCTAATGTAATCTGGGCTTCTAACCTGCATAGGAATTCTCCTAATGTTCTAAATTGTCCAGCCAAATTCTGACCAGCAGTTACAGCTTGGCTTTGCCAAACAATATCCAAGGGATGAGCACTCAGATCCTGTAACGCATTGAAAAATTCGTCTATCGTTTTACTCAAACTGCTGCCAACCGAAAGCTCTCCAAACGCATTTTCAAGATTTTGCAGCGTCACAAGCTCCCGTGAAATCTGTCCGGATGACGAACGCTGCCGGAGAATTTCTTGCTCCAGGAGACTGTCTATTAATCGGGTGACTCCAGAAACGCTTACACCTCCACCCAGCACAACCGAACCAGCTTGCGACGAATATGCGGGAGTAAGCTCTATTCTCTGGCGGTGGTAGCCATCAGTAACCGCATTGGCAATATTATTGCCGATTATGTTAAGAGCCTTCTGGGCTGCATCAAGACCGCTCATTGCTATGGAATAATCCTGCATCTCTTTTCCTCTTAGTTATTGGTAACTGGTAATTACCAATAACAATTTGCTCAAAGCTGCAAGCTAACAAAAGCCGTGCTCGTTTGCTGTTTGGTCGCACCGTTGGGACTATACATAACCATTTCCGTCCCCGAAGTACTTCGGGGGTCGAAAATAGCTCTTAAAAGTAAATTGTTGAATCTGGCACATTCCGACAAAAGCAATACCGTACTTAAATGTTCTTTCTTAATCTGCTCAATCAGCACTTTTAGTTTTATTCTTCTATCCCCGATGTGCATCGGGGCTTTTTTCCCCTTTGGCAGTGTGGCTTCAAGCGCCGATAGAGTTATTTGCTCAACCCCGCAATCAAAAGTGTCCGCTAAATCTTTTCGTATCGACTGGCGCTCTAATTCATTGGCAGCATAACTATCTGCTTCAGCCTGGATTTTCTGCAGCAGCTTGCTTAAAGCTACATCGTCTCGCTTTATGACCAGGCTGCGTAATTCATTCAAACAGGACAAGCTTTCTTGTATATGCTGGATATCTTTGTCTAAAACAGCCAGAAGCTCATCAACCACGTTAGAGACTTTTTCTTGGAGACCTGAGTCTTCTAATAGGCGTTCTCTAACGGGGTCAAGTTTATCCGCCACGGCGGATTTATTTTGCATTATTTCTGCTGCTACTTTCATATATTCTCATTCAGTGATTCTACTGTCGGCTGGTTGGCAGCCCCAAGCTGCGATTGAGGCTGCCACTCAGCGTTAGTTAAAAACTTGTCTGCCGACAGGCAAGATTCGTATATGTCCTTCCATAATCCGAAGCCGCCCTTGCTTGCAATATCACGAGCAAGGTATAACCAAAATATTCCCTTAATTTGTGTGGAAACTCCATCTTTTTCAAAACCCCAGTCTCCGATAGTATCTTTCATTTCATCCAGCAACTTATTGAGCAATACCGACTCAAAGTCTCTGGCTATTTGCTTCTTCTTCTCGTCTGAAGACCCGTCGATCTTGCCTGGCTGTTCCGTTGCAATTTTTTTGCCAAGTGAAACCATCCCGACGTACATCGGGACATTATCTAATGGCCTCGGTGGTAACACCGGCTCGGATAATATCAATTTTGTGCTTTCCATTAAAATACCTCTATGGTTCCCGCAAGGCGGGGTCCCTACATTATCACCAGCCTTGACTGAAGAGCTCCTGCCTTTTTCAAGGCATTAAATATCGCTATCAGGTCTCTTGGTGTCGCCCCTATCGCATTGAGTGCCTTAGCTAATTCTGAGACAGTAACTGAGCGTGAAATAGGAATCAAATATGCATCCTTTTCCTCAACACCAATCATAGTTTCAGGAATGACTTCCGTTGTGCCGGCATCAGAGAAAGGTGCGGTAGGCTGAGACACTCTTGCGGTTTCTGTGATCTTTACCACCAGGCTGCCCTGCGAGATTGCCACTGCCGAAATAGCGACTTTTTCTCCCACCACAATGGTGCCGGTACGTTCATTGATAACTACTATAGCAGGAATATCAACTGTCACCTCCGGCTTTGTAATATCATCGATAAAGCCGGCTATGCCCGCCTGATTGATTTTGCTGGGAACTTTAACGTTGATAGTACCGGCATCAACTACTACTGCAATATCTGGATAAGTCTGGTTGACGACTTTGCTGATTCGCTCGGCAGTTGAAAAATCGCTGTTTCTAAGATGAAACGTGATGAATCTCTGTCCGCCAATGTTTTCGACAAATGTGGCTATTTCTTCCTTTTCAACTATTGCGCCTTCGGGGATTCGCCCGACTGTTTGATGGTTCTTAGTAATTGAAGCCTTCTGGCCTGTTACTGTCCAGCCCCCGATTGAGATACCTCCCTGGGCAACAGCATAAACCTGGCCGTCAAGGCCTGCTAACGGTGTCGGCAAAAGCATTCCACCTTGAAGGCTTTTGGCATCTCCTATAGCAGAGACATCAACATCGATGCGCGAACCTTCACGAGCAAAAGGACCCAGCTCGGCTGTAACCATAACCATAGCAATATTGCCGCCGGTCAAGTCGGTAGGACTAAGAATTATACCA
The DNA here is from genome assembly GCA_964397675.1 of uncultured Pirellulales bacterium. Taxonomy (GTDB): domain Bacteria; phylum Planctomycetota; class Phycisphaerae; order Sedimentisphaerales; family Anaerobacaceae; genus CAYNKI01. The sequence continues at coordinate 33,137 of CAYNKI010000001.1, forward strand.
GCGTCCCTCAATATATTCGTTAGCATTTGTCGTGATGGCAGCGTGCTGTCACCGGTGTCAGCCAGACCTATAACCAATCCGATACCTGTGAGTGGATTACTGCGCAAGCCTTGAATATCAACAATATCCTTTATCCTCTCGCATTGCCCAACTTTAGCCAGAAGTGCACAAGCTATAAGAGCACAAGTCATAAGAGTTGTGGTATTTTTGTGACCTTGTACTTTTACGCTCTCAGTTGATTTCATAAGCTATCACTTTCAAAAAAATTTACACCGGAACCTTCCGCAAGAGGATCTAAAATGGCCAAAGGATGTCAAATATGCCACCGAGCCAGCCCGGCCTCGTATATGGCGCTGCGACACCACTATTTTTTGACACGATACGGAAGTTCGCTACCTGCTCACTTCGGACCGTGTTATCAAACACGATATCGCTGGGTCTGACTATACCACTTACCTCAATGGTTTGTATGTCACCTGCGATGTTGCGGTCACGGGCGCCCATAACCACGAGATTGCGGTTTGGCAGGACATCTATAACCACGACGGTTACTCGATCGACAAAGCTGCGCTCGTCTTTATAATCAGCCTTGCTGGTCAACTCATTATTGGCTTGGGCCTGCATAGTCAAACCTGGTATGCTTGGCAGGATATGATCGATATTCAGTTCTCCATTAAAAGTGCTTGACCGATCAGTCTCCTTTTTCAGATCTCTTTTTGCTTTGTTATCGACTTTACTGTCCTCGGTGATTTTGATGGTCAGGATGTCACCTATATTGCGGGCTATGTCATCGGCATATAGATCTTTCATATTCTTGTCCCTCTTAGCCCAGATAGAGCCAGCTTGTGAGCACGCAGCCGATAAAAGCATCCAAACCATTAATACAAGCACTAAATTTATTCTGCTATTCATTGTTTCTCCTCTTAAAAAATGGGTTCTACGGTTCCATCTTCATTGACCTTGGTTAAAATTATCCTTTGTGAGTCCAAGTTTCTCACTTTTATATACTCACCAGATCTGCCTTCTTGCATAGCTTTTCCGAGGGCCGTAATTAGAAGCCCTGGCCTTTTAATTTGAATGACAACTGTTTCATTACGCCCCACAACAATTGCGGGCTCTGCAGGGCCCACCATGTCCGGGCGAATCACGGTTTCTGCAGGTATTCGACGCCTTGCGATAAGTCCATAAGACGGTCTCCAATTTATAGGCTCAGGATAATTCGACACGGTTTTTTCTATCTTGACGTTCTCGGGGCTTATCACCGCACCTGCGGGAATTTCAACGAGAGTTACTATAGTACGACAATTGTATTTCAAGCGGAAAGTTACTTCACGCACTCCTATCTCTCCACCCTCGGAAAACACGGCAATCTGAACTTTAGCCTCCCGATGTACATCGGGACTCTGGACCAAGCGTGGAGATAGTCTCACATCTTTGCTCAGCCCAGGTAAGATCAAATCTTTTGGTATCCATACTGGGCTAAATTGGCAAGCCGAACCGATCCCGAAGGACATCGGGAGGGTTTTTTTCAGAAATGAACTTGCTAACTCAACGAATTCTCTGCCTTTGATGACTTGATGCTGCTTTTGAACCGTTACTTTTTCTGCGCCGATCAACGTAACTTTCGAGGCAGGGATCCCATTACAAGCTAATCGACTTAAAGCAGTTGACCTGTCAACGACAATTCTCTGACCTGGTACTGAAATCTGCCCTAACGTAATATTGCTTGCCTTGGCTACAAGTGATTCCTCACCACGGATTATGCTGATCTGACCCAATTTAAAATGATTGTCTTGGCCTTCGACTTCGCTCAGAGCCCGCCCTGAGCTTGTCGAAGGGGCAGGGATTGTAACCTCTCTCGGTAGATAAATCTTTAAAAAGGAACCCGACGAAGTCGGGTCTGATCCCGTCCAGGCCTTCGGCCTGGTCTTTGAGTCTTGTACCGACCCCCAAGTAAACTTGGGGGCTAAACAAAGCAGCGCACAGGTCAATAACCAATAACCAATTTGTGTTGTTGGACTCTTTTCTCTGCTCATAATAATTCCTTATCTTACGATACTATTTGCCGTTCGAAGCATATCGTCCCCCGCCTTTATTGCGCGGGAGTTTATCTCGTATGCTCGTTGGGCGGTTATAAGGTTCACCAGCTCGTTTACCATTTGTACATTGGATTTCTCAAGGAAACCCGCCTGGATAGTCCCGAAGCCATTTTCTCCTGCTGTACCGGTCGTAGGCGTACCGCTTGCTTCGGTCTCTGACAGCAGGTTATCTCCCTCATTTGTTAGACCTGATGAATTGGGAAATCTGACCATCTGAATAGTACCGACAACTGATGACGTTCCCGCAGCGTCGGTGACATTTACACCCCCGTCCTTTCCGATATCGATGGAGACGGCATCCGTGGGAACGGTAATGGCCGGCTCTATTGGATATCCTGTGGTAGTAACAATTTGCCCGTTGGCATTTGTTTGAAGCGCTCCATCACGGGTATACCTTAGGTCGCCATTGGGCAAAGTTACCTGCAGAAATCCATCACCTCTAATAGCAATATCGAGTTTTCGGCCGGTGTTTTGGAACTCACCAGCGGTGAAAACTTTTATGGTAGATGCGCTACGAACCCCACTGCCTATTTCCAGGCCGCCAGGAGAATTTATACCAGAAGCCACTTCGGTGCCGGATTCTCTCATCTTGACATAAACCAAATCCTGAAAGTCAATTTGGCTGCGTTTGAAACCCGTGGTGTTGATATTGGCCAGGTTGTTAGCGATCACATCGACCATCATCTGCTGGGCTGTCATCCCAGTTGCTGCGGTGGAAAATGCCCTTAACATAATTTCTTTCTCCTTTTTAGTTAATTGTTCATAGTTCGTAGTTCATCGATGAACAATGAACCATGAACTACGAACTACTTTACTTTATCCCATTGCTACACCAATGATACTACTGGAGGTTTCCTGTTGAGATGAGAGGAGCTTCATATTGGCCTCATACAGTCTGGATACCATTATCATGTCTACCAGCTCATCGACTATCTTAACGTTGGAGGCTTCCTGGTATCCCTGTTTTACTACTATATTTTCTGCTACGACCGGCTCCATATTTTCCACCGGCACATCGGAATCTGAGACGGAGTAACAGTTCGCACCGACCGGCACCAGCTTGTCTTGGTTATCTCCGAAATCGACAACTTTGAATTTACCTATGGCTGTCCCTGCTGCGCTGATGCTTCCATCACTTGAGACGTTTAGTTGTGAAAGTCCCACACCGCTCGGTATTGTGATTGGCCCGGCTTGGCCGGCTACAAGCCTCCCATCGGAATTCACAATTTGGCCATTTGGGTTTACGTGGAATATCCCGTTGCGAGTGTAATATGGCCCATCGGGTGTCTCTAACACAAAGAATCCTTTTCCATAAAGAGCAAAATCCAGTGGCCGATCCGTCTCGACTATATCACCTTGGGAAAAATCTAATGCTGAATTTAAATCAATATTCCCAGGACAATAGGTCTCTTCCGTAGCTTCTTGTGCCTCAAGAACTTTTGAAAATGCGTTGCATATGCGCTTGTATCCGACGGTGCTCACATTAGCCAGATTATGCGTAATGATATGATACTCTTGCATCAATGCATCGATGCTTGAACTAACTTGGTTTGTTGTCTCTGGCATGTTAGGCTCCTTTTGTCGCTACGGGCTCTGCAACATCCTCTTCTTGTCCCTGCATGTCAATGACGGGGCTCGAAATATCTTGTCTTTTGGCATCTGCACTTTGCGAAGCAACGTTTGTGGCACAGACTAACTCATTCATATCTGATTCACTAAGTCCTATTGATTCAACTGCTATCGAAAAACTATTTTTTATGGCTTTTATGTGCTTGACCATGCCAATAACTTCTACCATTCTTGATTGTGGTGATATTTTGTCGTCTTGACGAGCTGGGCCTGCCCTGAGCGAAGTCGAAGGGATTGAATTCCGGTCCTTTTCTTCATCATCCAACTTAAATACAACTAAAACTCTGTCATCTACCTTAACTTTTATCTTAGTTTCTATACGCAAACCGGGACCGGCCAGCTCTGTAATAGTTGCAGGGACAAATCTCGGCGGCTTCCAAGTGCCAATATAAGTCCTTCGCTTCGTCCCAGTCCCGATGTGCATCGGGATATTGCCATTACCGCTTGGCAATGTTCTTAGGAACGGAAAGCACGCGATGAAGGCCGGCTTATTTACCTCAACACGTGGAAAACGCCGACGATTAATAAATCGTATATTATTGCTGTGATTCAAAACTAAAATGTTACCACTGCAACTGACTGCTGAAGTGTCGAACTCCCAAACTGAAGACTGGGAATAATAACGCCCACGCCAGAAGCTGCCAGGCGTACTTTCTACCGGCGTGGCAAGCTGAACGGCTAATTCAGTATCAGTATTTTTTATGATGATAGACTCGATATTGGCTAATCTGCGACTTTTCCGGCGTGTTAAATACAGTTTTCTGCCTATGAGAAGCTGCTTCGTGCTCAACGTCCTCGTTGATTGAACCGATTGATTTTGAAAACCGAGCTTTTCACGCAGAAAAGCTAACTCGTCTCCTAATTGTTCGCTCTCTTCAATAGTTTGTGTGGATAGACTTTCCTTTATTATTTTCGCGGCTCCACTCTGAAAAGCACCCTCCATGGTAAAGATAGCGTCTCTTCGCTTAAGCCCACTCTTTTTTACAACCTCTAACAGAATTTGGTGCTCGCGCTCACTTAGCCCGCTTCTTTCGGCGTGATTAACAAACAACTGCTCGGTAACTTTTCGTTCCTCCATTATCCGACTATAGCTAACCCAGAAAAACAAGGCGATTAATATAATCAAGAAAGCCACCGCAATTAGAGCAAACCATGTCTCAGTTATAAACTCGGTGTTAAAGTCAAACCGCCTTGCAGCCTGCCACCGCTCTAAGGGTGACAGTGCCAGAAGAATCGTAGTTAAGCCTTCCGTAAATACTATGCCCGGTGTCATCTTAAGCTTCCCAAATAGGTCCATCCCGATGTACATCGGGATAAAGTCAGCTACTTATCTAATAAGATTGCTCAGTTCTCGTAGGATGTCGTTGGCGACCCTGATGGACCTTGCGTTGGCCTGAAAGCCGTTCTGGGCTTGAATTAAATTAACAAATTCGGTTGCCACATCGGCGTTGGATTTTTCTAAGGCACCTCCATGAATAACGCCAGCACCACCTGTCCTGGCCTGTGTAGCTACCGCTCCACCTGAGTTGGCCGAAGGACTGAAGTACCCCCCGCCAGCACTTTCGAGACCTGATGTGTTCTGGAATAATGCTATCTGTAAGGCGGCGATATTTTTCTTGATGCCGTTAGAGAACGCACCGATGACTATTCCTTCATTATTGACTGAGACAGTGGAAAGACTACCTGCTTCATAACCGTCCTGCTCTCTCGCAACGGCAGTAGAGCTTCCTTTGAACTGGGTCAAGCCATCCATTTTGCCCACGCTGCCCATCCATACATCTACAGTTTGTGGATTGGCAGTATCATGTGCAAACGTTATTAAAAATTGTGATAAATCCGAACCGCTTAAGCCGGAATAGGAACCGTCACCCGCACTAAAAGTTATATTTTCGATCCGCCGGTCTTCTGGGGTAATCTCGTGGATATCACCGGTGACAGACGACAGTACCGCATCCCATGTATTAGGTGTATCTGTTCGGACAAATACTCCGGTGAGAACATGTCTACCACCCTGAGAGTCAAAAATCGTAATACTAACGTTTTTGGCTTCCTCTCCACCAACGGTCAATAGTTCAAAATACCCCGGCGTTGTAAACGAACCATTACCGGAGTAGGATAGAGCCAAGTCAGTCTTGCTGTAGCCGCTACTATTGTCAGTAATACGGATTTGACCATTGACCAAAGATGCTGTTGCGTCACTAAGAACGTTATTATTCAAATGTGTAACAAAATCTCCCATTGTAGTGCCTTGATTGACAGTAAATGTCTGACCACTACTAAATGCAGTACCATCTTTATGATATCCAGAGATGGCAATCGTTCCTGACTCACCGGCGCCCAGTTGTCCGCCTGTGCCACTACCTCCACCGAATTGGTCGAGCTGATCAATCTCTGTGGCTATAGCAGCTACTGTGCCACTATTAGTAGTGTAGGTTATACTCGAAGAGAGCAACTGTGTTTGTGGCCCCTTAGTAAAGGTCGCATCAGCACTTAGGTTGCCTGCAACTTTTATTTGTGATGTACTATTGGCTGACATTGCGGCATCGTAAGGCACATGCACGATAGTATCACCTGGAGTCTGGAAACCATCTGCTTCCCCAGTTTGACCGATACGTTGAACAAGATAGCCGGTGGCAGGGTCAATCAAATTTGAGTCCGCATCAACAGCGAACACACCTGCACGAGTGTAGATGCTTTGTTGACCGTCACTTAGTACAAAATAGCCTTCTCCTTCTATCGCTAAGTCCAGAGGATTGCCCGTATTAACAATATTGCCCTGTATCATATTAGGAGATATGCCGGCTACTCCAACACCACTACCCATCTGTTGCGGATTGGTACCACCAAGATTTGCAGTCGGTTGTGACGCCTTTTTCATCGTCTCACTCAATAGCTCTGAAAAGGTTATTCTACTCGCCTTAAAAGCTGTGGAGTTGACGTTGGCTAAGTTGTTACCAGAAACGTCAAGCATTTTTTGATGAGCTTGTAGCCCCGTAACTGCAGCGGATAATGCAAAACTCATTTCAAATTCTCCTTATATTAAATACATATTTTGATTTTTCTTATTATTTCACCGATATCACATCTTCTAATCTGATGATATGGTCGCCTACAGCCAAAGATATTTCTCCATCAACGCTATTATAGATTTGCTCAACTGTACCATTACAAGTATCTAAAGCACCTGTCTCTGTTTCTGCGATGAATGAAGCTTCCTTACCTAACAACGAAGCAGCATAAGTCCGCTCGGTAGAGGTAAGGACTCTTGCAAAGCTTTGGTTCATTGTCTCAAGCTGCTGCAATTGCGAGAACTGCGCCAGTTGAGAAGCCATTTCATTATTGTCTAACGGTTCCAGCGGATTTTGATTCTGTAGTTGTGTTATCAAGAGTTTCATATAATCCGCTTGGATGTCACTTGCAGCCGTTGTTGCTGATAATTGATTCATACGTTATTACCTTTTTAAAACAAAAAAGAACTAAAACTTGTTAACCCCGATGTACATCGGGGCTCAAATTCGTATCAACACGAAAGCCAAACTTTAATTAGCAATTGTCGTGCCATATCCGATATGCCTAATGTTTTTTTAGCTGTAACTTCTTTGGTTGCAAGACGTTAGCAAAACTAAAAAATGGCAAAATATGAATGGTCAGTTTTTCTAACATTTTTCTCAAAGGATAAATTTTCCTATGCCTAAGAAAATCCTTCCGGCTGTCCTATCCCGATGTACATCGGGATGATGTGACAATTTTAAAACGTTTAGCTCATAATTAATTAGGTGACACAAGGACGTCCTATAAGAAATCGTTTTGTCTCATTATAAATTGAACTTTTTATTTTCGTTCCCGAAGTACTTCGGGATGTCCGATAAAGTAAAGTCAAAAAATCAAAGATTAAAAATCAAAATTGTGGAATCGCCGCTTTGCGGCGATGACTTCCTTAATTTTACATTTTGATATTTGATTTTTGGAAAGATTGGCCCGTCCCATAAAAAATTAAAGTTGATAATGGGTATCTGTCGATTTGTTGGGTATTAAATCCCGATGTACCTCGGGATGCAGTGGGGGATAATGCTTATGCTCTTAGAATAATAAAATGAGTTTACGCAGAATTGTTGTAGCAAGCAACGAAGCTGAAGTTCAACAATTAGCCCAACAAGTCAGCCGGGAAGTTTTTGTGGCCGATGACCTGGCTGAAGCCTTGGATATCGTCAAAACAGTCAATCCTGATTTAATCCTTTTCGACCATCGCTTTAATCCAACTCATATCCGCGAATTTCTCCTTGCAGCAGATGAAAGCTCTATAAATGTCCCAACGGCAATAGTCGGCAATAGTGAAGATGGAACCGGAACATCAATAGAGTTCGTTCAGATGGGGATTCACTATTTGCGTGGGAGCCAAGATTACGAACAGCTAAAACAAATTGTAAGCCAAATAAAAAATAAATCCAAGGTTGTTAGCTCTGAAAGAAAGACGAGCGACTTTTTTGTTGACGATTTCGCCGCCTCTGTCTCCATGGTGGGTCGAAGTCGAGCATTTGTCAAAATCCTTGGCATGATTAGACTTGTCGCTGCCAGCCGATGCAATCCGGTCTTAATAATAGGAGAAACAGGTACGGGTAAAGAGCTGGTAGCCAATGCAATACACAACTTAAGACACCCAGGCGAGAAGCTCGTGGCAGTAAATTGTGCAGCATTGACGGTAAATCTGCTGGAAAGTGAACTTTTTGGTCATGTCAAAGGCTCGTTTACTGGGGCTGACCGTGACAAAATAGGTCTTTTGGAACTGGCAGGCTCAGGTACAATTTTCCTTGATGAGATAAGTGAAATGCCATTGGACCTACAAGCCAAGTTGCTACGGGTCCTTCAGGAAAAAACATTCCGAAAGGTCGGTGGTGTCAAAAATATCACCTGCAATGCTACGATTACAGCTTCAAGTAACCGCAATCTATATCAGGAGATGAAAGCTCATCGTTTCCGACGCGACCTTTATTATCGTCTGAGCATTTGTCCTGTTATTATTGCTCCTCTAAAATCATCTGATCGAAGAGAAGATGTCCCACTTCTGGCTGAATACTTTCTTAAGACATCGACCATCTGTCCGGAAAAAAGCAACAAGATAACCAGCCTAACTAATTTAGCTCTTGAAGCCTTACAAAAGCATGATTGGCCGGGCAACGTTCGGGAACTACGTAATGTTATTGATAGGGCAACACTGCTGGAGACAACTGACAAAATTGGCCTTAGCAGTATTGTAATAGACACAAGCGAATCCCGATCCCTTGACTGCGCTCGGGACCCATCCCGATGTACATCGGGAATCGATTCCCGTATAGTAAGCTCAGGCTCCCCCGGAGTTGCCGATGTACATCGGGACATCAAGGATTTTTCACTGGCCACGGCTGAACGTGAGCTGATTGCACGGGCTTTAGCCGAAACAGGCTGGCAGAAAACCCAAGCTGCTGTACTTCTTGGCATAACCAGAGCAACCCTCTATGCTAAAGTCAAGCAGTACAATATTAAAAAGGATTCGCAGGCCATACTGACGAATCATAAGTTTTTGTCAGAAAAACTACCAGCTCGTATAGAATCCTGACATCCCGATGCACATCGGGACGCCAAACAAAACTGATAAAGCCAAATTTTCTCCTCAAGAGAGGGTAAATATAACCAAGCTGCCTTTTATGCCCGGCTCTGGCACAATTATTGCTATTCTTATTAGAAGTCATGGCTAAAAAAAAACTACAAGATACGACCCCGATGTACATCGGGGCTGACGTACCAACATCAAGACGGCATAAACGTCTTTCAATAATTCAGAAAATTCTAATTGGCTGTATTGTTCTGATTGTGGCAATGTTGCTGTATACACTACTGAGGGCTCCCGCAAGGCGGGGTCCCAAATCCTTATCGATGCCCGTTATCGGGAATCGTGTTTCGGGAATCGGGAATCGTGTTTCGGGAATCGGGAATCGTGCATCGAAACACGAATCACGAACCACAAACCACGAATCACGATTCCCGTCAACTGAGGGTCTGTCTTTAAAAACTGCTGAAACATTCTATCTTCAGAGGGATTTCGACAAAGCTTACGCCGCGTATAACCAGCTTCGCCTGGACCTGCCCGTCAATGACCAAGAGGATCAAATGAGAGATTTCCTGCAGCTCAAAATGGCTTTTTGTAGAAAAAACGCTCATAAATCTGAGCAAGCTGAACCCTTATTCAGGGTAGTTTCGAAAAGTCGCTGCCCTGTTGTAAGAGCAGTTGCCAATTACTATCTCAGCCTGCTCGAAATGCAAAAAGAAAAATACTTGAAGGCTCAAACACAAGCTTACCAGACGATTGCTTTAATCAGTGCGCTAACCTTCGATTGGCAGTGGACTTTATCATTGCAGCGAAACTGCCAATTTCTTGTCGCTGAATCGATAACCAGACATGTCCTCTCACTTTGCGACGCCGATAAAGACATGCCCGTGGAATTATGGAGTAGTATACCAGAAATGGACCCTTTTATAAACCTAAGTGAAGCAGAACTGCGCTGCCTTTTGAACTCCGGCTCAGAACAATTGCGCGGCGCACTGCTTAGCCCGCAGATTCAACAGCTTGAGCATCAAGGCGGCCCAGTTAGCTGGTCTGTCATCTGCAATGGAGCATCTATTGAGGAGCTATTGGCAAGATTTGCTGCCAACGCTGACCTTGATATTGAATGGGCTTGCAACAGTAACCCCGCTCCGATGTACATCGGGGCGGAAAAAGACAATTTTCGCAAAAGGCCAGTGTGTTTGTATATGTCATCGGCAACAACGCAGCAGATTGTAACAGTAGCAACTGGTTGTGCTGGTTTACTGGCTCGAATGGATAATCCCCGCTTTCGCGGGGACAAGCTTGCCCCTGCAGAAGCAGGGGGAACAGTTAAAATCTTCAACCCGTTTAACTATACATCATTATCAGAACATACAGCCTTGCTGGCCCAGGAAGCTGTTTCGCTGTGGCAGATATTTCTGCTGACTTCTGGTGACGACCCCGATGTACATCGGGGCATCGCCGACGAAGGCAGCCTTGATCCAGTCCAGGGCTCCGCCCTGGCTCATTTTGCATTGGGACTTTTGCAGGCCCAAAGGAGTTGCTTAACCGAAGCGATTGCCGAGTACAAATTGGTTGCCAATCGCTACCCGCGAACATCTTTTGCACCGTACGCACTGCTGGCCTCCAGCAAGCTGAAAACCAACTTGCACGACTATTTTGGTGCCCGTGAGGATTTGAAGCAGCTTACAGAACAATTTTCTGATACTGAACTTTCCGACAAGGCTTGCTTGTATCTTGCTAATGCTACTATGAAAGCTGGGCTTTTATCCGAAGCCGCCAAGCTATATAGCAAAGTTTACAATCTTGGTTTCTCTTTAGAATCTCAGAGGGATTCTGCAATCGGAGCGGGCAGGTGTTTCTATGAGAACAAAGACTATGAGAACGCAGCTAAATGGTTAACTCGATATATCAACCTCTCCAAAGACCACACAGATAAAGATTTGTATTTAGCTTGTTTTCTATTAGGCAAAACCTACCTTGAGCTGAATTTGCCTCAACAAGCCTGCAATGCTTTTGAATCCGCATTAGGTGGACTGGCAGGCCAACATGTCATGCAAAAGTATGTAGAGGCCCTATCAGCTTTGGTTAAAACGCAAATCATGCAGGGCCATTTCATAGAGGCATTAAAGTTATTAGAGAATACCAGCTCATGGCAGCTATCACAGAAAGAATCTCTTGAAATATTACTACTCAAGGCAAGTGCCCTCCGCTCAATGGGCTTGTATGACGAAGTTATTGCGGCACTTCGTGATAAGTCGGAGTACGTGCCTGACTCGCAATTAAAGGCCAAAATATTTTTTGAACAGTCCAAATGCTTCCTCGCTAAAGGCAACCTGGAACTTGCTCGTGAGAAATTAAGCGAAATTCTCGTTTTCATAGAACCTGGGCCTCTGGCGCAAGAAATTGGGTGTGTATTGGCTGATGTTTGTTTGAAGCTCGGCCAGGATTCACAAGCAATCTCCATTTGTCTACAGCTTTTGGATTCTGCCCCGGAAGATCAAATAAAGCAAAGAGCGTCAAACCTACTGGCAGCAGCTTACACTCAGCAGAAAAACTATGACCAGGCAGTTTTAGCTCTTTTGGGCCAGGGATATTTAACACAATGAAAGTTAAAACTAAAAACATAAAGCCGAACGCGATTCTCAATAAACGAAACTCGATCCCGATGCACATCGGGACTCGCTTATTGTTTGTGACCGGTTGTCTCTTAGCAGTCCCGATGTACATCGGGATTGCAATTGCATCAGAGCAACCTGGCTCAACTGAAACGCCACAGCATCCCGATGTACATCGGGACTTGTGGCAAAACAGGATTAGCGTTCCTGAAAGAGGGGAGGATAAAAAATACAAAAATGAGCTTTGGGGTTTGATTGAGCAAATCCGCTCCATTCAATTTGAACCAAAGAGCCAAGAGCCTAAGCCTGTCCCGACGTACATCGGGATTGAGCCAGCTCCAATCCGCCTTCAGCAAGAACCTAATGAAACCTCATTAATAACTAAAGCGCCACAGGAGCCCCGTAAATCGGGGCAGCCTGAGCCGGACAAGGAATTGCAATATGAGCCAGTATCCGATCAAACATTACAAATGCTGGAGAATATATCACAATCCGCCACGGAGCGGAACCAATTAGGCAATCCTCTTGAGCTGGCAGAAATTCTGTTTCGCAGCGGTCATCTGGAACAAGCAGCGGTGTTTTATGAACAAGCCCTTAATCGCAAGGATCCGAACGATGTCAAGGACCCCGCCCTGGCTCAGGATAGAGCCTGGATTTTATTTCAAATAGGCAATTGCTTAGGGCAAGTCCCGATGTACATCGGGATGCCCGCAGCAAAGAAGATGTATAGACAGCTAATTGTAGAATATCCCAATTCTCCATGGACTGATTTAGCTAAGGCCCGGGAGAAATTAATTGACTGGTACCTGAGCGAAAAACCTCAAACATTGATTGCTATGGAGTAACACAGGTGAATAGAAACGAATCAGACAATCCCGATGTACATCGGGACCAAGGTTTTCCGCGAAGTAAGGTCTCAAGCAAGCAACGTGACAATACCTCCAATGTGCTAATAGTTGATAGTGACCCTGCCGTGGCTCGGTTTATGTTGGAGATTTTAGCTCACAAAGGAATTCGCGCAAATCTTGTCGATGATGGAAAAGCCGCTTTTGACTTTCTCGACAAGAATAACTGCGACCTTGTATTTATTAACAACAAGATTAGTCAACCACACAGCACTTTCGAGCTGCTAAGCAAAATCAGGATAGATTCACCGGAGCTGCCGGTGGTTGTGTTAGCCGAGCTCGACGCTGGATGCTCATCACGAAGTGCTTCGGGATCGTCCATCGTCCATCGTCCGACGAGTCGCCCCGATGTACATCGGGGAGTGCCGAGGGACATGCCGCGCTTGGTAGCCCAAACGGCTGTAAAGGCAATTCGTGCAGGTTGTTGTGATTTCCTAATCAAGCCTCTTGATCGTGAAAAAATTGAGTCTCTGTTGGATACCTTCCTACCCAACCATAGTGTCTCAACAATAGCCTCGGCCCAGGATGGTAGTCGCTATCTTTATCAGATTGTAGGCAAAAGCCCAAAACTAATTCAAACCATCAATTTAGCCCAAAGGATAGCTCCCACATCGACACCAGCTTTAATAAGCGGTGAAAGTGGAACAGGCAAAGAGCTCATTTCTTTCCTTATCCACCACAAAAGCAAAAGGATTCAAGGTCCATACATCAAAGTCAGTTGTGTGGCATTAAGTGACTCACTTCTGGAAAGCGAATTGTTCGGCCATGAAAAAGGCGCCTTCACCGGTGCCTACGCTCAACGTAAGGGGCGATTTGAAATGGCCCATGGTGGGACCTTGCTTTTAGACGAAATTACTGAAACACCTCTGAAGTTCCAGGCTAAGCTGCTTCGGATACTCGAACAGCAAGAGTTTGAACGGGTCGGAGGAAATGAAAACATCAGAGTTAATGTTCGGATAATAAGCACCACCAACAAAGATTTATTGCAAGAAGTTCAACAAAACCGGTTCCGCCAGGACCTTTACTATCGGTTAAGTGGGGTAAGATTAGTCATCCCACCTCTAAGACAACGTCCTGAAGATTTGCCCGAGCTGATATGGCATTTCGTCAATCTTCATGCACGTGAATCACGACGCACTATAACTAAACTTGACGATGCAATGATAGATATTTTTGCCAAATATCATTGGCCTGGCAATGTCCGGCAATTACGAAACGTTGTGCTGACTTCATTGATTTTAGGAGCTGGACCAATCCTTTCATTAGCGGATGTCTCCTGGCTCTTTGATGAGCTCGCACCGCTGTCACAGACTGGATGGACACAAGGTGGCAGCCTCAAAGGTAAAGCCTTTGGGGATGGCCATCGCCAAGCTGTGCTTGACGCTGCCACCCATCAGGGGCTGGGTGGCATACCGTTAGTTCAAATAGAGCAACAAGCAATTTTGGATACCTTGCGTCAGACAGCAGGTAACCAGACTAAAGCTGCAAAAGTATTAGGCATTAGTGATCGAACGTTAAGAGACAAAGTTCGCCGATATCGATCCGCCGAGGCAAACTTGCAACCAGTCGGATAATCAGTGACAAATTGACCCCTCCCGAAGTGCTTCGGGATAATTAAAGTGAAGAATCGAAAATGGCAGACAAAAAAAATGCAGAAAAACTCGTTCCTGCGAAGGCCGAGGCCGTAGCGGGGCAAAAAAAACTGGAGCAGCAAAAGTTCGATGAGGCCTCCGAAAAGGTTGATCCCCAGAAGGCCACGGCAGGCAGCCGCAGGCAGTGGATAATAATTGCTGTTGTTGTGGTTGTCTGCGCCGGTACCGGCTTTGGACTCGGTCGTTTATTTGGCTGGTCCGGTAGTAGCAAAATAGCTGAACCTTCCCAATCTCAACAAACAGAATCAAATCACACACAGCTATTCGAAAAAGATAGTGATGCCACGGATTCAGCATCCCAAAGTACTTCGGGATGGTTCTACGACTTTGACCCTGTGGTGGCAAATCTTAATGAGCCGAGCGTAACGCGCTACATTCGAGTGGCACTGACACTGCAAATAAGTACTGAATTGGACCAAAAAAAGCTCTCCGCTTTTATTGAGGAAAAGAAGCCGCTCTTGAAAAATTGGCTTACCATTTACCTTGCAAATCAGACCCTTGAAGATATTCGAGGTGACAGGAATCTTCTGCGTATTCAATCAGAAATATTGGATGCTTTTAATGAAAGACTTTTCCCTGATGCCAAACCTAAAATTAAGAACGTTCTTTTTAGTGAATTCGCTGTACAATGAGTAATGGCGTTGCTAACAATTTAAGTAGAGAAAATATTCGAAAGCTTCTCGCTGCTATAGGCTCTGGGCCAGCAGAAGATACACAAATAGAAGTCTCTGAGTATGATTGGCATCAGCCTCATTATTTTAGTAGCAGCCAGCTCAACAGACTTGATAATTTCACAGAGAAAATAGCCGCAGCAATAGCTGAAACATTTTCTCAGCTTTATCACAATGATTTTAATGTCACTATTACTTCGAACACCCAGCACTTTGCCAGTGAGCTTTTCGAACAAGTATTAAACAGTGGACAAAACGATTATTACCTGGCATTTGGCACCGATCAGGAACATCTATGTGGACTCATTGACGTACCCCAGCAAACGGCAGTTACCTGGACAAAGCAATTGCTCGGTGATGACGAATCTGAAAAAGATACAGGGGACACCACATCACAGCCCGACCCCGATGTACATCGGGGCTCATCCCGAAGTGCTTCGGGATTATCGCAACTGGAAGAATCCCTTTTGTTCGACATTGTCTCAGCAATCGTGTCCCAATGTACCCCGATGTCCATCGGGGATTTGCAGCCGGTCTCTGAACTTGTCAAAGGCCAGTTGCCCATCAAGCTGTCCACCACTCCCGATTTTAAATCGGGACTACAACCCGTACAAGAAATCAGTAAGATTGTTTTTAGCATCGAAAAAGCCTCCTCTGCCGACGACAAGCCCGCAGCAGCCTGTGAAGCTTACCTTTTAATACCTTGCAGCAGACTGGCACCTGCCGTGGGAAAAATCATAGAAGCTGATAAAAATCCCAATGTACATCGGGATGATGATATCTCAAAAGCGATACTTGAGCATCTACAGCAAATGCCGGTTTCTGTTACGGCTCAATTGGCGGTTGCTGTGCTTACTTTTGAACAGATAATTAGCCTTAGCCCTTATGATATATTGTTACTTGATAAAGCGATCAATGAACCGATTGAATTGGTTGTTGAAGGCCGAACAGTTCTTCGTGGTCAGCCCACAAAATCGGCTGGCCAGCACGCTATTGTGTTCACAGAGGTCCCAATGTACAGCGGGACAAAAGCTAAATCACAGGCATTAAATGACTTGACATGACGAAAGGAGCGTCATATGGCAAAAGCAGCTAAAGCAACAGAAGAAAAAGCTCATCCCGATGTACATCGGGATCAACCATCACAGGATGATACCTCACAAGCTGACTCTAAAAAGCAGGTACAGGCGGTTGATTTTCCAGAGGCCCCGATGCCCATCGGGGAATCTTCAGGTTCGGGCGGCAAATTAGACATCATACTGGATATGAACGTGCCTGTTACCATTGCCATTGGACAAACGGAGATACCAGTCCGGAGACTTTTGCAACTTGGCCCCGGCTCAGTATTGAAGCTCGGTAAACCTATTGATGAACCAGCTGATTTGTACTTGAAGGACGCTAAGTTTGCTACAGGGGACGTAGTAGTAGTAGACGGCCGGTTCGCCGTCAGAATAAAACAGGTTATTGGCGGGACCCCGGATAGCGAGAATCCCGCAGGTAGCGCTTCCGATCCCGATGTACATCGGGATAGCTGAAACTATCATAGCCCCCGTCCCCCCGATGTACATCGGGGTACATCGGCATGACGGTGGCAGAAGGATTCATAATGGCAGGCTCTGTAAGGCCGAATTTAGTCCCAATGTCCAACGGGACCGATAATTTGCAAAAGCTAACAACTCCCCGCCTTCGCGGGGACAATCCCAATGATTCTATCGGGATTAATACACCTCTGGCCTCCCACAGCAATATTATTTTGGTTTTGGGCCTGGTGACAGTTCTTGCCACTCTCATAATTCCCCTGCCTACGCTATTGATGGATATGCTTTTAGCCTGTAGTATCTCATTGGCGGTAGCCGTATTAATCATTACATTGTCATCAAAAGAGGCCCTCGATTTATCCACCTTCCCTTCGTTGCTTCTTTTCGTGACATTATTTCGCCTCTCTCTTAACGTGGCCTCGACCAGATTGATCCTTCTACAGGCCGATGCGGGGAAAATTATCCAGACTTTCGGTAGTTTCGTTGCCGGCGGCAGCCTTGTCGTCGGACTTGTAATTTTCTTAATTCTTGTTGTTATTCAGTTCATAGTAATCACAAAAGGTGCCGAGCGAATAAGCGAGGTATCTGCTCGCTTTACTCTCGATGCTATGCCCGGCAAGCAGATGGCCATCGATGCAGACCTAAACGCCGGCACTATTACCGAGGCCCAGGCTAACACACGCAGATCCAAAATTGTCAAAGAAAGCGAATTCTATGGTGCCATGGATGGTGCCAGCAAGTTCATTCGTGGAGATGCCAAAGCCGGGCTGATAATTACCGCGGTCAATATAATTGGCGGCATGGCTATGGGCTATTCTCGAGGTATGACTGTTGCCAACGCTGTAAAAACTTATTCTATTCTATCCATCGGTGATGGCTTAGTCAGCCAGATACCATCGATAATCATCTCTGTCAGCTCAGGCTTTTTGGTGACCAAAATCTCATCGAGCCGGAGCGTCGGCCAGGACCTCTCCAAGCAGTTTCTTAAAACCAGTCAACCGTTGATGACAGCCGCTTTCGTCATTGGCTTGATGGCATTGGTGCCTGGTTTACCTAAGGTGCCTTTTATACTTTTAGCCATCGGGACCGCTTTGATCGGACGAATGACTGCTCAATCCGAGAAGGACCGCAAGAAATCAATTACGCCTGTACCCCAAAAAGCTGAAAAAGAACCAGTTGAACAACTCCTGGACGTCGATAGAGTTTCAGTGCGTGTCGGCGTGCGACTGATTAGCATGGTGGACCCTCGTAAAAATAATACCATCTTTGAGCGTATTGGGGCACTGCGCAGGGGTTTTGCGCACCAGCTTGGAATCATTATCCCATTAGTGCGTTTGCGGGACGATATCAATCTCGAGCCAAGCGTTTATGAGATTAGGCTCTCAGAGATACCAATAGCGAAGGGGCGGTTAGAACCCGATATGTATCTGGCGATGGATCCAGGCACCGTCCAAAACAAAGTAGCCGGTATTGAAACTGCCGAACCTGTTTATGGATTACCCGCCCTCTGGATCACAAAAGATAACAAAGAAAAAGCAGAGTTAAATGGATATACCGTAATCGATCCTGAATCCGTCTTTATTACACACCTGTCCGAAACTCTAAAAAAACACGTTGATGAATTGCTAACCCGTGAGGATGTGCAGCTTCTTGTAGATAGACTTCGCAAGGAACAACCTTCATTAGTTGGAGAAGTTGTTGGTGCTGATGGCCAAGTGCCTATTGGATTGCTTCAACGTGTGCTGAAAAACCTCTTAAAGGACGGAATCCCGATCCGTGAATTAACCATTATACTTGAATCGTTGTCGGAAAACGCTCCAAAAACTAAAAACATCGCTGCATTAACAGAGTTAGTTCGAAAATCCTTAAGCAGAACGATTACCGAGCAGTATAAAGACGAGACCGGTAAAATTTCGGCTATAACACTGGAGCCCTCATTCGAACATCATATAACTTCTATTTTGCGGCAGGAAGCAGACCACATTACCCTGGCCTTACCAACCGAGACGGCGATGCAGATAAGTAGAAAAATCGCACAAGCCTGGAAAGCAACGATGGACAACGGCAAAGACAAAGTGGTTATGCTATGCGATTCGAGATTGCGCTCGCCCTTAGCGACCATGTTATCACGTACAGTGCCATTGCTGCCGGTTATAGCTTATGACGAAATCGTGCTTGGGACCGAAGTAGAACCCATAGAAACTATAACCGTTCAGCTCACTGAATCCACGGTGGCCAAAGAACAAGAGTTGGTCGGAGTTTTACCAGAAGTGAGCTAAAGTGACTAAAGTTGTAAAAAATAATAAATAATAAATAATAAATTGTTATGCCATTACACGCTCGTTCAATTGCGATCAGCAGTGCTGTGTTATGCTTTTTCGGCTTGGGTTTTATTAGCTGGACCTGTGGCCTTTCGCCATTTACATGCTGTAGGCGGGCGCTGACAGGCGCGATAGTTGCCTATGTAGTAGTCAGCTTAGCTGTAAGGACAATAAATGCTATTTTGACCAATGCGATAATTACGAGCCATATGAACAAACAAAGGAACAAGGCTGGTGACAGTAAGAACTGAAAATACTCCTGTGAGCTCCCGTTCCACGAGGGCTGAGCGGCATACCACAGGACCAGAGTGGCAGCCTCAATCCCGATGTACTTCGGGATTGAGGATGGACGATGGACGACAGACGACAGACGACGGATGTTGCAGCACAGAGCACCTAAAGGTCGTGGCGCTGCGCACATACGCAGGCCCAAAAAAATCCGCCACCGGCGGGCTTGACGATGAACAGATAGCCCAGTTTCTGCCATTGGTTCACAAAATAGCTCGCCGGGTGACGACATATCTTAAACCTCCTTTGCTATTTGAGGATTTGATCTCAGCAGGCACGATTGGATTGGTTAAAGCTGCACATGATTTCGATTCATCTCACCAGGCCAAATTTAAGACTTACGCTTATATTCGGATAAAAGGAGCCATTCTTGACGAGTTGAGAAGTTCATCTTTACTGCCTGCAAATCTTAATAAGCAGCTTCGAAACGCTCGTCGGCTTTGTCAAGAAATCACTGAGCGGACAGGCATAGCGCCCAGTGATGAAGAGTTGGCTGAGAAACTTGGAATAACAGTTAATGAAGTTTATGCCCTGTTTGAGGTGGCACGCGCCCAGTATTTTGTCTCTATTGACGAGTTTACTGGGGAACAATCCTCCCTGGACCATTTCTTGGCAGCAACCAACACAGCCACTCCCGATAAACAGCTTGAACAAGCTGAGCTGGTAGATAAATTAACTGAGGCCATACGGCAGTTAGACCAGAGGCGACGGCAGATTATTTTGCTTTATTACCAACAAGGCCTAACGATGAAGCAGATAGCCGGCCTTTTGAAGGTTACCGAATCACGTATCAGCCAGCTGCACGTAAGTGCTATATTCAATTTATCTGTAAAATTGAGGAAATGGAAAGATGGCAGATAGCGATAACAACATAATAAAGCCGGTAGAAAGCTTGCACAATATCGCAGGTTTAACACCAGCAAAACGTCGCGAGGAAAGAAAACATCGGCAGAACCCACATGCTGAACATAGAGAAGAAGGTGAACAAGATGTGAACGAATCAGTAGACCAAGAGAACCATAACAATAAAATGAACAATGATGAAAATGATCAGCATTCTATTGATTACTGCGCCTGACTCAGAAAGGCTAAATAACAAATGGATGAAGCGGTAGGACACATTCTAAAAAGTGAGGAGGTCAAGCTCGAAGGCCGAGTTCAACTCGATGAGGTCCAGTCGCAGACCGCCAAAGGCGGACCAAAAGAGAGGAAAGAGGTCTCGGCCATAAAGCAGGTGAGCATCTTAGAAAACCACCCTGAATTCGCCGTTATAGAGGTAACCTGCTGTTGTGGTGAGAGAATATATTTAAGGTGTGATTATGCTGGTCAAGAAAGTCAAAA
This sequence comes from uncultured Pirellulales bacterium, assembly GCA_964397675.1. GTDB lineage: Bacteria > Planctomycetota > Phycisphaerae > Sedimentisphaerales > Anaerobacaceae > CAYNKI01. The sequence goes on from CAYNKI010000001.1 coordinate 53,780, forward strand.
AATTAAAGATTAAAAATCAAATCCCGATGTACATCGGGACCCGAAGTGCTTCGGGATGACTTCCTTAATTTTACATTTTGATATTTGATATTTAATTTTGGGAAAGATGATTGGAGAAAAACAATGAACGTCAATAAAAAAATTATACTTGTACTACCTTTACAACTGTTAATACTTCAGTTATCAAGCTGCTCGCCATCCCAAGGTCAGAGGGATATTATTGCTTCAACCGAAACAATAAACCAACAGCAAAATAACTCTGTGGCAAAAAGATTTCAAGAACCTAAATCCCAGGGACAAACTGTGATAGAATCCGCCATCGAGTTGTCACAAAAGTACTCCCAGCTCTCCGAGCAGACAGCAACGCTACGAGGACAAAATCAGGACCTTACAAATGAGAACACCCAACTCAAAAAACAGTCAGCCGAACTCGATATTAAATTGAAGCAAACACAAAAGGAATTAACCGAGGCAAATGACCTTCTGATTGAAATGCGTATTGAGTTGAATAACTGGAAGAGCAATATCCTCGGTTATCGGGATGAAATGCGGGAGGCTGAATCAGCCCAATTGGAGGCCCTTCTTAAGATACTTAAATTTCTCGGTGCAGAGGACCCAACTGAATCAGCCCAGAGTGAGGATAAAGGCTCGCCTGCAGCATCAGCTGCAAAGTCAACCGAGCCTAAATCCCAGGAAAATTCAACTAAGGGTAAAACAAATGAATAATGTCGAAAAACAATGCAAAAATCAAAAATTAAAAATCAAAATTGTGGTCTCGATGTACATCAGGATTGCATTTTGCATTTTGACTTTTGATCTGTTTATTCTTATGTCAGGCTGCCGATTCTACACAGACTCTAAGCCGATGACCGATTGTTATTACCTTAATCCTGACAAACAATTGTCTACTATTGGCAGGGTTACTCTTATTGAGCTGGACAACTATTCCAGTTATCCGCAAATTTCCGCTGATGTAACCGAAGCACTTTTTCTGGCATTACAAAAAAAACATCTTTTTGGCTTAACTCATATCGAGCAGAATGACCCTGCGTGGCACAGTTTACAATTAGACTTAGAGACAACTTACAACCTTGAACAACTATTATCAATCCATAAGACATTAAAATGCGATGCTGTATTGATTGGCACTGTAACCAAATATCAGCCCTATCCTCATATGGCCATCGGCCTACGCATGAGGCTTTTAGACCTGAAAGAAGGGCAATTACTATGGGCTTTGGAACAAGTTTGGGATAGCGCCGATAAAAATACCGAATCCCGGATAAAAGACTACTTCCAACATCATATGCGATCCGGCACTGCATCTTTGCGCGAACAGATAGTAGTTGTCAGCTCGCTTAAGTTTCTCAAATTTGTAGCTTATGAGGTTGCAGAAACATTACAACCCACAAGATAAAATGGTGAAAATAGGTTTTTCCGAAAACAATCCCGATAAATCGGGACCAAGGCGGACAAAAATTCAGCAAAAAGCTTAAGTTTTGTAGAAAATGTGCGAAAAGGATTATAGATTGAAGGTTTTGAAGGAATGTTTATGCAATGATTGATAAAATATATATTAACCACTCCCAATGTACATCGGGATTGCAAAAATCGCCGTCCAAGCAGCCTGATTCTACCAAGATTCCCCCAAATAATAGCGCGGATGTGTCCTTGCAGGTCGATTATATCCGTTTAATTAACCAAGCAATACAAGTTCCTCAAACTGATACAGAAGCCGTCCAACGAGCGCAAGAATTGCTACGGTCCGGTAAGCTGGAAAGTCCGGAATATACTCGAAAAGCCGCAAAGAACATCATAACATCCGGTATATAAAAGCCAAAGTGAGCTAAAGTGACACGAAGTGTCATTGCGAGGAGCGCAGCGACGTGCCAATCTCCTTACTAACGAACAAATTCAAAAAGCTTTGGAAATATTACTTCCTACAAAGCGCATTGGCCGCCGCTATCTTATCCGTCCTGGTTGTTATTCTGGGCAAGGAAAAAATAGTCTTGATCAGCACAATGGGGGCGACAATTTTTATCTTATTTGCAATGCCCACGAATGTCTCCGCTAAAACAAGAAATGTTGTCGGTGGCCATCTCGTCGGCCTTGCCTCTGGAGCTATATTCTGTTTCATTATTCTACCCTATTTCCTTAGTTATCCCCTCGCAGTTGGAATCGCAATATTGCTTATGGTGGCTTTAGACTTTGAACATCCTCCAGCCGTGGGCACAACTTTGGCTGTTCTAATAAATGAGGTTTCTCTCGATGCCTTCATCACTATAATGTTAAGCGCGTTAGTACTGACCCAATGTCGATATTACCTGAGACACTACTTAAAGGATCTGGTATAGATTGTTCTGCTCTACTTAGGGCCCAGTCGTAAATAACAAGCTTGAGCCTCAAACGTAACAATCAAGAATCTGTCCCATCATTCGATTATCAAGAGCCGCTTTTGAGATGTCTAATGAACGCGTATAGGTGGCCGAATTGCTGATAGGCTTGACATCCCGAAGTACTTCGGGATTCACAACGACAGCACAATCTCTGCGGTAGCATTTATTTTTGGGCTGACCTAAATACATTGACGGATTGGTGGCTTTTGTAAAAGGAAAAGAATTGATAACTTTACATGAGATCCGCTTCGTCATTCAACTAACCCCCCAATCGACATAATATTATGTTAGCAAATTCCGAACACTAAATCAAGTAAAATTTTGTTATCCTATTTCAAAAAACTAACGTTTGTTTCGCTTAGATTGGTATTGTCTGTCATAAAGTGATATTATAGGTCAAAAGAGGTTTGCCGATGCAGATTATTGCCAAATGTCCGAACTGTAGCAGCAACTGGATTTTAGATAGTAGTACAGCAGACAAAAGAGTAAAGTGTCGAAAGTGTGGCAGGCTATTTAAAGTCCCAGAGCTTGCCAAGGTGTCAAAGGCAGTTAAAGTCATAAAACAAGCAAAAGGTACGATTTATGTGGATGAAGCCGGCAAAACCTATGGCTAAATACCTCAGATTATCTACTCAAAGTACATAAAAAAATAATCCAATAGTCTAA
>CAYNKI010000002.1:0-51963 GCA_964397675.1 uncultured Pirellulales bacterium
TTTTTGGGATTTGGCCGGTTACTATGTGCGCTTTTGGTCGCGTCTTTTTACCTATATTAACGCCCCATTAGAAGACAGAAGGCATGTTTCTAACGGGGTAAACTGATTTAACGAATAAAAAGCACAAAATGCACAAAAACCCCAGTGAGATAACCCCAGTGAGATAACGCTCCGCTATCTCACGGGGCAGGCGTTTCACTATCTCACCCCTAAGAGATAAAGCTTCGCTATCTCATGGGGCGGGCGGGGCAGGCAAAAAAATGACCAAAAAAGTGTTTTTTTGGGCCGCCCTTGCCTGACAGAATAATTTGTTAGCTGGACGAGACTTTCTGGAAATCATTCGCGATAGTAAATATGGACGCAACTGCTCCTTTTGCTGCTGCCTTTGATATAGTAAATGTTGATAGTAAAACAGTTACCGGTTTCCATTCTCCGGTTGGCAGAGACACCATAGGCCAGATCCTTCGACTCCGCTGCGCTCCGCTCAGGATGACAAGGTATGAGATTGCGGCGTCGGGCATCTTTCTTCTCGGTTCTACGTTTTAATTCTCTATCACTTTATAATGCTCCAATAACTGTACGATTTTTGGATTCTTGTGCCTTGCAATGTCCATAACTGTACGCTCTGAGTCGTCGGTGAGCGAGACCGAGGCACCCTGTTCGAGAAGGAATTCGACCATTGGGGCCTTCTGGCAATTGACGGCGCAGAACAGGGGGGAGAATCCGAACACGTCTCCGCGCAAATTCAGGTCGGCACCATTTTCAAGAAGAAAGGAAGCCATCTCTATATCGCCATGTATTGCAGCATAGTGCAATGCGGTCCGGCCGTAGTATCCTTTGGCGTTGATCTCGGCGCCGTGTTTGACAAGCAACTTAACGATTTCCTGCATATTTTCATTGTGTGCGGCGAGCGCTAAAGGAATATGGCCTATCTTGTCCGGTATGTTGGGGTTGGCGTTGCGGGCCAGCAAGGTTGCTACGCTCTCAGTCTTGCCGAATCGCACAGCCGCCATTAGCGGGGTGCCAAACATATGATTGGTATTGTTAACGTTTTCTCCGGCGTCAATGCGTTCGTCGATTCTTGACGGGTAATGAATAGCTGCATCATGCAGCGATAACATTGGTCCACCCGGCTTATACAGCTTATGATGACTGGTGCAGCCTATTGTAGAAGAAACAACTGCAAGAGCCAAAATCACTATCAGCAGTTTAGTGAGGTTAACGTGCATAATGTGTTCCTTTCTCTTTTAATTTAACAATGATTATACAGTCTCTATATAAAGGCCAAACAACTTCATATCTCAGCCCAGTTAGAAAGTTGACAAACGCCTTCGGACGTTTACTTCTAACGGGTTAAACCTTTCCTTTGCTCGCAATTTACATCTCTTTCGCTTGCTTGTCGGATTATATTAGATGATGCGAGAAGAGCAAAGGGAAAAGGGAAAGAAAAAAGAGAAAAAATGGGATGCGTGAATGAGTGGATGTGTGAATGTGTAATGAATAACGAATATAGAACAAGGAATGTCGAATGTCGAAGTGAAGGGAGGAAGGGGAAAGAAAAAAACGGATTAAAAAAAATCCCCCCACCACAGGGGTGGGGTCTAAATATGTGGATTCCTGCTCCGTCTAAAGCCGGATCTTCGACTTCGACCCGTTCGGCTACGCTCAGGGCAAGCTTGGGGGTATGGGTATATAAAAAGGCAACCCCGCCAACAAGTGACGGGGTTAATCATGACCCCCAACGAATAATTATGACCCCCAGCCGAGCTGGAGGCTAACCGATAAGGAAGCGACAAAAGACGTTGCGGTTATTATAAGTTTTTCTGGGTCCCTGCCCCCTGCTTCGCCAAGGCTTCGCAGGGCATAGGCTGGATCCCTGCCTAAAGCATGCAGGGATTCGGACTGGCGTGGATTCGGAATCGGGCAGGCAGATTTCCTGGATTTATTATATTCGGTGGCAGATCCCTCGACTGCGCCCCCGTTCCTGCTCTTGCAAGAACGGGGGCGCAGTCGAGGGATGACGGGGATTGGGCAAGCGGTGGCGTTGTAATTTACTACTTACGATTTACTAATGGATGAGACTCATATTCGGGCAACCACATAGGGTTGGGCCTAGATGTGCCTATTGTCCGGTCTTTTTCTTATTTATACTGCTGCAATTCGGTCCCCGGCGATAGATTCGGGCATCTAAACAGACGGCAGCAGGTTAGAACCCGACCGGGTCGATTTGCTAAGTATTTCTTTGCCAAAGACTTATCGCCTTCTTTGACTCCTACGCCGGGAACCGCCTTCAAAAATTATTATTTGGCTAAAAACCGGCTTTCAGCCTATTTAAGCGGAGATATTACTTGACTATTTACCTTTTATAAGCAAAAATCCTTTGGAATCAGGAATTTAATATGAACAGGATTTTTGGGCCAATAATGGAGTCAGTGCCGAAGGAAGTGGTTTTCCAAGTGGGGGCTCTCGTCATAAGCAAACCAATGAATAAACTCAGGGAATTATACCTGAGCGGAATCCGGTACTTTTTTACATCATAAAGGATACTTAGAGTGTCTTTCAAGGAGGGCAAGCTGTCGAATGGAAAACAAACAAGCCGGAAAATCGAGGCAACCATCTACCACACGCCATCCGTCAGTAAGAATGCTTGCGCCGCTCTATTACCATTTATCCGAGAAGGTGTATGAAAATAATAGTCTGTAATACATTGAAGGACCAGGGGAGATGACAAGCTGCCATGTGCAGCAGGCCCTAATTGACAGGTTGTTATAGAAATTGGGCTTAAAGACAGATTTAAACAGATAAACAGGCGGATTTTGAGCTGTTTGGTTTATTGGGCGGTTCGAAGTCGTCTGATAAAAAGAAGTTTTTTTGAAGGGTTCTGCAACCCAGGGGGACGGAGTCTAAGCAGAATTATCAGTTTGCTTAAAGGAGAAGCTTTGGGGCCCCTCTCAAAAGGTGCGGTATCAGTGAGAGTATAATAAAATCAGAAGCCAAAGAAATAAGGGTAGACACATAAAAAATAATCGGTAATTGTAAAGCTTTAATCAGGGTCAATATGCTCGAGGAATTAGTAAGAAAAAATCGCAGCATCAGAAGGTTTCATCAAAATGAAGCTATACCAACAAGCACATTGAAAGACCTCGTCAATTTGGCCCGGCTTTCGGCATCAGGAGGGAATCTTCAGCCTCTCAAATATATTATTTCCAACACGGCCGAAACAAATGCCGAGATTTTCGCCTGTCTGGTATGGGCGGGTTATCTTAAAGACTGGCGGGGCCCTTCGGAAGGAGAAAGACCATCCGCTTATATAATTATGTTAGTCGATACAACAATACATAAGGACCCATCTGTTGATCAGGGAATCGCGGCACAAAGTATTATGCTCGGCGCTGCAGAGAAGGGCATCGGCGGAAGTATAATTGGTTCTATAGACAGGGAAAAGATTCGCACAACTTTCGATATTCCGAAAGAATACGATGTTTCCATTATTCTCGGTCTGGGAAAACCCAAAGAAAAGGTCGTTATCGATGAAATGAAGGCGGACAAGGACCATAGATACTGGCGAGATGAAAATAATGTGCATCACGTTCCCAAACGCAAACTCGAAGACATCATAATAAGCATAAAATGAGAACGAAAACGCACACAAGATTACAGTAAACCACGAAGGTCGAGGGTGATCGAAGAGATTCGACCTGAGAGAAACAACGGAAACAGCTGAATCACGATTTAACCGGAGAGCAGCCGATGTTAAATGACAAGACCATCTTAGTTACCGGAGGCACGGGGTCATTCGGTAATAAGTTCGTCGAGAGGGTACTTACCGAATACGAACCACGGAAAGTTATCATATATTCCAGAGATGAGCACAAGCAATATAACATGCAGAAGAAATTCCATGAAAAAGACGTGTCTCTGCGATTTTTTCTCGGTGACATACGAGACAAGGCCCGACTTTACAGGGCCTTCGAAGGTGTAGACTACGTTGTTCATGCGGCGGCGCTAAAGCAGGTACCGGCGCTGGAATATAATCCCTTCGAGGCGGTTAAAACCAACGTAATAGGGGCGGACAATATAGTGGACGCGGCGATAGATAAAGGGGTCAAGAATGTGGTGGCCCTATCAACAGATAAGGCGGTGAATCCCATAAATCTTTACGGAGCCACAAAATTAGTCGCCGAGAAGATATTTATTGCCGCAAACGCATACAGTGGAGGTAGCGCAAGATTTTCGGCCGTAAGGTACGGCAATGTCATAGGTTCACGCGGCAGCGTTATCCCGCTATTTATGAAATTTAAGCGAGCAGGCATCAAAGAATTTACTATCACGGATGAACGGATGACGCGTTTCTGGATTATGCTTGAAGAGGCCGTTGATCTGGTCATCACGGCACTGCAGGAAAGCGAAGGAGGGGAGGTGTTTATTCCAAAGATTCCCTCCATGAAAATCACCGACCTAGCAAGGGCCATCGAGCCAAATTGTACATTCAAGTACACAGGTATAAGGCCCGGCGAGAAAGTCCACGAAAGCCTGATTTCTTTTGATGAGGCACGAAACGTTAAAATAGTGGATGGCATATATGTGATACTGCCCCAGTTCTTTGGAAGTCAGAGGGTACTTGACAAGTACGATAAGTATCCTTCGGTTCCAGAAGGATTTGTCTTTCGCAGTGATGTAAACGATATGTGGTTGAGCACAGAGGAACTCGCAGAGACCATTAAGGGATTGAAGCTTGGATAAATATATATCATACAGCCACCAGTCTATCGAAGAGGACGACATAAAAGCCGTAGTAGAGGTTTTAACATCCGACTTTTTGACTCAAGGGCCAAAAGTAAAGGAATTCGAGGATGCACTCACAGAGTACTGCGGCGCAAAATACGCGGCAGCTTTTTCTTCCGGGACGGCAGCTTTGCACGGCGCCTACTTTGCGGCAGGACTGGAAAGTGAAGACGAGATAATAACTTCGCCAATGACATTTCTGTCCACTGCAAACGCCGCTTTATTTCTTGGGGCCAGTCCAGCCTTTACCGACATTGAGCCCGACAGCGGCAATATTGCCCCGGAGCTAATCGAGAAGGCGATAACCAACAAAACGAAGGCAATTATCCCTGTTCACTTTGCGGGCCTGCCGGCAAAAATGAAAGAAATCTCGAAGACGGCCAAACAACACAAGCTTATTATAATCGAAGATGCATGTCACGCTCTGGGGGCCGGGTATATGGGCACAACCATCGGCGACTGTCAGTACTCCGATATGGCGGCATTTAGTTTTCACCCGGTAAAACCAATTACTACGGGAGAGGGTGGAGCGGTTTTGACCAATAATGAGGCCTTCTACCAGAGACTCATTATGTTCCGACACCACGGCCTGACAAAAGAGGCCGAGTTGTTACAGAATGCGTCGAATGCGGGAAAGGGGTGGTATTATGAGATGCAGCACTTAGGCAATAATTACCGGTTGACCGATATTCACTCGGCGCTGGGAATTTCCCAGTTAAAGAAACTCGACAGATTCATAAAGAAAAAAAGACAGATCGTTAAAATTTACGGAGAGGCTTTCAGCGGCAACAGATTCTTCAATGTGCCGGTGGAAAATGACCATGTCAAATCCGCCTGGCACTTATATTCAATCAGATTAAAAGATGAATATAAATCCAGAAAGGCCGAAATTTTTTCAGGACTAAGGGAGAAGGGATTAGGCGTGCAGGTACATTATATACCTGTATACCTGCAGCCGTATTACCAGCAGCTCGGTTATAAAAAAGGATTGTGCCCTGTTGCAGAAGATTTTTATGAACGAGAAATCAGCATCCCCCTATATGCGGCGATGTCTCGTGAAGATATAGACTACGTTATCAAAACTCTTCTTGGTGTTTTTGAGAAAATCTAACCGGCTTTATTGTGAAAGTTACGATATTAACGGAAGGCGGCAAGGGCACAGGATACGGACATATTACGAGATGCACATCCGTTTATCAGGCCTTCGAAGAAAGAGGAATCAGCCCGCAGTTTATTATTAACGGAGACCAAACTATTGCCGGCCTGTTGAAAGACAAACGTCATAGATTTTTCGACTGGTTAAACAGTACAGAACTACTTCAAATATTAAATAATCCCAATGTTGTATTCATAGATTCCTATCTGGCAGGATATGACATATACGAGAGGATTTCCGAGGAGGCAGAGACGGCCGTCTTTTTCGATGACGATATAAGAATGGAATACCCCAAAGGCTTTGTTCTAAACGGGGCCATCTTTGCCGAACAGATGCCCTATCCTAAAAGGGACGGTACTACCTATCTTCTGGGCGCTCAGTACGCCCCTCTTAGAAAGGAGTTTTGGGAGACAGAAGTAAAATCGATACGCAGGGAAATCGAGACGTTAATGGTAACATTCGGCGGCTCAGATATGTGCAATGTTACCTGCACAATCCAGAAGGTATTAAATAAGAGTTATCCTTCCCTTAAGAAAAAAATCATTGTAACAAGTTTTTTTTCAAACCTAACGGAAATTAAGAAGCTGCAGGATGAAAATACAGAATTGATATACGAGCCGGACGCACATGAGCTTCACGAGGTGATGCAGGGAACGGACATTGCAATTTCGGCCGGCGGGCAAACATTATACGAGCTTGCAAGAGTGGGTGTGCCGACGATAGGGATTTGTATCGCACAGAACCAGTCACAAAACCTCACCGGCTGGAGCAAATCGGGATTTCTTGAATATATCGGATGGTACAACGATAAAGACATCCAATCCAAGTTAACTGCCGCGATAGAAAAATTGAAATCTTACCAGCAAAGAATTAGCTGCTCGAAAAAAACGAGAGAACTTATTGACGGCAAAGGACCCAGAAGGATATGTGATATTCTTTTGCAGGGAAAAGAATAAGAATTTTGGAAGAGATGGGCACAAATAACCATTATCTAATTGCAACTATCAAGTCGTGGAACATTGAAAGAGCACACGAATTAATCAGCAATAATCCACAATTAAATATCGACCTCATAACAGACAAGCAAAGTCTGACCTATGACAGGTTAAAGAACCTTAAACCCAAATTCGTTTTCTTTCCACACTGGTCGTGGATAATTGCCGAGACGATCTACGAAAACTTCGAGTGTGTTGTTTTTCATATGACGGATTTGCCCTTCGGCAGAGGCGGAAGTCCGCTGCAAAACTTAATTGAGAGGGGTATATACGAAACCAAGATTTCCGCTTTGAAGGTGGTCAAGGAATTAGATGCCGGGCCTATTTATTTGAAACGCGATTTAACGCTTGATGAGTCGGCCACTGAAATATTTCAGCGTGCTTCCGATATTATTTTTAAAGAAATGATACCTGAGATTATTAAGAATGAGCCTGAGCCTACGCCTCAGCAAGGTGAAGCAACGGTTTTTAAAAGACGTACTCCCGAACAAAGCAACATTTCCAATTTAACAACGAGTACAAAAATTTATGACTATATCAGAATGCTCGATGCGGAGGGTTATCCGCCGGCTTTCGTGGAAACTTCAAAGCTTAAGATAGAATTTTCCAAAGGCGAGCTTAAGAACGGACATGTTTTAGCACAGGCAAAAATAAAGGTGAAAGATGAGTGATATAATTTTAGTAGCAGCGGCACATCCTGACGATGAAATCTTAGGATGTGGAGGTACGGCAGCGAGATTAGCTAACGAAGGGGCCAAGGTTTATACGCTGCTGCTTGGGCAGAGTATTGCAGCGAGGCATGAAGGCGGGGACAAAACCAAATACCAAGAGCAGATTGAACAACTTAAAAAGTGCATGAATACAGCCAACGGGGCCATTGGAGTACAAGAAGTTTTCAGCTTTGATTTCCCGGACAATAAGTTCGATACAGTTGCCTTGCTTGATATTGTCAAGACCGTTGAGAATATCAAAAACAAGATAAAGCCGAATATTATATTTACCCATTACGAAAAAGACCTGAATATTGACCATCGAATTACATACGAAGCGGTAATAACTGCAACAAGACCTGTGGCCAGTGAGACAGTAAAGAAGATTTATTCCTTCGAGGTGCTTTCTTCAACTGAATGGCATTATCCTGTTGCTTTTTCTCCTGATACCTTTTTCGATATTTCAAACACTATGGAACAGAAGCAGAAGGCTTTGAGTTTCTATGAAACAGAATTGAGACCTTTTCCACACCCCCGGTCGCTGGAAGGTGCGGAATTAAACGCAAAGGTATGGGGGATGAAAACCGGAGTTGGCTGCGCCGAAGCATTTAAGACCGTCAGAAATCTGATATGAACGATATTGAATTTATTGATATCCTTGATGTAGATGATGACCTCAAGGAGAAAGTAAGGGAGTGGAGAAACAGCGAGCAGGTCAATAGATTCATGCTCAGCCGGCACGTGATAACGAAGGAAGAACACTCGAAGTGGATAGAAAGCCTGGAAAACAATGCCGAACAGAAATTATGGATAGTTTTTGTGGATAAAACGCCGATAGGTTCGGTGTATCTGAAAAACCCTGATTATAATCAATTAATATCCGAGTGGGGTTTTTATATCGGAGAAAGCAATTACCGCGGGAGAGGTTTGGGTAAGCGTATTCTGTATAAGTTCCTTGAAACCTTTTTTGAGACGATGGGCTTTAAGATATTAAATACAAAAGTTATGTCCGGTAACGCGGCGGCACTGCATATTTACAGTGCTTTTGGTTTTATCGAGACCGGCAGAACAACATCAGATGACAGCAGTGCGGTGGTCGAGCTTACGTTTTCCCGGGCCGACTGGCTAAAACACAAAGAGGAAATTTCAAATGGCCTTTGAAATAGGCGGCAGAAAGACAAGTGAGGGCTTTGGTGTTTTTATAATAGCCGAAATATCCGCCAACCACGGCCAGGATTTCAATCGAGCAGTATCATTAATTAAAAAAGCCAAAGAATGCGGGGCCGATGCGGTCAAGTTCCAGGCATATACGCCGGACACCATGACAATAAATGCCGACAATAAATATTTTCGCATTAATCATCCCCAATGGGGCGGACAAACATTGTATGAGCTTTACAAAAAGGCTTATACTCCGTGGGAATGGTTTCCACAACTAAAGCAGGCGGCAGATGAATCAGGCATTATATTTCTCTGCACCGCTTTTGATAAGACAAGTGTCGATATGCTTGAAAGACTTGATATTTGTGCACACAAAATCGCATCATTCGAACTGGTTGACCTGCCTCTAATCGAATATGCGGCAAAAACAGGGAAGGCGCTGATAATGTCGACGGGTATGGCTGGTATTGATGAGATCCAGGAGGCCGTTGATACCGCCAGGAAATCAGGCGCAGAAGAAATCATTCTATTAAAATGTGTATCGAGCTATCCGGCAGAGCCGCAAGAGATGAATTTGAGAACAATCCCCGATATGAAAGACCGTTTCAATTGTCCTGTGGGGCTTTCGGACCACAGCCTTGGAATCGGAGCACCTGTTTGTGCGGCGGCCCTGGGGGCGGCAGTAATCGAGAAGCATTTTACATTATCAAGAAAAGACAAGACACCCGACAGCTTCTTTTCATTAGAGCCGGGAGAATTAAAAGATCTCGTGGACAGTATAAGGATTGCGGAAAAGGCGCTGGGCGAGGTCCATTACGGATTAAGCGAAGAGGAAAAGAAAATCGCGATTTTCAGACGTTCTCTTTTTGTCGTCAAGGACGTCAAGGCCGGAGATAAAGTAAGTGAGGAGAATGTCAAGTCTATCCGTCCCGGTCATGGGTTACATACCCGGCATATTGTCGAGATAACAGGACGTTCATTCAAGAAAGACGTTGCCAGGGGCTGCCCTCTGACGTGGGAGATGATTACAGAAACACCTGGTTGAATTTCAGATTAGGGAGCAATGTATGAAGTGTGCAAGAATAGGTGATAAGATTGTAGGTGACGGTCACCCGTGTTTTATCTCAATGGAACCGGGCGCAACACATACGGGACTGGAGAGCGCAAAAGCTCTTGCCAAGGCAGCGAGTGACGGAGGCGCGGACGCCGTTAAATTCCAGACTCTCGACACAGACGAGATAATGAGTTCCGAAGAAATTATGATAGAATACACAACTGTTGGAGAAAAAAAGAGAGAAAGCGTATATGACGCTCTGAAGCGCAGAGAGCTGACCTTCGATGAATGGTGTGCACTCAAATCCTATTGCGATGAATTAGGGGTCCTTTTTATCTCGGCGCCGAGCGGTCCCAGAACTATTGACTTGTTGGCAGAAATGAAGGTGGCGGCAATAAAGGTCGCCAAGGCCGACGTTAATAACAGGTACCTTATAAAGCTGATAGCGGAGAAGGGACTTCCGGTCATAATGGATGCACGAGAGAAATTCGAGGATGTTGCGATAGGAATCGATATCTGTGAAAAAGCAGGAATCGAGGACATTATCATTATGCACTGCCCTTCAGGTTATCCTGCGGAACACGCAGGGATACATCTGAAGGCGATTCCCCATATCAAGAGTATTTTCAATTATCCCGTTGCATACTCCGACCATTCCATAGGAGACTGTATGAATTATGCCGCGTTGGGTTTTGGCGTTAATTTTATCGAAAAGACCATCACGCTCGATAGAAGTACCGACGCGGTCGAGCATTATATGTCGCTTGAGCCACAGGAAATCAGGCATTTCGTCGAGACTATCCGTGACATCGAACAAGCTTTCGGGACTCCGAGAATAATATTCAATTCGAGAGTCAATGTTCTGCACAGAAGAAGTATCATGACGGCAACAAAGATGAAGAAGGGACAGACTTTTACTTTAGAATCCCTTGCGTTCAAGCGTCCCGGGACGCATATGCCGGTCGAACTTTACGAAGAAGTAATCGGCAAGAAGGCCACCCGAGACCTGGAGGCAGGAGTATTTCTCGAGAAGTGTGATTTTGAATAGTGAAGCACCACTTCGTTACGAAACCCTTATAAGAAGGGAATATCTGGGGGACGAGGAGGCATCTTTTTCGGTCTCTAAACTGCCCGGTCATGGGATAAATTCTGAAAATTATAAAATCACATTTGAGGATTCCGGCAAGAAACATGTCCCTATTCACCTGAAGGTGCTTTACAAATGGGAGGTCAACTCTGCTGATAAATTAAAGATTTTTGACGGTTGTTTTGAGGCCGGTGTAAAAACCGCTGAGATCATCAAGACAAAAGGCGGCAGTTACTTTGTCAAGGAACCGGATTTTATAGAGATCTGCTTTCGATATTATGAGGCACAGGAATATACCGGCAGCAAAGAAGAAAGGACCGCCGCGGCAAGAGAACTTGGGAAATTAAACAACGCACTTTCCAGATACAAAAAAGAATTTCGCAGAAGCAAACTATATGATTTTCTGACAGAAGATGAATTTGACACGATAAAACAAGCGTGCACTGATATGGACGAATTCGAAAAGACGGTCTCAGAGAATATTGAACAGCTCCGTGAACTTACGAAACGTCTTTCTCCAAAGTTTGATACTGTTAACTACTCTTATCGGTTAGAGCATTTTGATTATTACCCGAAGAATATTATTTTCAAAGACGGTGATGTTGTCGCGATTCTTGATTTCGACAGCATTAAATCGGTTCCCAAGCACCTCTCGGTTGCCTTTGCGTGTGATAGATTTTCGGAAAAAGCAACAGGGCCGGGAAAAATTTCACAAATGATAGAATTTATTCAAGCATACAAAGACACAAATAACGACCTTTCGACAGAAGAAATATTGAAAATCCCCACTTTGATAAAATGGGAGGCGCTGCGACGAATTAATTATATTCTCCGGTCCCATTTCTTCGGACAAGACAGTTCCTGGAACAAAGAAATTGGTCACCAAATGGATATAATCAAAAGAACCAACGAGCTTGAAGAAAATTTTTTAAGCCTGGTGGAGACTGAACGATTATGACTTTAATTGATGTTCGCAAACACAATTCGGATCTGCTCAAATCTTATACAAAGCAGCTCCTTGGCTGGGCCAAAGAAAAATTCGGCGACAAGATATTTATAACCAGCGCTTTTGGTATCAACGGTATTGTTCTATTAGATATAATAAAAGAAGAGATGCCTTCAATTCCGGTGTATTTTATCAATACAGGCTTTCACTTCAAGGAGACGCTTGAGGTTAAAGAGCATTACAAAAAAGCCGGGTACAATATAATAGAGATTTCTGCCGATGTGGCCCAAGAGAACCTTCGCGAGAAATACGGACACGATTTATGCTGTCAGGTCAATAAAGTTGAACCTATGAAGAAAATGCTTCAAGACAAAAAAGGGCTTTTGTGGATAACGGCCTTAAGCCGAGACCAGTCCACCAACCGCGGGAAAGTGCCGATTCTGCAACTGCTCAGCAACGGCACATATAAGTTTAATCCCCTGATTGCCTGGACAACAGATGATGTTTGGTATTACGTCAAGTCTCATAAGCTGTATTATAATAAATTGTACGACAAAGGCTTTAAAAGCATAGGGTGTCAGCCCTGCACTACTCCTTCGCTTTCGGGCGAACAAGATCGTTCCGGGCGATGGCGCGGCAGCAGTAAAACAGAGTGCGGATTGCACACGGAAATATAAAAGAGAACCAGGACATGAAATTTGACAAATCGTTACAATTACTAAAACGTGCCAAATCCGTCATTCCAACAGCCTCCCAAACTTACAGTAAGAGCTACAGATATTATTGTGAGGGCATTGCTCCGGCTTTTCTGGATTATGGGAAAGGCTGCCATGTATGGGACGTCGATGGAAATACATTCATTGACTTTGTGTTGGGCTTAGGACCCGTTATCCTGGGTTACAATCATCCTGAGGTCAATGCGGCCATAAGGGAGCAACTGGAAAAAGGAATATCCTTTCCTCAACCACATCCTTTAGAAGTCGAACTGGCAGAAAAATTAGTGGAAATTATTCCCTGTGTCGAGATGGTTCGATTCGTTAAGAACGGCTCAGACGCGACGGCGGCAGCGGTTCGGCTCGCCCGCGCCTATACGGGACGCGATATGATAGCATGCTGCGGCTACCACGGCTTTCAGGACTGGTACATAGGTTCGACAATCAACAACAGGGGCGTTCCGAAAGCCGTCTGCGATTTGATAAAGACATTTGAGTATAATAATCTGAACTCATTACAAAGCCTATTTCAACAATATTCCGGGCAGATAGCCGCCGTTATCATGGAGCCGGTCGCATTGGAGGCTCCTGAGAACAATTTCCTGCAAAAGGTCAAAGATTTAACGGCCGCCAATGGTTCTATTCTGATTTTCGATGAGATTATTACGGGGTTTCGTCTATCATTGGGCGGCGCTCAGGAATACTATGGAGTTACGCCGGACATGGCTGCCTTCGGTAAGTGTGTGGCCAACGGCATGCCGCTGTCGATTGTGGCAGGACGTAAGGAAATTATGACCCTTATCGATGAAGGTGTGTTTATCTCAACCACCTTCGGTGGAGAAACTCTTTCTTTAGCCGCCACAATGGCAACAATTTCAGTTCTCGAGAAAGAAGAAAGCTATCCTTATATCTGGAGCCTTGGTGAGAGATGGATGAAGGAAGTGGATTCTCTTATCGGCAAAAAAGAGCTTTCTTCCGCTGTGAAAACGACCGGTCTGGCGCCGCATTCAGGAGTGGCTTTCAACGATGTTAACGGAATACAGGGAACCGACTTGCTGTCACTATATCAGCAGGAAATAATGAGCCAGGGTATTTTGAGTATCGGAATAAACAACTATTGCCTGGCCCATACCTCAGAGGACCTGGACAAGTATATCCTGGCTGTAGATAAGGCCTTAAACAGGGTGGCTTTGGCTGTGGAAAATGGGGACATCGATTCGTTTCTAAAAGGCGGCAGAATCAGGCCCATATTTAAGCGCAGTTAATTTATGAGCAGAAATATCGCTATAATTTGCGCCCGCGGGGGCTCCAAACGTTTGCCCGGCAAAAATATAAAGAGTTTTCTGGGACGCCCTATCATTCACTATACTATCGAAGCGGCGCAACAAAGCGGGCTCTTTGATGTGGCAGTAGTTTCTACAGAAGATCCCAAGATAAAGGAAGCTGTCGAGGGAACCGGCTGTGACATTCACGACAGAAGCCCCGAGTTAGCAGAGGACACAGCCCGCGTTGTGGATGTTTTGAAGGAAGTTTTGGATTATTATAAAGAAAGAGGCCGGGAGTTTGATTACCTGTGCTGTTTGTATCCGACGGCCCCATTGCGTAATGCTGAGGACATACGAAACGCCTATGAGCTGATGATATCCAGGAATGCCGATTATTGTGCGGCTGTCACAGAATATTCAGAATCTCCCTTTTTCGCCTTTGATTTGAAAGCAGGGGGAACAATCGAGAGGAAATGGCCCGAATTAGCCAAGCTGCCGCCTTCGGAAAAACCAAAAGTGGTGGTAGACAACGGCTCCATGTACTGGGCCAAAGTTGCCCGGTTTCTTGAAAGCGGTGAATTGGAAGGGGATAACGCCGTTGGTTATATGATGCCAAGACAAAGATCCGTGGATATTGACACCGAGGATGATTTCAGTCTGGCAGAGTTTTATTCGAGAAAATTGACTCAGTAATGTCGAAATTGAAACACTTAATTATTGGCTTAGGCTCTATTGGTAAACGTCACGCGCAGCATCTATTAGAGAATGGACAGGAAGTTATCGGCGTTGATATTGAGTCCAGGCAAGGTCTTGGTTTTACGGTATACGATAATATCGAATCGGGATGGAAAACAGGGCCGGAGATGGTCTGGATTTGTACACCGACACACCTGCATGCCGAACAGGCAACTGAGGCGCTTGAGAGAGGTCTTCACGTATTTGTTGAAAAACCATTAGCCCATGATATGAAGTCGGCAAAGGCAATACAGCATGTGTGGGAGAAAATGCCACAAAAACGCATGATATGGATCGGCCGCAATATGCGTTTTCACCCGGCAGTGACAAGGCTTAAAAATGCCATCGACCAGGGGCTTATAGGCAAACCGCTTATCTATCGAATTCACTTTTCACACTACTTACCCAATATGCGGCCGGAGACAGATTATCGCAGCACTTACGCCGCCAATAACAGTCAGGGAGGCGGCATAATCCTCGATGATATACATGATATTGACTTAGCACTGTGGCTCGGGGGCCCTGCTCAAAAAATAACCGGCGCTGCGGTCAACAGCGGTGTATTCAATATTGATGCCGAAGACATCGCTCATATTTCGATCCTTCATACCAACGGTGTGTTTTCAGAGATACATATGGATTTTCTTCGAAGGACCAAGAGTCGCGGGATAGAAGCCGTGGGTGAGAATGGAACTGTTGAATGGCGGAGTTTTGGCAAAAAACCGGAAAAAGCCAGTTTGAATTTGTATAAGATAGGAGAAGAAAACACGCAATGCCTTTGGCAGGAAGAAATTGGCAGTTTTGATGAGATGTTTCGGCTACAGTTAAATAGTGTTTTTCAAGCCCTTGCCAATCCTGATACATACGGCAGATTTCTGCCGGGAGCATTAGAAGCCCTTCAAATAGCGTTAGAAGTGAAAGCAGCAAATATTAGGCAGGAGCAATAATGGGAACATTTAATTTCGGCAATATCGACAAATTTATGCTTTTTGGCGGCGGCAGATTTTTATTACACATGGCGCAAAAATTGATTAAAGACGGCTATGAGGTAATAGTATATTCGGCCGACCGACACTTAAATCAGGACATTGAAGGCAAAACATTAAGCAAATGGCTTCAAGAAAGTAATATTGCTTATCACGAATCAAAAGATATTAATAAAGACAATGCAGTCTTAAAGGAAATTTCTGAAACAACAATAGGCCTGAGTTCAGGGGCCGCATGGATTTTCAAAAGTGACCTCATTGGGCATTTCAACGGCAAACTGATAAACATACACGGAACCAGACTTCCTCAAAACCGGGGAGGCGGAGGTTTTACATGGCAAATATTACGTCAAAACAGGTTAGGTTACTGTTTGATACATCAGATTGATCCGGGGATAGATACGGGTAACATCATAAAATATAAGGAATTCATATATCCGGCTTCCTGTAAAAGACCCGCTGATTTTTCCGATTATCATGTGAATTTAAATAAGGCTTTTCTGGATGAATTCGTGTCAGAGGTCAGGGACAAGAAGGATTTCGAATATATTTCTCAGCCGGAATATTTAAGTATCTACTGGCCACGCCTAAATACACTCAGACACGGTTTTATTGACTGGAGCTGGAGTTTGAAAAACATAGAGTGTTTTATCAATGCATTCGATGAACCTTACGTCGGCGCCTCTACATTTATCTTGGGCAAGAGAGTCTTTTTGAAGGATTGTTACGCCGATTACAATGACGGACCATTCCATCCGTTTCAAACCGGCTTTATATATAGAAAAGGGGAGAATACGCTATTTGTGGCCGCCAACGAAGGGACATTAATAGTTAATAAGGTCCTCGATGAAAATGGCAACGATATTATAAAGGAAATGAAAGTTGGGGAGAGATTCTTTACCGGTATGGAACACTTAGAGTCTGCGAAACAATTCAAAGCAGTATATACTCCCTCCGGTCTTAAAGACAAATAATTACAAGCACATCAGTAATTAACTATTATGTACGGACCCAATGTAATTCTAACTAACTGCAAACTGCATCAATTATACAAAAGCGCATAATGTCAGAGTTTGAAAAGTTCACGAATCTAATCATTGAAAAGAATCCTTTGCAAAAGAAGATGCTGGATAATTTTTTTCAAACCAGAGACGATGTTTTTTGGAGCCGCGCAGAGACATTTGCCGCAACTATGGTCAATTATTTAAAGTCTCAGGATATATCCATTGAATATATCGTGAATGGTTATCTGCGTATGTGCAAGGATATGATGAAAGAACAATTCAAATTCAAGAAATCAGGGAGCTATTCAGTCAAGACTTCGAAGGAGGCTTATGAAAAGATTTATTCATCCGAAGAGGCAATGGCTTCTTATATGTATGGATTGGCTTTATCCTATTTTCTATGGCTAAATCATTATTCAATGTACGATTTTTTTATTTCCGAGAGCCAGAAACTCGAAGATGTTAAATCTTATTTGGAGGTTGGCCCCGGTCACGGATTGTTTCTTGTCGATTCAATCCTTAATTTTCCTGATGCAACTTTTGAAGCAATTGACATCAGTCCGACTTCGACACGCATAGCGGAGAAAATCGTAAAATACTTTGCGCCGAATTCCAAGTGCAAGTTTCAAGTCTTAGATGTAAACCATATACAGAGCGGCAATTTTGATTATATTGTAATGTGCGAAGTCTTAGAACATCTGGATAATCCGCTTTCTCTTATGAAGAAAGTACATGGTCTTTTGAACAGAAACGGCAGGTGCTTTATAACCACATGCGCCAATGCTCCCGCTATCGACCACGTTTATCTCTATGACAGTGTTAACCATATTCGCAGGGAAATCGAAGAAGCCGGGCTTGAGATTTTGGCAGATTTATCGTTACCGGTCGGTGATTATCCAGAGGAAGTCTGGAAAGAGGAAAAAACCGAAGTCAATTATGCAGCCATGCTCGGTAAAAGATAACATATCGGACTGGATTTTGTTCTGACGAGAATAATATTCGATTTGTATTTATCTTTCACCAATCGAATTAGTATTAGCAGCGAAACACTTATAGAGTTCTATGGATTTATCCAGCAAACTTATGCAGGAAGCTATCCTGATTAGAAGGGTAGAAGAAACCTTCATTGATTTATTCAGGCAGGGTATGGTGAATGGAACTGTCCATACCTGTATAGGACAAGAATTCTCCGCCCTTGCTTTTTGTAAACAACTCAAGAAGGATGATTTTGTTTTTTCAAATCACCGCTGTCACGGACACTATATTTCCTATACCGGAGACTATACCGGTCTGCTGGCAGAAGTAACAGGTAAGCAAAGCGGAACGTGCGGCGGCATCGGAGGAAGTCAGCACCTATGCAAAGGAAACTTCTATTCAAACGGCATTCAGGGCGGCATCATGCCCGTTGCCGCCGGGATGGCACTTGCAAACAAGCTAAAAGGGAACAAGAACATAGGTGTAGTTTTTATCGGGGATGGGACGTTAGGCGAGGGCGTTGTTTATGAGGCGTTTAATATGATATCAAAATGGGAAATTCCAATTTTGATTGTACTCGATAACAACTATTATGCCCAATCCACCCATCAATCTCTGAATTTGTCAGGCGATATTATGAAACGCCCGCAATCCTTCGGGATTACGACATTCGAAGGATCTACCGACAATTATATGGATCTTTACAACAAAGCCGGCGAAAGCATTGACTATGTGCGCAAAGAGAAAAAGCCGGCTTTTCATTTGGTGCATACTTATCGTTTGGCCGCCCATTCGACCGGAGATGATTTTAGAGACCCCGCAGAAGTCCAATATTATCTGGAAAACGACCCTATAAATGCCTTTTCCAAGAATAGTCCTGAACTTTATTCAGAAATAGTGTGTAAGGCGGAGAAGCAAATTCAGCAGGCGATAGATCAGGCTAAAGGTGATTCAGAACAGAAGCTACAAGAGTATTTCAAAGAAGATGACTTTTTCTCAGTACCGAATCAAATTCAATGGAATGAAATAACAATTAGCACATCTACAGAACGCCTTATTGATAAAATCAACAAAACCTTTGATGTTTTGATGGAACAAAATAATGACATCATTTTTATTGGAGAGGATATCAAAAGTCCATACGGCGGTGCTTTTAAAGCCACAAGGGGTCTATCCACAAAATATCCTGAGAGAGTCTTTACGACACCAATTAGTGAAGCCGGGATAACCGGCATTGCAAACGGTCTGGCTCTTAAAGGGTACCGCCCTTTTTTAGAAATCATGTTCGGCGATTTCATTACTCTGACGTTCGACCAAATCATTAATCATGCCTCCAAGTTTTATCACATGTACAACAAACAGGTAAATTGCCCTGTTGTTATAAGGACTCCGATGGGCGGCAAGCGCGGTTTTGGGCCGACACACAGCCAGACTCTTAACAAGTTCCTGATCGGCATTGACAACACAAAAGTAATCGCAATAAATAATTTGATAAATCCATTCGATATTTATGAGGCAATATACAAGCATGAAGAACATCCGGTCATAGTGATAGAGAACAAGATAGATTACTCCAGAAAATTCTCCTTTGTTCCGGAGGATATTTTTCAACATTATGTTATTGAAATCAGCGACACAAGATATCCCATGCTGAGGTTTTTGCCTGCTGCATCCAAACCCGATGTTACAGTCATAACTTTCGGCGGTACAATCTATGATGTTTTCAAGGCGGCGGAAATTTTATTCTATGAAAGAGAGCTGCTGACCGAGATTATTGTTTTAACCCAGATTTACCCTCTGGATTATTTTGTCAAACAATTTGAGCCTCACACAGAATTTTTGTTCGTTGCAGAGGAAGGAACAAAACATGCCGGCTTCGGAAGTGAGATGATTGCATCGCTTGTTGAGCACAATCATCAGATGAAACAGGCCAAACGTATCGCTTCTCTTCCGGTGTCAATACCCTCTTCAAAAAAACTTGAAAATAACGTTTTGGTTAACGCCAATCGCATTTTTTCAACCATAGAAAGCGTATTCGATGGGAACATATAAAGCAAAAATTCTTGTTCCTTCCATAAACGTGACAGATGAATTTGTTATTGTCACAAAGGTCTATACACAGAATCTCGCCAAAGTAGAAAGTGGAGATGTGGTTTGCGAAATTGAAACTTCGAAAACCACAGTGGAGATCGAGAGCCCCGAGCCAGGTTATGTCATTGTAAAATGCAGCGAAGGTCAGGAGATGAAAATCGGCGATTGCTTAGCTGTCATCTACGACAGTCCGCAGGTACAAGATTATCCTGATGACCAGGAATCTGAGGGTGCAACGGCAGAGAAAAGCCTGAGTTCGTCCGCAAGTGCCGCAAAAACACAATTTTCCAAGAAAGCAAAAGAATTAATTAAACAACATGGACTTTCTGAAGAACGCTTCTATGACAAACGGTTTGTCAGAGAAAGAGATGTCCTTGAATATTTAAACGCCGAACAAAGTGTTGCTAAAGATGAAAGAACCGATGAAGGCCAAACAAGAGCTTCGTTCCTGAAACAACTTCCGATAGAAACATCCCAAGTTAAGCTGCCTTTTCGAAAAGTAACCGAAATCAGAAATCTATTAAATAATCAAAACCTGATTACAAGTAACTTCGCATCCAGGATCAGATTGCCGGAGACATTTATACAAAAAGACAGTTCGACGCCTTTTAAAGGCCTTAAGAGTACATTAGTGCCTTTCATCTTAAAGCAAACATGTAAATTGCTGAAGGAATTCAAAGAATTCAACGCCTTTTTCGATAGTAACAACATTCATTATTACAAGGAAGTAAATCTTGGATACTTGCTCGATTTGGATAAAGGATTAGTAGTTGTTAATCTTGGTGATCTTGAAGCTAAGAGCCTTCGCGAAATTAACAACGCAATTATGGCGCATGTCAAAAGACATGTAACGGGAAAAATTCCTGTTAAAGATCTGTTTGGCAGCACCTTTAGTGTGACAGACGTTTCATCCGAGGACGTACTGACTTTCTCACCTTTAATCAATAAGTTCCAAAGTGCAGTATTAGGCATATCTTCCATCGACACTTCCAACAGCAGTCTTATTCTTAACTTAGTCTTTGATCATAGAGTTACCGAAGGGAAAAGGGCGACAAGATTTCTGAAACGGCTTAAAGAGCTGGTCGAAAGCGGGATTGTTCAAGATAACGATTAACTGTGCAGTTTAATGAGCAGTTTGTAGAAGTGCATTATTTTCGAAAGGTTCTTTAGTATGAGTGGTACGTGCCAGGCTATTCAAGAAAAAGCTTTTGAGATCATGAGTCTCGTTTTCAAAGTTCCGTTAGAGGAAATTGGCGAGGAGTCTTCTCCCGACTCTATCGGCTCATGGGATTCAATGAAGCACATAAATTTGATTCTTGCCTTCGAAGAAGAGTTTAATATCGAGATTGACGAAGAGGAAACTTTAGAAATGATAAGTTCGAAATCAATACTAAACCTGTTGGGCCAGAAGCTTAATTCCGAATGACAGAGTATGTGTAAATGGATAATTCCATAAAACTCTCCTACAAAAATTACTATCTAAGAACGTTGACGAAAAAGGATGTGGGGGAAAAGTATTTAAGATGGGTAAACGACAAAGAGGTGACTAAATACTTAGAAATAAAGTACAATACATATACCCATGAAGTACTTCTCGATTATGTCAGTTCTTTTGAAAATACGGACACCAAGTTTCTGTTTGGTGTTTTTACAAAAGAAGGCGATGAACATATCGGTAATGCAACACTATACAATATCAAATACAATACCGGGACTTTTGACTATGGCTTTCTCATAGGCGAAAAAGAATACTGGGGTAAAAATGTAGGCACAGAAACCACGTTAATGCTGCTTAAATTTGGATTCGAGGATTTGAAACTGAGAAAGTTCTTTGGCGGGATTTATTCAAATAATACTGCCAGTAGATTTGTCGTACACAGAATAGGTTTTACCAAAGAGGCCCGCCTTAGAGGGCGTTTCCTGTTTGAAGGCAAGCCGATTGATCAAATCGTTTATTCGATGGACCGAGAACATTGGGTTAAAATCAGGAAGAAATTTGATATTTAGGTCCCGTTACCACACCTTTGCCTACCATGAAAAAGAATGTCTTATATATAAAAACCGTTGATTATACCTGGCTTGATGTCGCCGAC
The DNA here is from genome assembly GCA_964397675.1 of uncultured Pirellulales bacterium. GTDB lineage: Bacteria > Planctomycetota > Phycisphaerae > Sedimentisphaerales > Anaerobacaceae > CAYNKI01. The sequence goes on from CAYNKI010000002.1 coordinate 21,757, forward strand.
ACCCTCCGGGAGCAGTATGATTGGGAGCCGGCCATGTGGGTTGGCACAATGGCAGTCCCTTCTTCCGAATCTCAAGAGCGCCTCGGAGATGCTGTTTTTTATAACCATATGGATGCAAGAAGAGCAATCCCGCCGAAAGAAATACCGGACTTATCGCTTCCGGCGATTGACGCCGGGCTTCTTGAAAAATTGAGCAAACATGAATCCGTCGTATTTGAGATGATGACCCGTTTTATATTAGGAAAAGACTGCTTCAGTCATGACGAACGAAAACATTTTTACTACAATTTAATTCGAATATGGAGGGCAATACTTGACCGCCTGAGTATTGATATTGTGATAATCGGCAGTATTCCCCATCGCATATATGATTATGTTGTTTACCTGCTTTGCCAGGAGATGGGTATTACTTATTTGATGATCGAGCAAACGAGCTTACCATTCCTCAGCTTCGGGATCTCATCTATTTCCGACCGCAGCCGGGCTATTCGTAAAAAATATGAGAAAATTGACGGTGACGTAAGCCTTGGGCCGGAAACCGAAGCGTATTTGAAAAGAATCAAAGGCAATTACGAAGATGCCATGCCCTCATATTTCAAAGACAAGGCAAAAAAAGCAAAAAATGTAAGCCTTGCCCGCCAAATCTATAACCGCCTGCCCTGCAATGCGCAAGCCGCTGCTGCGATCATCATAAAGGGGATGAAGGGTCAATTGTTCAAAGACACAGGATTAATGCACTTCAAACGGCCTACTCGTTACGATTCAGATACTCCGGATTATGCAAACGAACTCCAGACTATATTGTTTAAGCACAAAGTCAATGTTGCCGTCAGAGAAGCGGAACGCTGGTATAAAAGAAACTGCGTCAAGCCGGATTTGACCAGGCCTTACATATATTTCGCAGCCCACTTCCAACCCGAACGTTCTACCTGTCCTGATGCGGGTGTTTATCATGATTTACATCTCATAGTCGATGTTCTCAGCAAATCTATTCCGGAGGATTGGTATATTTACTATAAGGAACATCCAAGTATTTTTCGCTCCCCTTTCAGAATAGATAATCCAAGAGACACACGATTTTATGAAAGACTTGGAAGGATACGCAATTGTTTATTTGTAGATTACAAGACGAATCCATTCGAATTAATTGATAATGCAATAGCAACCGCCTCAGCCAGAGGAACAGCCGCGTGGGAAGGAATATTGCGGGGAGTCCCCGCTATTACCTTCGGCGACTGGTGGTTTACAAGCTGTCCCGGTATTACACGAGTCCAAACCGTTGAGGAATGCAAAGCCGTAATAAAAAAAATACAATCCGGATATAAGCCGGACCAGAGCAAAATCCGCCGGTATTTAGCTGCCGCAGAGAAAATCTGTGAGGACCTTCATTGGCGAAGAAGAAAAGATATCAGTATCCATGACATTAAGGAAACTGATCCTACGGAATACAAAAGAAGAATTCAAGTTTTAGCAAAGGTGCTCGCAGAAGAATACTACCGGCTTCATTAGCCGGTCCATGCAACAGGCAAAAGTTTATTACATAAGGTCGCGGGATGATTAAACAATTAGTTAAACGGTCTTTCAAACTTCTCGGCTATGAACTTGTCAAAGTCAGAAAAAGCGGCAACTCGTTACCTCGCGATTTTGCAGATGATGAATCTGAAATTATAAGAAGGGTGCAACCTTTCACAATGACTACGCCGGAAAGACTGTACGGATTAATAAAAGCGGTCAAATATATTGAGCATAACTCAATTGACGGCAGCATCGTAGAGTGTGGTGTCTGGAAAGGGGGAAGTATGATGGCGGTTGCCTATACATTAAATCAACTGGGTAATCAGGACAGAGACCTATATTTATTCGATACCTACGAAGGCATGACGGCCCCTACAGACAAAGACGGATCTTGCGCCGTTGAGAAGTTTAACAAGACAAGAATAAATGATAATTGTTCAACCTGGTGCAGAGCAACAATCGATGAAGTTACGAAAAATATGAGCACGACAAATTACAACGAAGCAAGGGTCCATTTCATAAAGGGCAAAGTTGAAGATACCATACCATCCAGGGCGCCCGAGAAAATTGCCTTGCTCAGGTTAGATACCGACTGGTACGAATCAACCAAACATGAATTAGAACATCTTTATCCAAGACTTCAGCAAAATGGGGCTGTCATAATCGACGATTATGGTCGCTGGGAAGGCGCGAGAAAAGCGGTCGAAGAATATTTCGAATCAAACGACAAAAAAATCCTGCTCAATCGTATGGACAGCTCGGGGAGAATTGGTATTAAAATATAAGGCTCAATTTGGCCATTGCCTGCAGCTCACCATTTTATCGTAAGCGAAATATGGTCAACTTGAACGATATTATTTTTTTCCTGAAAACCATTATGTATTTATTACCCGGAGGATACGGCCATTATAGAGATGTACGCCGGTATAAAGATGATACTTATGTTCACGAAAGAGACAAACATCCGGTGCGTTTCAAACATACAAGCGATTCCGGCTGGAAACAACAACAAACGGCTTTGGGTCTTCGTTATCGAGACTATGAAAATTATGAGGAATATAAACAACATCAGGCCCAGAAGACCTGTGAAATTATGAAAATAGGAGGAGGATTCACAAACTCAGTCATTGTTCGTCAACGTTTGACTTTTTGGCGAAGATTCCACCGCCTTACTATTCCAAAAGACAGCGTTATATTATGTGCCGGCGCCAGATTCGGCACTGAAGTTGAAGTGCTGCATGACTTAGGATACCAAAATGCTTATGGCATTGATCTGGAGCCCGGACCAAACAACAAGTACGTCAAAAAGGGAGACTTTATGAATATAGACTGTGAAGACTCCTCTATTGATATGATTTATAGTAACGCTATCGATCATGCCTTTGATCTGGAAGCATTTTTTACCGAGCATTCACGAGTAATCAAGGATTTCGGCCTCATAATTTACGACATTCCAAACCATCACAGCGGCGCATTTGAAGCAGTCGAATGGAATTCGGACAACACTATCTTTATGCTTATGCTGAAGCATTTCAAACAAGTGGAAAGTGTTCGTATAAACGGGACATGGAAAACAGTTATGCTCCGAGGTAAAAAAACGTAACGAGGCTCATTTCCATATTTACCGAGCGTCGGATACAATAAAACCATCTGTTTTTAAATTTTAGAAAATCACAAAAGATGATCACCTGCCGGCGTTATTATCTCGATATGTTCCTGAAGCGTGAATCACATCGTATGTGCGGGGACGTGCTGGATATAGGAGGTAAAAAAAACAGAAAGCGAGGAGACTTTCGCCCTCCTCTGGAACAGGTGGAATCCTGGAAATACGTCAATATTGATTCATCCGCGGAACCCGACTACTGTTGCAGTGCCGAGAACATTCCACTGGAACCGGATTCAATTGACGGTTTTTTGCTCTGTGAGGTACTTGAGCATCTCAAGCAGCCGGGTAAAGTCTTAACCGAGGTGTTCCGGATTCTCAAGCCAGGCGGTACAGGCTGGATTACAATGCCTTTTCTTTATCAAGTACACGCCGATCCTGATGACTATCAACGGTGGACGCAAACAAAACTGCAACATATGCTGGAAGAAGCAGGATTTACCGACGTTCACATAGAACCAATGGGCAGCGTAGTAGCCGTAATGTACGATCTCTGGCATGCTTTTCTAAGTCGTTCTCCAAAGCAGGGAAGATTTTTCAATCGGGTGGGTTCGCGGCTTCTACGTGTCCTGGGCCCGGTAGCGCTGGCAATAGATAAGAAACTTACACACTATACCAAATACATAAACACCGGTTATTCGGCCGTTGTTCGCAAGTAACAACGACTGAATCGGCAATCGCTTCGACGAATATAATTTATGAAAGATAATTCGCCTCAAATCAAGGCATTTCCCCAGTACAAAAAAACCCGGCTGGGAAAACTGTATGTTTCCTGGGTAATGCTCAATCTTTATCCGCAACGTACGATTCTGATTCTTGCTGCATTTTTCGTAGCAACCGTGGCCGAAGGCCTTGGTCTGTTGTCTATATTACCTTTAGTTGAAGTAATGAACCAAACCGCCTCCGGTTCCGATTCCAAGGTTGCAGCGGCTTTTACATCGGTTTTTGATTTTCTCGGTATCAGGCTGTGTTTATCTACAATACTGACGGCATTAGTATTGCTGATATTTTTAAAAGCGATAATCAGTTGGGCGGCAATGTGCTACGTTGGGAAGGTAAAGGCCGATATTACATCCGAACTGCGTAATGCCCTGATTAGTTCGTCACTTTCTGCCAAGTGGTCATTCTTTATCAGCCGATCCGTTGCCAAACTCGTGAATGCCGTTTCCGTCGAATCGATCGGTGCTATAAATGTGTATGCTAATTCAATCAGAATGATTGCCGACCTTTTAAAAGTTCTCGTCTTGATCTGGCTCGCCTTTTACGTTGATCCCAAGTTGGTATTAGTCGCACTGATTGTCGGCGGAGCCATGTTATTTTTTCTCGACTACTTTCTTGAAATTTCGCGCCGTGCCGGAAAACGCATTGTTGCGCTTATGCAGTCAGTGACGTCGGTTATGGCAGACGCACTACAGGGCATCAAACCTCTGAAGGCCATGAATAGTGAGCGTTGTCTCCTGCCGGTGCTTTCCGACGGGGTAAAAAAAATAAAGCATTCCATGTTTAAGCAAGTTGTGGCCCAGGAAACCATACGGCATGCTCACGAACCTGTCGTTGTTCTTATAGCTGCGATAGTAATGTATGTTGCCATCAGCTTCTTTTCCGTACCTGTCGCCCAGCTTATTGTCTTAATAATCCTTTTTAGTCGAATTATAATCGGCATTAATACCGCCCAATTATGTTTTCAGAAGGTCCTTGCTTCAGAGCATTATTACTGGTCCGTGGCCGATTTTATAAATTCGGCGTCCGACGAGAAGGAGATTTACCATGGCAATGCGGCGCCAACGCTGAAGAACAATATACGATTGCAAAATGTCTGTTTCTCGTACGGCCCAAAGGAAGTTTTAACAGACATCTCAATAGATATACCATCATTTTCATTTACGGCGCTGGTCGGCCAATCCGGCAGTGGAAAGACAACGCTCGTCGACCTCCTATGCGGGCTATATCTGGCTGATTCCGGAGATATCCTGATAGACGGCGTTTCCATCCATGATGTTGATATGAAAAAGTGGCGTACATCTATCGGATATGTTCCACAAGACCTTTCTTACTTTCATGACAGTATCATGCAAAATGTTGGTTTAGGTGATCCGGCCATTACGCTCGAGTCCGTGGAAAGGGCCCTTTCCGCTGCGGGAGCATGGGAATTCGTCAGTGAATTGCCGGATGGTATGCGTACCGTTATCGGCGAGCGCGGGGTCCGTTTATCGGGAGGACAAAGACAGAGAATCTCGATCGCTCGCGCACTCGTACGTAAGCCCAAACTGCTGATACTGGATGAAGCCACTACTGCACTTGATAAAGAAACGGAAAAAGGTATTCTTGGCACACTCCGTGACTTGACCGATGAAGTGACTATCATTGCCATTTCACATCAATCAGTATTACTTGATTTAGCAGACAAGATTTTCAGACTGCACAACGGCTCCATAACAGAGGTCAAATAGAGACAGTCTTCGTCCCGGCAAGGATGTTGTATAGAACCCAATTAACGAACACTTTTTATGCAAAGTAAAGAACAAAAGGACAAAAGAAAACTTAAAATCCTGCTTTTGAACGTCAGCTCAACATCATTTTTCTATGAGCAGTTAGTAATACCTTTCGGACTGGTCAGCCTGGGTTCGTACGTGGAAAATCCGAATTATGAAATCAAAGGCATTGAGCTTAATCACCCACCAGAAAAGATCCTGAAAAGATATTTGAGAGTTGATAATGAGATTATGCGACAGGTTCTCGTTTTCAAGCCGGACCTGATTGCCATGAGCACGTACGCATCAAATATGTACAATGTCATGTTCTGGGCAAATGCCATAAAAGTATATTTTCCAGAAGCAGTTATCATCACGGGGGGAAATCATGTTTCCTATATTGCCAGGGAATGCCTGGAAAAGTGTAAAGATATCGATGCGGTGGGCAAGTTCGAAGGTGAAATCACCTTTAAGATGCTATGTGCAAAATTATGCGCCGGGCATCAAGATTTTTCTGACATCCCCAATCTTGTCTATCGTAAGGGCAATAAAATCATCGAAAACACTCAAACAGCTTTCATGGACAGTCTCGATTCACTGCCCAATTTAAACAGGACCTTTTTTCCCGCCAACAATTCCGAAAAAGAATTAACCCATGCCGATATAATAAGTTCGAGAGGCTGCACGGCCCATTGTACGTTCTGCAACTGTAACCACTATTGGAACAAAACACATCGCACGAGGACTATCGAATTAGTTATCGAAGAACTCAAAGAACTTAAACAAAAGAATCCACTTGAAAGCGTAAGGTTCCGAGATGAATCGCTGACTTTAAGAAAAAGCTACTGCCTGAAAATCTGCCGGGCTATCGTTTCAAACAATATTAATCTAAGATTTCAGGCCCATTCACGGTTAGACGGGCTTGACGAAGAAGTTATAAAGGCCCTTTCCGAGGCGGGCTTTGAAATGCTTTTTATAGGCGTCGAATCCGGCAGCAAGGCGGTATTGAAAAGACTCAAAAAAGGTATCAACCTTGTCAAGCTGGAAACTATCATCGGCCTTTTGAGAAAATACGGAATAGGATTTCGCCTTTCATTTATGTCGGCCACGCCGGGTGAACGGTTTTTTGAGACACTGGAGACCGTGAAATTAATCAAGAAACTTAAACTAAAACGGGAAGAATACTATCTTGGCGTCGGCGTGGATATATATCCGGGGACGGAAGAATGCAAACGATTTCTCGAACTTAATCCCAACTACGAATGGATAACCGAAGACTATCGATTCAAAGGTAAATACTTTGCGACAAGAGATATTCGAGGCAATATTACCCAGCCCAAATATAAAGAGTACGGCACGCTGAAAAGTGCGATTATATTCTTTTTACTAAGTCCGGCTTATTTTCTGGAGAAAACCAAAACGGTAGGTATCAGAAAACTGAAAAGAATATTTAAACCAAATAACTAATATTTAATGAACTATCAACACAACGACTTAAAGCCATCATTAGTAAAAAACCTGCTGTCATCATTTTCTTTTAAGCCTTTCCATGATGTCCTCTTCGCATCAGAAGGGATAAACTGGAGCACAAGCTGGGACATCAGGGAACTGGCAGGCGTCGCTGCGAGACTGGGAATACATTCGCGATTTTCAGGACCTTTACCCATCGGGCTGCCGCGTCAGTGTATTTTCTTTGTTAATAGATATGTTTTTCTCAATCATCCGCGGAGGTTCTTGCTTGGAAGAAACCGCATTGCTTTTCCTTATTACCACGGCCATACATCCACAGAAAATCCTTTGGTTGTCAGATGTTACGAGAATTTAAAAAAATATCATCAACGAATCTCAAGAATTCAGACTACTCATTCGTATATGAAAGATAGAATTCTTGAGTCCGGAATCGATCCCGGAAAAGTCTTTCTTATTCCTATCGCAATAAACGCCGATTTTTTCCAGGCCCAATCGAGTGAATCCAAAAAGGATGCCCGCAATCGCTTCGGAATTCCACAAGAGGCGGTTGTTGTCGGCTCATTCCAAAAGGACGGGCAGGGATGGTCAGAAGGTCTGGAGCCCAAGCTCGTAAAAGGCCCTGACATTTTCTTAAAGACGGTGCGGATACTAAAAGAGTCTGTGCCGGAACTATTCGTCCTGCTTTCAGGGCCTGCAAGAGGATATGTTAAAAAAGGTCTGGAAGAACTCAAGATACCGTACAAACATATTTACTTAGAGCATTATCCCGAAATCTCACAGTTATACCAGTGCCTGGATTTATATATTGTCGGTTCGAGACAAGAAGGCGGGCCAAAAGCTGTTTTGGAATCAATGGTATGCGGCATACCCCTGATAACCACGAGAGTAGGACAGGCAATGGATTTGGTAACAAACGGACAAAACGGGATTATGGTTGAAGTAGAAGATTTTGAGGGGCTTGCTTTTTCCTGCCGGAAAGTTTTGTCCGATGCACAACTAAGGGAAAGGATTATCGACAACGGATTTGCCACGGCCCGTGAGAACACGTATTCGGCCCAGGTCCTACTCTGGAAAGAGTTCTTCAAAGATTTTGTGGAAGCTGTATGACGGGAATATGATGAGCGTTAATCTATACAAGAAACTTTTCAATAAATTTCCGGCGATTGTTGCCAAAGCCATTTCAACGTTAATTCCAAATTTCGGAAAGTTAAAGAAATACAGAAATATTCTGGCAGTACCATACTCGAGCTGTTCCCAACGTGAAAAAATAAAAAGCAATCCGATTCGTATACTGATTGCCCCCATCAGTATTTGCAACTACAGATGCCTGTTCTGTGAGATTCACAAAGACAATTTATTATATCCCAACCGTTCCAAAAACGTGGTTGATCTGAATGTGATAAAAAACTACGAATCATTTCTATCTTCCGGCTATAAGCTGAGTTTCTCCGGCGGAACAGAAGAGCCTTTATTGAACAAGGATTTCGGCAAAATCGTTCGATATCTCAAACAAAAATACGGCATCAGGATGATGGTAAATACCAATGCGTCAACGTTAAATCGCGATCTCGCGGACACTTTAATAAAATACGGATTTGATTCGATTCTCGTTTCTTATCATACCGGCTCTAAAGAAAAATACAAAGAATTAATGACAGGAAACATAGATATAGTTGACGATAACTTAAGATACCTTAAAACTCAGAAGAAACAGAACGGTAAAAATAAGCCTGTAGTCAATTTTAATTTTGCCTTACACAAACTTAATGCGGCCGAGTACGAATCCATCTTCGAGAAAGCAAAGTCCCTGGGCGTATCCCAGGTAATTGTAAATAAATACTATGGCGGGCGGAACCGTCTTCAGGACAGGAAAGTCTCATTCGACTACGATATCAAAAAAGGTAATGAAGTACTGGACAAAATTTATGTGTGCGCAGCAAAAGATGGAATCCGGCTGTGTCCATCAACACCCCAATACTGGACGAAAGAGCAGGTTAAATGGGACCCGGAACATTTCGATGCCTCCATAAAATGTATGCTGCCATGGACAGACTTGAATTTTAAACCGGTGGTCGCCGAAAAGAATTGTCACTATGTCAGCGTTTGCAACCGCATTAATCTCTTTAAGATTGCGTATGATAAAATCCAGTTAAAGACACAAAAACAACTGGATGTTTTATGGAACCATCCGGTTCTTCAGTACCTGAGAAAAACCGCAAACTCAAAAGAAATGATTAACCCTATTTGCAAGTACTGCAAAAATTACGACACGGCCACCATCAGAAATACAGATGCCCAACAATATGCCGAGATAAGAGATAAAGCCGTGAGAGATTTCTTTGCAGAATTCAGAGAGCAGTATAGTTATGAAGAGATTGACGGCCTTGAGGTATTAACAGAAAATCCTGATCTGGATGAAAGATTCCAGCAGAAATTAAAAGAGCTGGAAAATTAGTTCGAGACGTATCGCTTGTTTTCGAACAGCCAATTTGGCCCGCAACTCCTAATAAAATGTTGAAGTTTTAGAATACTACTATGGACAATGCTTCAAAAACAGTCGAAATCCATATCGCTTTCGAATTGGTCAACCGGCCTACAGGGGGAGGTAATCAGTTTTTAAAAGCCTTAAAAAGATACCTGCAATCAAATAATTTTTATCAAGAAGACTTGTCCAAAGCCAATGTCGTTTTGTTCAACAGCCATCAGCACATTAGTGAAATCGCAAAAATGAAATTAAAGTACCCACGCAAAATTTTCATCCAGCGTATCGACGGACCAATGCGGCTTTACAACAAGTTGAGCGACAAACGTGACCTCATTGCATATCTTGCCAATAAATATCTGGCTGATGCCACTATTTTCCAATCCGAATGGTCACGAGAGCAAAATTATAATTTAGGGCTGCATGAAAATATTTCCGAAACGACCATCTCCAATACATCCGATCCGTCAATTTTTAACCGGAATGGGAAAGTGGAATTTTCCACACAGCGCAAAATACGACTGATTGCAACAAGCTGGTCCCGAAACTTCAACAGAGGATTTAAAATCTATAAATGGCTGGACGAACACCTGGATTACAATAAATATCAAATGGTGTTTATCGGCAACTCACCGGTTGCATTTAATAATATTCAACATATTCACCCATTACAGAGCGAGGAACTCACAAAACATTTGAAAGAATGCGATATTTTCATAACTGCAGCCCAAAAAGATCCCTGCTCTAATGCACTCATCGAAGCTTTGCACTGCGGTCTGCCGGCTGTCTGTTTAAGAGACGGAGGGCATCCCCAGATAATCGGTAAAGGCGGAGAGACGTTTACAAGAGGTGAAGAAATCCCGGCTTTGCTGGAAAAAATAATACAGAACTACCATGAATATCAAGCCAATATCGCTGTGCCTTCCATAGAAGAAGTCGGCAGGCAATACTACGATTTTATGACCGAAGTTTATAACAAGGTCCAATCCGGAAGGCAGAAAAACAAGTCTTTCGGGTTGATGGATTATATAGCAGTTCATACGCAGCTGGCCTACCTGAGGCTTTGCGGCTTTATCGGCAGATTACTGATAAAGCAACCAAAATGAAGAGATTCCTAAAAGGCATAGTCTTAAACAAACCAGTCGCAAGTTTGCTGATTAAACCGGTTCTTTTTTTGCATAGCTGCTGTTATAAATGGGCCGGGCGGTTTGCGATTGTCTTAAACGACGGCGTACATCCCAAGCACCGGATTTTACGATATAAAGAGTGGTTTGTGGACAATGTCAGCGAGGGCTGGACAATTCTGGACGTCGGGTGTAATACCGGCATGCTATCATTAATGTTGGCCGAAAAAGCTTCGTTTGTCTATGGTATCGAGGCAAACGAAAAGCATTTGGCCGTCGCAAAAACAAAATATGCAAGGGACAACATCGAATACATCTGCGCGGATGCCACAGACCATGACTACTCTTCATGCAGGCCAATCAACTGTGTTATCCTTTCAAACGTCCTTGAGCATTTCGAACACCGTGTTGATTTCTTAAAAAAAATCATTTGCCAAATAAAATGGGCTGATGAGAACGATAAATGCATCCTTCTCCGTGTCCCTATAATTGATCGAGAATGGATCGTCTTATACAAGAAAGAGCAGGGATTAGACTATCGCCTCGATTCGACTCACTGCATTGAATACACACTTGAGCAGTTTAAGGAAGAGCTGAAACAGGCAAACATCGAAATCAAGCAAGTTGATATTCGCTTCGGTGAAATTTACGCAGTATGCAGGGTAAAATCCGACTAATACAGTGACGAATCTTCCGGCTGAACTCAGGGTTGAAAACAGAATGAAGAACAGTTCTTCTCTTGGCAATTTCAATGCCGACCGGAAGCTAACCAGGCCACAATCGGCCCTTTGGATGCTGATGAACTGGGCTGATAATTGCTGGATGCCAAACCGGATTTCTGACGACAACCTGATAATTCAAAAATTCCAATGCGCCATCTCAAACGATGATTGGGGACATCTACAGGCTAAAAGCTCGCCATCCCGGAAGTTATGTGAACTGTTTTGGTTAAAGTTCCCATGGACAAAAACCAAGTCGGAATTAGGAGAAATCAAACTCCTGGATGTCGGCTGTGGCAGTGGAAATCTTGGAGCCAGGCTGCAATCTTATTCTAACAAGTCCATTGCAAGTTATGCCGGTGTGGACATCAACAGACATGAAACATGGGACATATTAACGAAAGAGCACAAAAACTTCGTTTTTCGTCAAATTTGCTGCTCGAAAATATCGGATTATATACCCTCCGATACAAATTTTATCTTAACACAATCGGCTTTAGAACATTTTGAAGGTGACCTTGCTTTTTTCGAACAGATACGCAACTTCATCCTCGACGGACCGAAAAATGTTATCCAGGTGCATATGCTGCCGTCCAGCGCCTGTCTGAAACTATATCCTCTTCATGGAATTCGACAGTATACACGAAGAAAGATTTCAAAAATCACGAGTATTTTCCGAGATTTTTCATATTCGGTTCTATACGAACTTGGCGGCAAATATTGTAACCGATTACATTGGAAGTTCATCACAAAGCCCTGGAATCTCAAAAAAATTGATCTTCGAGAAATAAAAACAAGTGAATATACAAAAGAATCAGGCAGAGCGATTCAAGAAGATATGTCCCATCCCACCGGCACACCAAGCTTTTATGCCCTAATAACACATTCAAACTGGGACAATAAATTATTTCCGGCGAATTTTGAGCAACCGTTTATATAAGATACAATTTTCTCAGAGCAAATAAGGTGCGATTCTTTATCAATAATACCGGAGATATTGGAGGGCCCTCAATTTTTGGGGGCCGCCTCAAGAAAGCTCTGACAGAACACGGTTGGAAGTGGGACCGTTTATTTCCCAAGGTATCATATATATTTGCATCCGGAATATTTAGACCCTTTTGTAAAAACGTCTTACGTCTGGACGGACTCTACTTTGATTCTGAAAATACCGTCGGAGACTCGGACAAGAGGAACCGCCCTATCTTCAGGGCATACGAAAAAGCCGATGGTATAATATTGCAGTCGGAATTCGACAGGAATCTATTCAATAATTTCGCGGGCGAAGCAAATTGCCCCGCTACTGTAATTCCAAATGGGGCCCCTTTGGATTTTTCACCTGAAGGCCCTAAAATTGATTACGGCTTCAGCAAAACGCTTCTGTGTTCTTCAGACTGGAGGACACATAAACGACTGAAGTGCATTATTTCCGGCTTTCTCGAATACGGCGACCCGAAGGCCGGCCTTGTAGTTCTCGGTAATTCTTCGGAAAAACCGCCTGAACATCCCAATATTAAATATATCGGGAGAATACATCCGGCGAAGCTGCCGGAATATTTAAGAGGCGGCGATGCCTTTATACATTTGTCCTGGCTCGATCATTGTCCCAACTCGGTCGTGGAAGCACTTTGCTGCGGCCTGCCGGTTCTTTGCAGTCATAACGGCGGAACAAAGGAAATTGTCAAAGATAATGGTGTTATACTCAAATGTGAAGAAGATTATAATTTCAAAAAAGTCGCCCTCTACAATCCCCCCGAATGCGAAAAGAAAACCGTCGCAGCGGGTATTGAGAAAATCTTAGCCTGGAACAAAACTGTAGAAGCAAGCTATCTTCAAATAAATCATATTGCCAGAAAATACGCCGAATTTGCTCAGGGTCTCTCAGGAAAATAGTTTTAAGTCAAACTTGTGATGGAAATCTTATACGACAGGTCCCAAAAGAGATTGTTATGCTTTAAAAACATTGAGGACACTTTTTGGGACCAAACATGGGCCAAAAGAGACATCAAGACAACTTTCCGGAATGTGAGTCGATTCAATATAGTCAATAGAACCACAAAAAAATATCTCAATCCGGAAGACGGGCCCATACTTGAAGGAGGCTGCGGCCTGGGACAATATGTTTACTCCCTTAACGAGGCAGGGTACGAATGCTCCGGGATCGATATCGCGGAAAAAACCGTCGCTAAAATCAAGGACACTTACCCGCACCTGAAAATTGATGTTATGGACGTTAGAAAACTCGATTATCCTGATAATTTTTTTGCGGGTTACTGGTCCTTAGGCGTGATTGAGCACTTCTACGAAGGTTACGATACCATAGTCTGCGAGATGTTCCGCGTTCTAAAGGAAAACGGGTATCTTTTTATGACCGTTCCCGTCATGTCACCTTTAAGAAAATTTAAGGCCCGTCTCGGATTGTATCCCGAGTGGAATAATCAGGATAAATCTTCCAGCAACTTTTATCAATTTACCTTTAATTCGAAGGACATTATCTTCAACCTGAAACGCAGGGGCTTCAAGTTAATAGAAACAAGACCTTATGATGGTATCAAAGGCCTTAAGGATGAAGTAATGATACTCAAGCGTTATTTGCAATATATATATGACAGCCAACACTTTTCCATAAAATTGCTTAAAAAAACATTAGATATACTACTCAAACATTTCGCAAATCACATGCGTCTGTTTGTTATGCAGAAGGTAAGTTGAATTGGAGCTGAAACGGGAAAAGCTTTCGGATCATGATGGTAACTTCGAAATCATAAGAAAAGAGGATCTTATCGGCGCGCCTTTGATTTCTGTTGTAATGCCGGTTTACAATAGCGATAAATATCTACAGGAATCTATAAACTCAATTCTCAATCAAACCTATACAAATTTTGAGTTTATCATCATCAATGACGGCTCAACCGATGGAAGCCTCGATATACTTACTGAATGCATAAAAAAAGACAACAGAACAGCAATAATAAATCAACAGCATTCAGGGCTTTCCAAATCCCTGAACCGCGGAATCGGGCTCTCAAGAAGCGATTTAATCGCCAGGATGGATGCCGATGACATCTCGAGTCCAACCAGATTGGAAGAACAGTTCAATTTTATGAACAATAATCCGGAAGCAGCCGTTGTCGGTACGGCATTTGAACTGTTTGGAGAAAACACAAAAAGCAAGATTATAACCATGCCTGTTACAAATAAATCCATACGAAGAAATCTTGCCTTTCGATTCTGCCTGTGCCACCCAACAGTGATGTTTCGAAGAACAACCATCGTAGATGCAGAAGGATATCAAGGTACAGGGCCCTGCCAGGACCTCGAACTATGGCTGAGATTGTCCCGCAACAAAACATTACAGTTCGCCAATATTGAAAAACCACTTTTGAGATACAGGGTCCACCCAAATCAGATAAAAGGAAACACAAAAGCTTATAAGACAACCGCTCGTTATATCTTTAAGGAGGCAATAACACAAAAATCCCCAAGATTTTTCTTAGGAGCAGTAATATCCCTCCTCAAGATATTAAGAGCAACTCATACTATATGATTTTTTCCAATCCAACGTTATACCGATAAAGAGATTGTAAATAATTTTTGAATAACCAAATATGGAATACCCAAATGTGAAACATTTGGGAGAACTATGATTATCCATACGATTCATCATCCTGTAAGCGCCAAGAATTTTGTTGAACCTCTGGTTAAATCGCTAAATTCCAGGGGAGTCAAAACAGAATTATGGCTTGAAAACCGAGAGGATTTGAAGGATTTTACCTCCGCCATAAACTGCCACAAGAAATTTGCGAAATTCGACCTGTCATTCAATCCTTTTGCCGTGCTCATAAGATTAGTCCGCATGTCAAAACACTTTATTAAAGTGAAACCACATGCAATACATGCCCACCAAAGCCGTGCCGCTTTTCTACCACTACTTGCAGCCAGAATCGCACATATTCCAATTCGTATTTATCACAATCACGGAACTTCATACCTTGGGTATCGCGGAATTCTGCGAGGCCTGCTTTGGATGCTGGAATTTCTCAACTGTTCATTGGCCACACATGTTATTACCGTTTCCAAATCGATTCACAAGAAAATGGTTCAGTATCACATAGTATCACAATCCAAGTGCCGGATCCTCGGAGAAGGCTCGGCCTGCGGCATCGACCTTGCCGATTTTGCCGAAGAAAAATTTGACCGGACTTCTATGGTGAAAGACAGAGGCAAGTTCGGAATTTCTCCTGATGCTTTCGTAGTATTATATGTCGGCCGGCCTTTCAGACGAAAAGGGTTCCATACATTAATCAGCGCCTGGCAACTCATGGATCATTCCAAACAAAATAACATACTTCTTATCGCCGGCTGCAACAACGATGATGTAACAAAAGCAACAGGAACCACCATTAAGAATGTTGTTGCACTCGGGTATGTGGAAAACCTACTTCCCCTTTACGCCGCGTGCAATATTGTCGTACTGCCAAGTTTCCATGAGGGCCTGCCCTACTCACTTCTTGAAGGCGCAGCAGCCGGTAAAGCCCTTATCGGCAGTGATGTTCCAGGTATCGATTCAGTAATAAATAATGATAATGGACTGCTTGTGCCTGTCGAAAATCCTACAAAATTAGCTGAAGCACTCTCTTTTCTTCGAAATAATCCTGAGACAAGACGAAAGATGGGACAGGCCAGCCGTAATTACGTAGAGAGGTGTTTTGATCGCGATGCCTGTCTGAAACTAATGCTCGATTATTACAGCCAAATAGGCATTATGCCAAATTGTAACTCTGCTTAAAATGTGACAAAAGCAGAAATATGCAACTAAATGTGCCGGTATGAATACCGACGACAAGGGGGTGAGAAGCGGCATCCGCCGGTAAGTACTTGAACCGGAGAAATATGAATATAGCGTTTGTATTACCATATTGGGCTGAACGTTTTGGAGGCCCGGTCACAGTGGTCAAGAATATTGGAAGGACACTTGCTACAACGGGCCACAATGTCTCCTATTGGGCTACCTCCAGGAAGAGCGACCGGGAAGAAACAGCCTCGACAGGCTCGGTCCATTTGTATGACATAGATTGGCCTCGTTCGTGGTATCGGTCGAAGGGCCTTGTTCGTGGTCTGTCGGCAGGGACCGGGGCGGCTGACATTATGCACATCAGTGGCATGTGGCTGCATCCGACATACGCGGCAAGCCGTATAGCCCGTGCCAACAACATTCCATATTTATTCAGACCGGTGGGTGGTCTTAGCCCCTGGACGTTGAGAAACAGTCGGCCAAAGTGGTTGAAAAAAACGATATATCTCAATCTCGTTGGCAGATCCATCATGGACGGCGCAGCGTGTGTCCATGCCGCTTCAGCATGTGAAGGTGAACACATTCGGCAAGCAGGCTATCGCGGCCCTATAACAGTTATCCCAAATGGTGTTGACATCAATGAGTTTACCGGCGGAGATGGTTCGGAGACCGAAGTTTTGTGGCCAGAGCTAAGAGGACACCCGGTAGTACTGTTTATGTCACGCTTAAGTCGTGAAAAAGGGCTGGATCAACTGATTCCAGCATGGGCAGATCTTGTCAAATCCGCATCTTACAAGAATACGATGCTGGTTATTGCCGGCCCAGATGACCGAGGGTATCGAAAAGTGATAGAAGGGATGATCGATAAATACAATGTTGGTTCCCAGGTTTGCATGACCGGAATGGTCCAGGGACGGCGAAAATTAGCGTTGCTGAGACGAGCAGATATCTTTGTTTTACCATCCTATTCGGAGAACTTTGGGATCGTCGTCGCGGAGGCGCTGGCTTGCGGAACGCCAGTTATAACTACCACAGGTACTCCGTGGGAACAACTGCAGGAAATCGATGCCGGACGCCGCGTGTTGCCAAAAGAAGCCGAGCTGGCTGGAGCCCTTCGGGAACTGTTAAATATGTCAAACCCTCAGCGAAAGGCAATGGGGCAAAGAGGGCAGAATTTGATCAAAAATAATTATAGTTGGGATACAATTGTGGACAAATTTGTGACTGTATACAACTGTATTTTAAGTGGGAAGACTATACCAGTTCATCCACGGTGAGTGAGGCCAAATACAGAATATTTATGACTCTATCAAAATCGCTGGAAAATATTTCGAGAGTCTTTCTTCCGCCTCTGTTTTGCCGAGCGGCCAAACGCGTCATGGTGCACCCTCGCTACGCCGTCCAGAGACACAAATGTCAAAGAGGTTTCAAAAAGTACGGAGAGGTCTATCGCCAAAAAGTGATTTTCATTGCCGGTCTTCCAAAGAGCGGGACAACCTGGCTGGAAAATATGCTTTCGAGTTTCCAGGGATTCAGCAATATTTTGATTCCGAATGTTGCCAAATTCGAGCTGGCAAATGGAGGCAGTCACAATTACGATCTACCCCCCGATTTGTTCTCGCGGTTCAGGAATATGCTCGTGGTCACCAAAATGCACGTCTCGGGCTCTGAACATAATGTGGAAGTTTTACGTAAAGCCGGCGTCAAATATATTATTGTATATCGAGACCTGCGTGACGTCGCCGTCAGCCATTATTACTATGTTAAGCAGACGCCCTGGCATCCGGAGTACCCGCTCTACTCCAGCCTTACACTCGAACAGGGATTAAAAGAATTTGCTCAAAAAAAACTCTCAGATTTTATGGACTGGATTCGCTCCTGGCATATATACAGAGATCCTGAAATGAGTATCATTGTGCGTTACAAGGACATGTTGGACGACACACTTGATATCGTTACTCGGGTGGCTGAGCATTTCGAGCTCGATAGTCGGCGTGAAACAATCCAGAGTATAGTCACGGCCAACAGCTTCGAAAAGCTCAGTGGGGGGCGAAAACGCGGAGATACTGATAACAAGAGTTTCTTTCGTAGCGGCACTTCAGGCAATTGGAAGATATGCCTGACATCCGAACTTAACGAACTTTACAAAGATATCATTGGCGAGTTCCTCATTGAATTCGGATACGAAAAAGACAAATCATGGTAACTTGTTTAAATAGAAAGACGTCGGTCTGAGCAGTCAAAATAATCCACTATACCGGAAGCCTATCAACAGCTTCTACAAACTTACGGGGGTGCCGGTAATACTGAATACTTCCTTTAATGAAAATGAACCAATCGTGTGCAAACCAGAAGAGGCTTGGGCTCTTTCCTGCGCACCATTATGGATGTTTTGGCTTTAGGTAATCTGATTATTGAAAGAAATCATCAGATACATAATGATTAATTTTCTTAAAATATTTCTTAAAACACAATAACATCGAAATGACACCAAAAGTAAGTATAATAACATCTGTACTCAACGGCGCAGATACAATCGCGGACACTATAGAAAGTATCATCCAGCAGCAATGCGCCAATATTGAGTATATTGTTATAGACGGCAAATCTTCCGATGACACTATTCCTATCATCAGAAGTTACGGCAATAAAATCGATATCCTGGTGTCAGAGCCCGACCAGGGCGTATATGATGCGATGAACAAGGGCATAAAACGGGCAACAGGAAATATCATAGCCATACTTAACAGCGATGATGTATATGCTGACAGCACCGTAGTCGGGCAAATGGTCAATTTCATGGAAAAAACTCAGGCAGATGCCGCTTACGGCAACCTGGTATATGTAGACCGTGATGATACGAAGCGCATCAAGCGTTTCTGGAATCCCGGAGAGTATAGGAAAGGAGCATTTTTAAAGGGCTGGACAATACCACATCCAACTTTCTTCTGTCGCAGAGAAATTTTTGAAAAATTCGGACTATACAACACCAAATTCCAGATTGCAGCTGACTTTGAGTTGATGATGCGTTTCGTAGAAAAGCACAAAATTAAAGTCGATTATCTGCCCAAGGTAATCGTAAAGATGCGTACAGGGGGCAAAGCAAATATCCTGAACGGCATTATTCACGGTAACATGGAAATATTCAGGGCTTTACGTATCAACGAATTCCATCTATCTCCTTTATTTTTTATCTCCAAGCCAATTACCAAAATATCCCAACTCATTATAAGGCCTAAAGATACGGAATGACATTGCATTAGTGCACAAAGAGGAGTAAAAAATATGTTGTTGATTGATAATGTTAAGGTAAGATGTCTGCAGCAGTATAAGTTACCGGGAATTAACAGAAACTTCTTTTAGAATTCAATTTGGCATAATAAAAATAGACCGCTTTTTTCTATGATATTGAAAATCTTTTTATTATTGTTGGATTCAGTTTTAATTAATGCAGCGTTCCTCCTGTCCTTTCTTATAAGGTATGGCACAGACATCCCTGATTACAACTTCAGTTCTTATAAAGGCAATTTTCTTTTCCTGACGTTCATGTACATGCTGGCATTTAGTTTCACAAGACTTTTCAAGAACAGATTCCAGTCTCGCTGGGATCTGTTTAAACGAATTAGCTCCAGCATGGCATTGGGAACACTTTTCGGTATAACCCTTGTATACGTTTTCAGGGTCCAGTGGTCCACATTTCCTACAAGTGTCTTTCTTATTACCTTTCCGGTTGGCCTGATTATTATTTTCCTGTTCAACAGTCTGGTTTTAAATTTAGCAGGGAAAATCAGAAAAAAAATAATTATAATCGGACAAGAAAGCGACGCAGAAGCCATTGAGGGCAGCAGGCATATTGAGAAAATACATCTGGATAGAATAGAGGACCTTGTTCGGCATAAGGATGCAGACGAGGTCGTGATATGTGAACGAATCCGCGAAGACAAGCAAATGAACCTTCTAATTTATCTCTTACTCAGATTAAGAGTCAATGTGCTATTTAGCCCTTCTATTTATGTCGAGTTACTTTCCGGTAATGTAATGGACGAAAACTCGATACAATTCCTTGCAACATTCCTTGGAAGAAAATCCGACTATGAGGAGTTTCTGATAAGGGCCCTTGATATATTCGGCAGTGTGGTCATGTTGATTTTCCTAAGCCCATTGATTGGTCTTGCTGCACTTTGTATCAAACTTACTTCGTCCGGATCCGTGTTTTACAAACAGAAAAGAATCGCTAAAGATGGAAAGATCTTCACCTTATATAAATTCAGAACGATGGTACACAATGCCGAGCATGAAAGCGGCCCCGTATTAGCAGCCAAAAATGACCTTCGAGTCACAAAAATCGGCCGAGTCCTGAGAGAGACTCGTATAGACGAAATACCGCAACTAATAAATGTCATAAGCGGCCAAATGAGCCTGGTGGGCCCAAGACCTGAACGTCCTCACTTTGTTAAATGCCATCAATCTCTCAGAGAGACAAGACTGGCTGTTAAACCCGGAGTGACCGGCCTGGCACAAATAAGGAATCATTATGATTTACACCCAAAACATAAAATAAAATATGACGCCTTATATATTCAACGAAGGTCCCTGGTATTGAACATGTACATCTTATACAAAACAATTTTTGTTGTTCTATCAAGAAAGGGACAATAAATACCGGCGGCAATTTATATCGCAGGTAACACTTCATAACACAGCAAGTTTATGACAAACTTTTCTTTTGCCCCCAAAATAATATTAAGAGAAAGAGAGTGGTCTGCCTGGAAAAATAACAACACCTGACCGGCGAATATATGGTGTCGATGACAAGGATTTCAATCTGCCCAAGCAACACGACAAGGCAAACCATGCAACACAGCAATGCCAGAGCTGCAAATTATACAGGGCCGAAACGTGTATAGAAGCTATTTACGTCTTCAGGTTTTTTGACGGTTAAAACTTCGAGCCCAAAGACCACATGATAAAAAGATTGTTCTCCAGCCAACTGCTTATGAATATGCTTGCCGGTGTTGCAGCGACGGTCATAAACGCCGCACTTCTGGCCATTGCTTATCCTGTGTATCTGCACTTTCTCGGTTACGAAACATACGGCCTATGGCTTATTCTTACAACCATTCTCAGTTTCGCCCAATTGGGCAATCTGGGTATTAACTCGGCCATCATAAAACTTGTCGCAGAAGAACACGGCCACAAAAACACAGAAGCGATTCGGAACTATGTAACGGCAGCGCTTATAACCTTGCTGTTTAGCGGGATTGTTATACTAATACTGATACTTCTTTTCCAGAATCAGATCATATCTGTGTTTAAACTGACTTACCCAAATGCCCGGATTGTATCACGCCTTTTACCTTATATCGCTTTTCTGACTGTATATGTTCTGCTTACCCAGGTAATCAACGCCACTCTTTCGGGGCTCGGGCGAATGGACCTTGCGAATTTTATCCTCTCCGGCGGCAAATTCATTTCTGTGGGTGTCGCATTTTTTCTACTGTCGACCGGTCGGGGCCTTGAAAGCCTCCTGATTGGAAGCACATGCTCCTACCTTTTCATTTCGATAATCAGTTTAGTTTGTGTTCATCGCATTCTGCAAGTCTGGCCTTTTTCCCTGCGCGGATGTAAGAGCAGTCAATACAGAATCCTCATACGCTTCGCCGGCGGGATGTTCGGCGGCCGCGTTCTTAACATGATGCTCAGCCCGTTCAACAAACTAATGCTCTCACGCTATGTAGGCGTTGCCTCCATCCCGATATATGAAATTGCCTTCAACGGCAGCATGCAGGTACGCGCTGTTACAGAGGCAGGACTACGTGCTTTTGTCCCCGAGGTCAGCCGCATCGGCGCCCACCTAACAAAACAGGGCCTTGATCGGATTCGGAGGATAAATCATCGAGCAATTCAAATTATCCTCGCCTGCGGATTACCCCTGCACGGTGCGATAATTCTGTTTTGTGTACCTTTACTGAAACTCTGGCTGCGCAAGGATTTTACTCCTGTCCTGCCTCCCGTTTTTAGGATCATGATTGTCGGCACTTTCATCAGTCTTCTGTGCGTTCCCGCTTACTATACCCTTATCGGTTTAGGTAAAGTGAAACACTGTTTCTATGCGAATCTGGTCCTAATTGGAGTTAATATTTTGGTTGTGATTGCGGCAATCACACTAAGCAAGCAGCTTGTAGTTTCGGACATTGCTGTGGCAACGCTAACTGCAATGGTTATGGCCAGTATATATGTTCTGTTGCAAAAGCATCGAGCGATAAAAGCTCTCGCATGCTGAAAAGACATCGGAGAATTGTTTTTGACATTATCAGATAATTTCTCCCTGATTTTGCAGAAAGCAGAGGTTCATTGGCAAGGTCAATTTTCAATAGAGTCCGTCGCTCGCTGAAACGCCGGGTTAGATATAATCTGTACCCGCGTGCGATAGTATGGAAATACCGGCAAAAGCAGTGTCCGACAAAACCTTTCATCATCCGATTGGACAAGGATCTGAAAGTGCGAGTATATCCGCACGATGTTATAGGAAAACATATCTACATTGACGGCGTCTTTGAGCCGGAAGTCTTTCGTTTTGTGAAAAGTTATTTGAAGCCGGGAATGATAGTGTTCGACTTAGGAAGCAATCTCGGGCAATACACGCTTCTGGCCGCCAGGTGCGTGGGAGAGAAAGGCAGGGTTCACAGCTTCGAGCCAAGCAGCAGCATGTTTGCCGAACTCGAGTTCAATGTTTCTCTTAATAACCTGTCGGATACATGTATTCTTAACAAGGCGGCGGTAAGTGATGTTTCCGGCACGGCCAAATTAAGTAAATATGAACCGGGTGCTGAGGTCTACAACTCTCTGGGCTCTCATACACGAAAGGAAAGAGCCAGGGTGGGTTATGAAGATGTGAAAACCATAAGGCTGGACGATTATGTAAAAGAAATGGGATGCGGTCAGATCGATTTCATGAAAATAGATATCGAAGGGGCCGAGCTGTTGGCATTGCGCGGAGCAGAAAATATTCTATTGCGGAGCGACGCCCCGGTGATTTTGTTGGAACTGGCAGATGTAAATACGGCGGGCTTTGGTTACGCGGCTGTCGAGATATGGGATTATCTCAAGAGTCTCGGCTACCGTGTGTATTCATTAGACCGCCGCAGTTGCGGTCCTGAAATTGTTGAGCGTCCGGACAAATATTCTCCTTCGCAGAACCTTGTAGCCATAAAGGCAATATCCGAATGAACCGATTTAGAGCAAGGTATACATGTTCAAAAAAACCTTTAAGAAACTGTTAAAACTCCCTGTTTCTCCAAAAGATGCTTTTCTATCGTATCATTATCAGCGTCATAATCAAAGGCGGCTCGAACATCTCGCCACCTTAGGATTGAATATAGCCGGCTCTACTGTGCTGGAAGTCGGCGCCGGTATCGGTGACCATACGAGCTTCTTCTTAGACCGCGGCTGCCACGTTGTCTGTACCGAAGCAAGAGAAGAGAACGTGGAGATTGTGCGCCGTCGATATCACAATTTACAGGTAATACGTCTGGATCTCGACCATCCTGATGCTGCGACAATAGATGGGCTGTTCGACATAGTTTATTGTTATGGTTTGCTGTACCACCTTAAAAGACCTGTTGAAGCCATAGAGTTCATGGCTCTGCATTGCCGGAAGATGCTACTTCTGGAAACCTGTGTTTCTTTTGCCGAAGGAGAATCGATTAATCCCTGTAACGAAAGAGCAGAAGATCCGACGCAGAGTGTATCAGGTCAAGGTTGTCGACCTACAAGAAAATGGGTCTACAAGGAGCTTAAACGTCACATGGAATTCGTATATATGCCCGTAACGCAACCAAATCACGAAGAATTTCCCATAGATTGGTATTCTCCTCCATCAGAAGGAGTTCTGACACGAGCTGTATTTATTGGATCCAGGCATAAGCTGACGAATGATTTGCTTGTTGAGGGTATCCTTATGCATCAACGGCGCCACTAAGTAACATCTAACAGGGCTTCTGTTTCCCATATTCACCCCTTTACACCTTATTTCGAGGTTTCGGAAGAAATCATAACAAAATATCATTCAACGATTACCTACACTTAAATTCTTTCGGTTTGTTAGAAAGAAATTCTGAGTATTTCGGCCGGGTATATGTCTCAGGAACCGCAAATCAGCATAGTAACTGTCGTTAAAAATGATGCCTCCGCGTTAAAACAAACGATACAAAGTGTAATAAGCCAAACATTCAAAGATTATGAATATATTATCATTGACGGTGGTTCAACCGACAATACTCCGGAAATAATAAAAAAGTATTCGGGACATATCGGAATTCATATAAGTGAACCGGACAACGGTATATTTGACGCGATGAACAAAGGCGCTCGACTGGCCAACGGCAAATGGATTAATTATTTAAACGCCGGCGACGTCTTTGAAAGCCCGCAAACCCTGGGGGCTGTTGTCGAATTATTAAATGACGATATTGATGTAGCTTATGGCGCCTGCCGGATAAATTATAAAGATATCGTATCAGGTGTACGTCTTCCCCGTAAACTTTCGATGCTGTGGAAGGGCATGCCATTTTCACATCAATCTGTGTTTTGTAAAACCGGCCTTGTTCAAGACTATAAGTTCAACACTGTTTATCATTTAGCGAGTGCTTTCGACCTTATGTTACGCCTCCATGAAACAAATAAACATTTTGTAAATCTGGGCTTTGTGATTGTCCAATACTGCTCCGGCGGACATTCCGATACGAAGCGGCTTCAAGTATATTATGAATACTGGAAAATATCGAGAAAACCGAACGGCCTGTGCAAGTGTACTCTTTATTTTGTTGCCAGAAGCAGTTTGGAAGTATTAAAAGTGCTCGCAAAATCAATTCTTCCTCAAAAGGTAGTCAGGTATTTTCAACTCCAAAAATATTCAAATGGAATTCGTAAAAAAACAAGTTGGCGCAAATGACATTGCTTTTCTGTTTTTACTTACTGGAATAGCAGCTTTGCCGTTATACACCTTCGCGGAAATGTTACAAATATATACCCATATAAACGTAGATAACACCCCTTATTATATAAAAGCCTTTAAGGACATAACCTTATTGTTAATGACCTTATGCTGGTTATTATCTTCATCGCGAAAGATCATTATTGATAAGCTGCTGCTGTGCTTCTATGCACTTACTGCCTGCGTAATACTGAAATCTCTATATGTGAACAAAAATATAATCAGTATTTTATGCGGCCTAAGATGGTTATGGCCTTTGGTTATGATATGTTTTATTCATAATATAGTCTGCTCTCCCGGAAAACTTAAAATATTGTCCTTTTTGTTGCTGGCATTGTTTTCATTTGGAGTTGTATTGCAGCTAACACAGTTACTATACGGGCTGATTAAGGTCAATGACTGGTATATAACTAAACATAACTGGTACATAATCAGATATAACGGTTTTTGTGCTAATCCTAATACAATGGCCACAGTTGCCATGATTGCCATGTATTGCGTAGATTATTATACCAGCGTTAAAAAGAAGATAGTGCTCCGAGTTATTGTTGGCCTCAGTGTATTCTTTACACACTCGGCCACCGGCATTATTGCATTCATCGTGTATCAAGTAGTAATGCTAAAACAAAAATTTTCAATACGCTGGCAGTATATGATCCTGCTATTAGCTGTGTGTTTAGCCTTGTTATTTGCAAATGCATCATTAGTCTCGGGCAGGAAGGGCAATGCAGCTTTCAGGTCATTTATGATCAGGATTGGCATTCTGTTAAAGGTGTGTCCGGAAACATCTTTTATTTCAAATGATTTCGGGCTCTATACAAACACAGCTGCGATGTTAGAAACTAAAACGGATAAGATTAAAGTCAAATATGCCGACTCAACAGTAACTTCGTTAGCAGGAAATCTGGGCTGGCTGCCGGTGGCTGCACTATTTTTGTTTGCCCTAAGACACATAATAATAAACATAAAGGAACAGAAAACATTTCATTTTATCATTCTATTTGGCTGCTTCGGCCTGACCAGTATAATTTTGGAATCATATCCATTGAATGTCTTATTATCTTTGGAAACAGCTATGCTGGTCCAAAAAACCAAAGACCGTAATAAAACGATATAAAATGTGTGGCATAGCAGGCATTCTTGGCTCTGACGCTGCCGAATACGAAAAGGCAGTGCACAAAATGGTCGCGGCGATGATCCATCGAGGGCCCGATGGCAAAGGTATTTATATTTCTCCTTCAGGAACCTGTGTTCTTGGGCACCGGAGATTAGCTATTCTGGACCTTTCTGATGCCGCTTCTCAGCCTATGATTTCGGCGGATGGGAATTCCGTTCTTGTTTACAACGGTGAGTGCTACAATTTTCGCGAGCTTCGTGACCGGCTCAGCAACGACGGCCTTGATTTCGTTTCCAGCGGAGATACCGAAGTCGTATTTAAACCGCTTCAAAAAGAAGGTGTCGACGCCCTGCCAAAACTCAACGCCATGTTCGCATTGGCACTATGGAACGAGTGAAAACAGACGCTGTTGATGGCCCGCGACCGCTATGGCCAAAAACCACTGTATTTCACCCGCATCGGCAAATTGCTTCTTTTCACTTCAGAAGTCCGGGCCTTGTTAGCTTCCGGCCTTGTGCCCCGTAAGGTAGATTTAGCAGCTATCCACAACTAATTAGCCTACGGTGCCGTCCAGGAGACAAACACTATTGTTTCGGGCGTTTCGATTCTTAAACCTGCCGGTTATATGCTTTGTCAGCCGGACGGAACGGAAAATTATGATATTTACTGGAGATATTCCAAAAGAGAAAAAACTATCGCCGCAGGAACTAAGGGAAAATTTTATCTCTGCCGTACACAGACATCTCATCAGCGATGCTCCCCTCGGTTTGTTCTTATCAGGAGGTATAGATTCTTCATCAGTCGTGGCTGCAGCCACTCGGCGATCTGATACCAGGATTAAGACACTGAATGTTACATTTCCCGAACAGCCGGACGAGTCAGAAGAAGAGTACGCCGGGAAAATGGCTGACTGGGCCGGAACAGAACACATTCAAATACCTGTCACCGGGCGGCAAATGTTACAGATGCTGCCTGAGGCTCTTGATGCGATGGATCAGCCTACCGGGGATGCAATTAATACATACCTGATTTCCCAGGCAACCAGTCAGACGGGGCTGAAAGCGGTTCTCTCCGGGGTGGGTGGCGACGAATTGTTTGGAGGTTACCACTTATTTCGTGATGTCCCCAGGATGTTTGCGATGCGCCGTTTTCTATCCCTGATTCGCCAACCGGCAGCGCACCTGCTGGGAAAATTTAACGTCTTTGCACTCAAGTCAGCCAAATTAGCCGACTTTTTTGATTCCCCGGCAAATATATTAAATTATTACCTTGTTCGACGGCGAATCTTTTCCTGGCGACAGATAAGGCAAATGGCCCCCAAATTAGTCAAACCTGAATGGGACAGTGCTCTGGGCAACGAATATCATCGGGATTTGCAGGTCCTGACAGATGGAAGCAAAATTCACGATGCCGTGGGCCGACTGGAAATGCGCGCCTATATGGGACAGACGCTGCTTCGCGACTCGGATGTTATGGGCATGGCCCACGGACTTGAAATAAGATTGCCTTTCCTTGATTCCGAGCTCTCTGTCGGTTCGCTGAATCTTGAGTCCGAATCGCGAATTCCACAAAATACTCCCAAAGCAAGATTCGTCGAAGCTATGGGAAATTTGCTCCCGGATTGTATACCAAATCGCCCGAAACAGGGCTTTACTTTGCCGTTTGAAAGCTGGATGCTGAATGAAATGAAAAATGAAACCACCGACGGCATCAATTCCTTTCATTGCCTGGGCAGTGTAATACAAAAAGATACCCTCCTTAATATCTGGCAGAAGTTTTGTGCCAATCCCCAAAAAATCGGATGGTTTCGACTTTGGAGCCTTTTTGTTCTGGGACATTACCTGAAAATTCAAAAACTTGAAGTGGGGTAAAACCAACAGCAATCCACACCGACTCAGGCATATTAATCCGGAATAATCGCGAAACAAGCACATCACATCACTCTGTAAATCACAAGTTTCTTTTCTTTCTTTTTCAAATCCACCCAACACGAATATTCTTTCTTCACAGTTCTGCTGAATTTGGTTTCACTTTCATCTCTTACAATTGTAACGACATATTTGGCCTGTTCAGGAACTGTCCTGCCATACATCACTCCTTCTCGCTGGGCATAAAAACATATACGTTTATCCGGCACAGCGATTAGGTCCTGCTGAGCAGTGTTCTCATTGAGCCACTTCGCAGCAACCCTGTAGCCCTGCTTTTTTATACGGAGAGGTCTGAGTAATTTAGGCAAACAAACAGCCATTCCAATTGCCAGCAAAATGAAAAACCACCGCTTCGAATTTTTTTCAGCTTCCGAGCGGCTATGTACATTCCTGGTGCCCAGCCAGTTACTCAATACTTGAAGGCCGGTCACAACATAGAACATCAGGAATACAACCAGCGGCAAACAATGCCTCCTACTCATGTATTCATAGCCGCCGTACAGCAGAATCATGATAATAACATTTAGTATTATAAAAACCGGCATAATAAACCTTTCCAGATCCGTCGAACCGGATTTTTTGCGGAAACGGCTATAGATGCCAATCAGAAGTGCCGGGACAAAAAGGTACATTAAATTTTCACTGATTCTTTCACTGAGCCTGCCTATCGCTACTATCATGTTTGCAGGTCTACTTTTTTGATTGTCGCTCTCAACGTTTGCTTGTGTTTGCGATTGTGGCCGGAACAAGGAAGTGACGTATTCTTTAGAAGAAACGATGAACTCTCCCATTTTGGGCGGGATGATTCTTCCCGCTTCTGCCGCATAGGGAGCTACAGGAAGAGTAAATCCGATTAGAAGAATTAAAAACGCACAGAGCAATTTAGGTCTGCTCATTTTACTTTTCGGCTTCAACAATCTCACCAATATCCACAAAAAACCATATACCAATAATTGAACACATTCAGGCCGAATTATAAATCCAAGCCCCGCAACCAAACCGGTTATTCCAAAACACCACCATTTGGCCTCTTTTATACCCCAAAGCAAAAACAGGAAACCCGCAGCCAAAAATAAGATATAAGACCAGTCCCTTAGTGCATCGCTTCCGAATGCGGTGGGATAAGGCAGCAGAATCAGAATAATAATGGCCCAAAAGCTGCTGCGAGAACCAATCAATAACCTACCAATGAAATATAATGATACCAAAGCAAGCACTCTACAGAGCAGGCTCACCGCCTGGGCGGCATATATCCACATATATACCGATGAGCTTTTACTGAACAACATAGTACATTTATGTGTCATATAAATGAGAAATGGATAGCCGGGAGGGTCCGACTTAATAACTTCGGCTGGGTGAGTTGAAATCTTTTGTGCCCGCTCAATATAATACATCCCATCATCGGCGATGAGGACGGTTGTGGCAATTAAGTAAATTCCGATCGCAGATGCGATAAAGATGAGAATAATCAAGTTGACGACATCTTCCTTGCGTTCCTTGTATGTAGCTTCTAATGTTGCCGTCATAATATTAGCCTGTGCACCCTTTATGTCTTAGAGGTCCACCAAAGTCAAACAGAAATTCCCGCCATAGGCCTGTAGTTGGTGATGTGTATGGATTACGGGAGTTAATCGTCATAAGCCGGGGTAATTTTTGCCTTTGAAATCCTGCTTCGCCATAGGCTACGCCGCGATAAATTGGTTTTGAATTGGGTTTGTTTGGGTTTGAATTGGGTTTGTTTTGCGTTAACCCAAAAGTGCGGTTTATTTTCATATCCCTTTGTTTTAATATAACTTACGTTCATTTTGGCCTTTTCGGAAATTGGCTTTGTTTGGGTTTGTATTGGCTTTGAATTGGGTTTGTTTTTCCCACTTTCACCAAGTGTCTTTTTTTCATAATCCACTGTTAATACCATATTTACGTTCATT
>CAYNKI010000003.1:0-47583 GCA_964397675.1 uncultured Pirellulales bacterium
CATCGAGAACTTTTTTGTCCATTTTTGCACTGGTTGCTATTGATGATTTCTTTGCTGCATAAAATTTCTTAACCAATCTCTTTATATTCTCTTCAGCGCTCATTTTTCTACCTCACTATTTAAGACTAACTGCAGTTTATGTAGTCCGTACCGGTAACGACTCTGAACAGTGTTGATTGAGACACCCTGTGACTCAGCTATTGCCTTGAACTTTAGCCCACTTTGCAGATGCAAGATTATCACCTCGCGTTGTTCGTATGGAAGCTCAAGGATAGCATCATTAATTCGCTGTGATTCTTCAGCCGAAATCACCAATTTATCCGGCGTATCTGAAACAGAATCGGCAACATCTAATTCTGTTAGCCCGATACTTTGCTGCCTTGCCCAATGATTTCGTATACGATTAGCTACGCTGGTTAGTAAATAACTCCTTAGACTCGTCCTCAATTGGAGCTTTGAAGCAAACTCAGCGAAAGAAACGAAAACATCATGAACAACATCCTCAGCAGTCGCCGTATCATTTGATAGAGCAATAGCTAATACTAATAAGTCATTTTTGTACTTTTCATAGACAAGTCGCAGGGCATCTTTTTTTCCATGCTTTAACTTCCAAACAAGTAGTTTATCTTCGAGCATTTTCGGTGCACCTAATCGGTTTTGAAATAACGATCGTCGCCAATATGACAATTTGAGTAGCTGTTTTAGTCTAAATAAAATTGAGTTTTTTTGCCAGATTTTACTTCTATACCCAGAAGCGCATAAAAAAACGCCGCCGAGCCAGTAGCCCGACGGCGCTTAATAACTTAGCCCATTAAGGCACGTCAGTCTATTGTTTGAGAACTACCCCAAGTACTATGGACTATACAGGAAGTTTCTCCGTTTATCTGGCGAAATTTTATCACTATTCTCATCTCATACTCTTTGCCATCAGAGTGCTTGACAATGCAAGGCACAACAGGGCCGACTTTACAACTTCTGAGTTCCATAGGTTGCCTGATTTCTATAACCTCAACTATTTTAGCCAAACTATTTTTTAAGGTCTCATCATCCATACTATTGGTAAGAGGAAACAATTGTTTTACACGAGTCAAGTCGCTGTTAATTATTGCTTGAAATAGTTTAGCGAGAATTTGTCTACATGCTTGTTCTTGAGTTAAGCCATCAGCCGAAATTCCATAGTTCGGATCGTTAATAAACTGGCTTTCTGGGCTAAGGTCTACAATTTTTGCTCCTTCCGGGATCGCAAATATAAATGTTTCGTTTGGCAATTCCTGATAGTAAGTGATTTTCTTAGCGTAAATGTTGGGCTTGCCCTCATGGTATAAGTTGTCCCATTGCTTTAGGCTTACTGGAAGTTTGGTCTTGGCGTCAAGTTCAACCCACCAGGATTTGTGGCCATGATCGTCTGTGTGACTTCCCCTGATAAATATTCTGTCTCGCCCACTTATTGAATCTTTACCATAAGTTATCTCTAACAGACCACCATGCATTTGCTGAAATCTTTGAAAGAATTTTGAGCCTGGCCAGGGATTTAAACAGGCCTTGTTTCCGGGTGAAGAAATAATAACCGTATTAGTGTTAGGTTCATAATGATAGGTGGAATTCTCTTGTACCCATATCACCCGACCATTTTCCGCCTCAATTAGAAAAGCTTCAGACTGGCTTTGATCCTCATTTGCTTTTGCCCATAGGTTGAAGTCAAAGTCTTTACCACTTTCAGTCATAACGCCTGTCATATTAAGCGTATTAAATTCTTCAAGTGCCTCAATTGTTTGTTCGATAGACCAGGCGGGTGAGGTTGAATTGCTTAAAATGCTTATTGATAGAGCAACACCTAAAATTATTGCCGCAGCGGTAGCTAATTTTGCGATTTTCGTTTTCATGATTGTTCTCCAGATATTTAAGGGTTGTTCCTTTTGCCGAGGTTGCTTGGCCATAGCAGCGATTATGTCCTGTTCGAGTCTGTCACGATGGCTATAATCAGGCCTGTCGTCGAACTTGATTTTGCGAACAATATTTTCAAATTGTTTTTCATTATCGTTCATTTTAGCTCACCCTTTGATTTTTAATCAGATTTCTCTGTGACCTCTATGACCTCTGTGGCTAATTTCTTTCGCAGCTTAGCAAGTGCCCGTGCTAATTGGCTACGAACTGTGCCGGGACTGCTGCCAAGCACCTCAGCAATTTCAGTCAATTTCAAATTCTCAAAGAAACGCAATGTGATGATAGTCTGATACCGCCGCTTTAGAGTAAGCATAGCTTCTCTCAAAAGAGCCAGTCTCTCAGTTGAATTCTCTACCGAGCTTTTGCAATCAGTAGCTTTGCTGTTAGCTTGCTCGCCAGCACGCTTAAGTAGGCGACTTCGATAAGCCCTCTCTCTCAAGTGCTCATTAACAGCATTCGTTGCGACTTTATAAAGCCAGTTGCGAAACTTTTGCTCATCGCCTTCAAAGAATTCGAAGTTTTCAACAACTTTAAGAAAAACCTGCGAAGTAACATCTTCCGCTGTTTGTCTTTCAAAAAGCCGGTGCACGCAATAACGAAATACCGCATCGTAGTGCCTGCGATATAGCCGAACAAATACCGCAGGATCGTTGCAAACCTCAATCTTTAATTGGTTGTCATCATCCACGTGGATTACTCTCTCCAGTTTACAGGTGTCAACTATCATCACTATTATAAATGCGCAGCAGATAAAAACGTGGCAAAAAATATCAAAAATAAAAATGCAAAAAGCGAAATTATGCTCATAGGCCCTTTTCTGACACACTAACCTCCAGCCTTGACAGATGTGCTGCGTGCGAGTATTTTGACTGCGGCAAAACGTGTTTTTGATTTTTGATTTGTAATTTTGATATTTGATTTTCACTTTTTGATATGACCCGATTGTACGGTTTAATATTTGATGTTGACGGTGTGATAGCCGATACCGAGGCAGTCAATGCAAGAGCAACAATTAAGGTTTTCGAGGATTTGCTTGGTGTAAAAGGTGTTAAGCGTGAAGATTTCGAGGCTGGTCTCGGACGAGGAGCGGAAGAATACGTCAAATCTGCTGCCAGAGTGCACGGCTTAGAACTAACTGAAGAACAAGTCAAAAAGGCAACACAACTGCGCCAGGAACATTTCCTTAAAATCCTGAGCGAAGAACCACTGCCGGCCTTCCCAGGCGTGCTGGAATTGATGAACGAAGCCCTGCGAAGAGAAGATTTTCGAGTGGCTATCGCAACATCCGGCACGCTTGAAAAATCCCGAGCTGTTTTAGATGCTGCGAAAGTTCCCTACCAGAAGATGGTTTATATAAATGGCAACGACGTCAAGAATAAAAAGCCCGACCCTGAGCTTTTCCTGCTTGCTGCAAAGCACTTAGGTATTGAGCCGACAAATTGCGTAGTAATAGAAGATGCTCCCAACGGCGTCCAGGCGGCCAAGGCCGCCGGTGCCAAATGCATCGCTGTCACCAACTCCACCAGTGCCGCAAATCTCCAACAGGCCGATTTAATCTGTGACTCTCTTGAGCAAATCGACCTTCAAACAATTATCAAGCTGGTCGAGACAAAATCCCCGTAATCTTCCCTATACTTTAGACTGATTCTGCACTTTACTTGGTAGTCGGAGTATACAGCGTTTTCCTTAGAAGAATATCGCCGTCCCAACTATTCACTGTATGGCTCTTGGAAGATTGACCGGTGGCCAAGCTGGTTCGGAACTGGACGACTTATCGGTTACAGTTGTAAAAAACTTGCGCAAAAGAATGCTTACAAAAATATAAATATTATGCTATAATTTATTTATAATAAGGAACCTTATTCTGGAAGGGAAGAATAAGGCTTTTTCTCTTATAAATAAGGGAAAAAAATGAGTCACAAGTTTATTCGTCGCCGGTTGTTGCTTATTTCTTTTTTGATAAGCATGGTGTTT
Source organism: uncultured Pirellulales bacterium (assembly GCA_964397675.1). Classification (GTDB taxonomy): domain Bacteria; phylum Planctomycetota; class Phycisphaerae; order Sedimentisphaerales; family Anaerobacaceae; genus CAYNKI01. The sequence continues at coordinate 3,919 of CAYNKI010000003.1, forward strand.
GAGGCAGCCGGAGAAACTCCCCCCTTAGTACCCAGCAACCTATCGGTTAAAGCAACATCTGGCGGCTCGATTACCCTGACGGTGAACAGCGGCACCGGCGATGGAGCTTATAACGAGGGCAGCCACGTGGGGATTAAAGCCGATACCCCACCTCCAGGTCAGATATTCAATAAATGGATCGGCGGGGATGGATACATTATGGATGTCTACTCGGCTTCGACCGCCATCACCATTCCTGATTCAAATATCACTATCACCGCGACCTACCGTAACTCAGACGAGTGTGGAATTGATGATATTGACAGGATTCGGGCTGAGGTACGGGCCAACCCGACGGATGCATCCAACATTATTAGCCGGAGGACCGCACTCTATCGTTGGTGGCGGCTGCTCTGGCATCAAGGCTACGACATGAACATCAACAATTACGATTCAACCTGGAACACCCTCCTTAAAAAGACCGGTACCGATGCGGCGGCTCAAGATGCAGTCGACGCGGCTTATGCTGCTCTGGAAGACATTGCGGCCAACGGCAGTCTCATTCCGGAGGTGCCGGGAACACCGGGCGGGTCGACCACTAAGACCGACTGGCCGGTTTACCACGGCACGGACGGAAGTCAGACGGGCTACAGCCCGGATGTGGGTCCTTCCGAAGGCAAAATAGCCTGGCGGGTAGCAAAGGGAAACTTCTGGTATGCCAATCCCGTTATCGAGAACGGCAGGGTGTACACTGCTGCGCCGGGGACAGATGTAATGGCCTACTGCCTGGATGAAATCACCGGTGAAGTTATCTGGAACAGTAGACAGTTCGGGGAGAAGATTTACCGCACGCCCGGATCAATATTTATTCCGGTGGTGACTTCCAACAAAGTGCTGGTGACCACGGGATGGTGGCAGGCCAAGACGCATATGGTGCTGAATAAAAACACCGGGGTCATCGAATCTCAGATTGCCGGCGGTGACACTGCGGGCGGTGGGACATCCAACTTGTTGGTTTACAAATACAACCGGTGGAATGTGATTCTTGCTGACGCCACAACGGGCGAAGGTGTCTGGCAATTTGAGTCCGGCGGCAATCTTTCCGGTGAGCCGGTTCTGGTCGGCAACCGGGTCTATGCCGCTCGACAAACCGGCAGGGTCTACGCTTTCAACACCGGCAGCAATATTCCGGCCTGGGAACGGAACCTGGGGGTAGACCTCCGGGGCACACCAGGGGTGAGCAGTACGCGTATATATGTCGGTGACACCAATCGCACACTTCACGCTCTCCGGGAATCTGACGGAACCGTTCTCTGGACCTATCAGGCCGTTGCCGCGGAAACCGAAAACAAAGCCTATCAGTATTTTTCCACTGCCGTGGAATCCAATATTCCTTCACTGCCAAACCCGGACCGGGTCTATGTGGGCGCGGCCAGCGGTTACGTATATTGCCTCAACGCTGCCAATGGCAATTTGATCTGGAAATATCGGGTCAGTGACTGGGTGCGGTCGAAGCCGGTAGTGCTGGGCGAGACGGTTTATGTGGCCACCCTGGATGCCCGGCTCTTCGCATTAAAGGATACGGGTGTCTCGCCCAGCAAGCTCTGGTATACGCGGTTAGGCGAGCATGGATTTACTGCGGATCTGGTGGGTAACACCAACGGTATCCTGGCCAGCGGCATGGATTTGGTGCTCTATTCGGTCTCCCCCAAGACCGGTTATATCCAGTGGCGCCACAGTGTTCTTGATGCCGCCTGGGTAGGCGGCACGCGCCACCACGCCGACGTCTATGGCGGACAATATCAGACCTCGCCCGTGGTGGTGAATGACATCGTCTACATCGGCGGTCCCGATGGATTTTTGAATGCCCATGATGTGGATACCGGCCAGAAACTGTGGCGTTTTGAAGCCCGGGGCAGGATTTCCTCGACACCGAGAGTGGCGGAGGGCAAAGTGTTTGTCGGACAGAACAGCCGGTACCGGCAGTATTACGCCATCGACCAGAACACCGGCGAGCCTGTATGGCAGATCGATGACCTGGGTTGGGCCCACGTCGGCGCCACCGGCTACGCTAACGGTCGCATCTTTGTCGGCACCGTGTCGGGATGGATGTACGGTATTAGGGCAAGTGATGGTCATATTGATTGGAGCTTTGAAGACGGACCCGAAGGCAGTGGGATTTATCCGCATCCAGCCACCGACGACGCCAAGGTTTATACCGGTTCGCATGACGGCCGCTACTATGCCTTTAATCAGACCAACGGTTCGGTAGCCTGGTCAGTGGTCATGAGCAGCAATCCCAGCGCCGGCGGTAATCCGGACTCCGCCGGGATGGTTCTTTGGAAGGACCATGTGTATGTGCAGAAACTCGGCGCACGGATTGCCGCGTTGGATAGGAATACCGGAGCCGAGGCCTGGGAGTGGAAACAACCTGCAAGCTACCTGCAGAACGGTACCGTGGCCGCCTATGACAATAAGATTTTTGGCTCGGTCGTCCGTCTGGTCTCAAAGATTCCATACTTCGCCCGGATCTATGCATTCAACGACGTTGAGAATGGCGGCACGCAGCTCTGGTCATACGACGCCGGTGGGGGCGGCGGTGGTTTGACCGCGCCAGTAGTGACCAACGGCAAGCTCATCTTTGGTTCATCGGCAGGTGTTTTTGTGACCTGCGTGAATCCTGACAACGGAGCATTGATCTGGCGGTGCTATGTCGGCGGGCCGATGGAAGAAGGAGTCCCGGCCTTGTATGGCAACAAAGTCTTCACCCATCACCGCAACGGCTATTTCTTCGCAATAGAGTAACCGTCAGCCGAGACCGGATAAATCTATCACTCTCGCAGAGGTCAGCTTTCGTTCAATAATCTCTGTTGCCAGATTAATCCAGCCTTTGCAAGCATCCAGCACAACGCTGTCACTGGTGGCTACAATAAGATCGGTTTTTATCAACTCAGCATCAGGGCTTAGAAGAAGCTCAATATCCCAGTTCCAATCATTTTTCCGGGCCAGCTCACCGATTAGTGTTTTCAATCGACCGCTGTTGGAGACGGGGCTGTCCAGCAGCCATCGGACTTTGGCTACGTTGATCTCTTTAAGGAACCGACCTATAAGTTGAACCGCTGGTATCGTTTCAGTGACTTTGCGGTATGTTCCGTGTATGCTTGCCAGATCCCGGAAGCAGCCGTCACGACCCTTAAAAATCACACTGCCACTCATTGCCGCCTCGATGGTTATCAAAATGTTATAGCCATCGATGGCAATGGTTTGGTTGGCTAGCTCAGTTGTTTTTACTTCACGTTGCCTGCGGGATATTAACTGTTGGTCGGAGCAGGCACTTCGCATAATGGCTAATCTTTGCCTTTCGGTAAGTGCAAATCTATCCCCAACTAACTTTAGGGTACTTTTTTCCGCATAGCCTTTTGTCCTCAACAGTGAAAAATCAATAAGTGCAGCTCGCAAATCGCCGATTTTATTCTCAGCGAATGATTTGGCATCCGCGGGATGCGGCCCTCTATGAGTTCGCTTATCAGGCATACCCTGTATCCTTTGACTGCGCTCAGGATAGGTCTCGTAATGCGTATTGCGTAGTATGATAACCAATTCAAGAGAATGGCCTACATATCGTCCTCATGACGCGTTCCGGGGCAGCGGTATACATCTATCTTCTTGACATAGGGCCACAGATGACCTTTTTTTATGTACTCCTTCTTTTCCTCGATACTACTGTCTCCCCGGTTAGGTGGCTCGCGTACCCAAGGGTTTGGAACCGTGCTCTGAAGAGTATGGCCGCCGACCAAATTGCCGTCATTCTCATCTTTGTACATAAGCCATGCAAAGGTCAGGGTTCTTACATTGCTGCGGCAACTAATACTACGGGCTTGCTCTCTGGCAAGGCGTAGTGAAGGCATCAGAATTGCCATGAGGACCGCTATGATCGCGATTACCACAAGTAATTCAATCAGTGTAAAGGCTTTTTTTATCATACTCGGTTTCCTTTCGCCTGCATACCTTCACAGGAGCATGCCAGCCGGAAACCGGCATGCTCCTTTATATTAAAGGAGGATTTTAAACAACAATACCTAATACCGTTAGAACGGTTTATAGACCGGATCCGTGCGCCCGGCCATTCCGGCCACTTCGGCTGGCGAAAAAAGCAAGCCGGGATGTCCAACACATCATGCTGGACACCCCCGACTTGTTTCGTAAACCACGTCGCCCAAAGACGTCTCACCTGACAAAGGCCATACGGTTTCAGAGCCCTTAGTCAGTGCAGTCTAAGGCATTACACTTCCCTAAGTTTTCTTGCAGCAATGCCATATCAAAATCGTCGACCTTGCAGTCCCCATTGAGATCCCCTACCAAGGGTACATAGTCTGGCAGTGCCTTGGCTGCTTCACAACTGTCATTATACACGTTGATCGTGACCGTGTCCGAACTGGTGTATTCACCGTCAAAGGCCTCCAACTGCAAGACATACTTGCCTAAGGCTGACAGGGTGATACTCGTATCCTCGGCAGTCACTGTCTCTATAACAGTAGCGCCTTCATTGGGTTCACTAACCACCGTCCACTGCACAGTGTAAAGACTTATCGCACCATCGTCGGTGACGGTCGCGTCAAGATTGCCGGTCCTGGGACCCTCTTGCAGCCAGGTCACTACATCGGCGCCGGCATCCACTTTGGGAGCCTGATTATCTGCGAAGAAACTAAAAATAGGCCCAAAAATCGGATCATTGGGATCGCCGATATAGGTATCGACGGCCCAATAGTACCGCGTCTTTAGTTGAGTTTGCACGACAACGGAATTCACGTCCTGCTTGCTAACAAGCTGGATGGCTGCCGGGTCGGTAAACCATTCCAGCGCTTGCAAGTCGTCGGTAAAGTAAACGTCAACGGGTACCGGCTGACCAGGCACACACGGATCAGGCAAAGTCCAGCTCAGCTCCACCTCGCCGTGTGATACTGAACCACCATCGACCGGATTCGGATTAAGCATGTGGACAGCTTTCAACGTGGTTTCATCATTCGTGACGTCATAATCCAACTGCAGCGTGCCGTTGCCGTCATAGGCGGTGATCCAGCTATTGTCGGTATATTCCTGGACGGTCGAGACATTATTGCCGTCTATTATCAACGTACCGGCTCTGACGTCCATCGTGCCAACAGAACCAGCATTCAATCTCATATTAAAGAGCCCCTTAGTGGTAATAATTCCACCATCCAGATTCACGTGACCTGTACCATTACGCCCAATAATCATGTTAGTACCAACAGTTATGGTGCCACTATTCATATTAAGTGTCCCTTCACTACCCCCAGATTGGCCCACAGTGATATGGCTGGTGGTTGTCGTAAGAGTTCCGCCGTCCACTGTCAGGGCACCGATACCACCATGTCCAAGGAATATCCTCTCAGCTATGGCACCTTCGTTCGCGATAATCGGGCCTGGGAGCATGCCGATTTTGGCCAGGTCGGCAGCGGTAGGGAGTGTACCGGTGTCCCAGTTTGTTGGTGTGCTCCAGAGGTGGTCGGGGCCGGCATCGGTCCAGGTAACGTTAGCAGCTTGAACGTCACCCACCAGTCCCAGCACCAAAACAAAAGAAACCAAACAAATTAATTTCTTAAACATTGCAATTCTCCTTTCATACAAAAAAGAAAAAAGGTTAACATAAACATGCCTTGGCACACAGCAAAGTACAAAAAAACCTATAAAAACTTCTTCCTTCTATAAGATTCTTCGGCAATTTAATACAGCTTTTTAGGATTTGGCTCTACCTCCTTCCTCCGAAAACCCAAACCTGCCAATATCTACCGTACGGGGTCACAAAACCCACCAGTTATATCGTAACCGTTCACGGGTATTTTGAAGGCATTGGGCAACGCAACAAATGTTGAAATATCCAAATTTCCCTTTATTGTACACTATATCTCAAACTGTCAGTAAAGTCAAATCATTTGTTATTTTCGGCGGTTCCGATGTGAAGCAATCTGTAGACGCCCATTGCATTCACCATGCGCCAAGCGAATTGCTCGCGGTCCCGATGTACATCGGGATTCGTAGTGGCTGGCGTCCGGCCAATAGATATCGTTTTGATCCTTGATCATGGCACGTCTCGTCGCGTTGCTTCAGTTCTTTCTCGTATTGGATCGTTCTCATGCCTAACGCCATACTCCTTCTATCGCCAATATGGCCGCATAGGTATGAATATTATGAGTCGATAAGCAGATGTGATTTGTTTTCCGGCCCGTCAGGAAAATGGACAGTTACAACTTTTTGTCTCCCTACTATCTTGCCGATACGTCATTGGTCCTATTCATGCTTGACAAACACACACTGTCCCTTTATATTCTGGATCGAGAAGCATTATTCCTTTTGTCTGCTATAGCCTATGTATAGCGGCATGATTCTTTCGATGGCATTGCCAGTGCCGATCTCCGGGAAGTTGGAAGACGGGAATGTCTTTGCTATCCCTTCTCGATCGTCCTGTATATAGACCTCATATGTCTTATCGCTTTGGATGAAACGCGTGATGATTGAAACTTCGGCGCCGTTGGTTTGAATATAGGGGTAGGCGTCCGTATACCATAACGGCCTTCCATGGTTTGTGTGGACGCCTCCCAGGATTTCGACGCTGGATGTGCCTGCTATATCGAAGCCGACACCTCCTCCTTCGGTCTTGTATCCCAGAAGCACGATGTGGCAGTTGTCTCCGATGCGGAACAGATGGTCGCGATACTCATCGTTGCCCCATCGCCAAAAGACATCCACGTTCTTGATTCCATAATCCTTGTCCACCCGCGAAATGCTCGTGGAACAAAGGAATGCCTTCGCACCCGGATGGTTTCCAGGGTTTCCGAACCGCCCGGGAACCAACTCCGTATAAACGGTTCTCATGCAGTCCTGTTCAATGAAAACACGCGGCCGGCTGACTGATTTGCACAGATCGCGAAAATAAATCGGATCAGGGGAGTCTTCGCTCACGCGAAATGGAGTAGAGCCGGAAATTCTGCAGAACATGAAATCGACGACTTTGATATGCGCGGGGATATGAACCGTTCTTCCAATTCTGTAATTCCGCTTGGGAAAATAAAACACAGATTTTGTCGTGTCGTTCATGGCCTGTTGAATCGCCTCGGAATCGTCCGTTCCCCCATCACCCGCGGTGGTCCATTTTGACAAATCCTGCTCCCAGGGAACAAACGGGACCTCTTCAATGGGCAGATTCATTGAAGTGTCGGGCATGTCGGCAGAAAACTTCTTTATCGAGTCGGACACGTACTCGGTCACGCTTCCGGGCTGCGCTACGGCGCCGTCCTTTCTGACGCCGCTGCCATATCCGGAAACCGTAACATTTCGGGCGAACAAGTGGCCAATGCCATACCCATCGTTAACGATATCAATCGCCGCATTTGAAAGGCTTCCGCCGGTGAAATTGCTGTCGAGGACTACGGCATGAGTATAACAGTCCGTTATCTTGACGGCAGGCACGGAGTTCTCGCTCTTGATCTTTCTCAATGCCCCGGAGCCCGCCTCGCATAAGATGCCTGCCTCTTTCTGGTTTTTCAGCGTAATATATTCGAGGGTGGGATTGTAGAAATAGCGATTGTGTGTACCAAGGCGGATGCCATAGTCGAATCCTTCGACAACGATGTCACGGAAGTAGCCACACGGCCCTCCCATGGAGAAGTCATATCCGACAAAGCCTTGTCCATCGCCCGAGCGAATCAAGAGTTCGTTGGCCTCGCCATTATTCGCCGAGGTCCATCGGATTCCTATCGCGCCAGGATTGCTGTTGCCGGCGTCGATCGTCAGGTTCTTGATGGCATTATTGGCCTTCATCGGATTGACATCGTGCTTTTTGCCGAAGGAGAAGATCGGTTTGGGATTTTCCTTGTCATCGAAGCCCGTGGAATTGTCGGCAAGCCTAATGATAGTATTCCGGCGGCTCTGCCCGATGAACCGCAGCCAGACGCAGTATTCGCGCTGAACGCCGGCGACTCTGCGCACCGGGCCGGAATAAATAAGCGTGTCGTTTACGTAGTACACTCCGTCCGGTATATAGATGATGTATGAGCACTCGGTGGAAGAGGGCTGGGTGACTTTTTGCTGCATGTCACCATATTTGTCCAGCTGCTCCATGATGAAGTCATATACGGCGATAAAAGCTTTGGTGTTCTGATCGGCGTCGGCGGGGTCACCTGAGCCTTTGGCGTTATAGGGCGATTTCGTGATATCGATAATCGGGCCGCCGTTTTCACGGAAAGCGCCGTCCGGATAAATCATATTGAGGTTGTGCCCTCTGTCTCCATACGTTCCAGGGATTGCACAAGCTTGGGAAACGCCGAGGACGGCGACTGCGTAAAAGAGAACGATAATTGTTTTCATGACGGATGCTCCTCTAAAATTAAATAAGTCCGGTTATCAAAGACCAGACCAATTGTCTATTAAGTTCTGAAACGCAGAATGAAATCGGCCGGTTCACCGTCTTTCCAAAAAAGGTAGTGGTGCTTGAGGCAGGCTTTCTCTTCGGTGTCATGGTAAATTCCTTATTTCAAGATTTCAATTTAGACCGGCAGTTCATAACCTTTTCGCCTGGGGCGTAAGAGCAATTTGTTGCCTTCTTTACAGTTGGTGAATCGTTCCGACACAGGATCCCATTTCAGCTTTTCGCCGACTCGGCCTACTTCGCGGGCTATATTGACAAGGTAGCAGACCGTTGAACTTCGCTGGCCGTATTCGACGTCGGCCGTACACCTCTTGCGGCTCTTGATGCAATGGACCCAGTTCTCGATATGCGGTTGCGTTTCCGGGACTTGCAGGTATTCCGGCCTGTCGGATGATTGGATCAGTTCCTTAGGATTTGCGGATATCTTGTCCCGGTTGATCTCGATCCTTCCCTTTTCGCCAACGAATATACATCCCAGTCCCGGGCCCCAATCACCATCCAGGTTGAGGCGAAGTACGGTTCCGTTTGCATATTTCATGCGTACTTTCGCCCTGGGCCCGAATTTGTTCTTAGCTCCGCGATAATACTTGGAGCCGGTTTCATCCTCGGAAGGTTCACGCTCTTCGAATTTGCCGCTGTACATGTCACGGACCGGCTCTTCGAGTACCACTTCGATGGGTCCGGTCTCGTTGGTTCCCAAACCACGCTGGATCTGGTCGTAGCTGTGCGTTCCCCATCCTGTCACGCCGAAGGAAAGTCCGCCCGGATCATAGGCCCACCATTTTTTCCAACCTTTATGCAGCTCTCTATGATAAGGCCGATACACAACTTGGTTCGTCCAAATGTCCCACCAGTTTTTGCTGCCGCCTGGGGGCATTGGCTCGGCCGCTTTCGGCTTCCAGTGAACAGGTCCAACAAAGTTCGGCGCCAGAACCTCCTTGACTTTTCCGATGGCCCCGTTCTTAACCAGATCGCTGGCCCAGTTGTTGAGCGGTATCGATCTCTGTTGTGTCCCTATCTGTGTTATCCGCTTGTATTTGCGGGCAACATTGACCATCTTGCGGCCTTCGGCGACGGTCAGGCACATTGGTTTCTCGATGTACACATCCATCCCGGCGGCCATAGCGTGACATGTCACCCAGGCGCGGGCATGTGTCGTCGTCTCGACCATAACTCCGTCAAGATTTTCCTTTTCTATCATCTTGCGAAAATCGGTATAGCCTTTCCAGTTTCGCCCTTTACCGGTTTTGCTAAGGCATGAGTCCACCTTTGGTTTAAAGCAATCGCAGACTGCGACGATCCGCATCTGGGGAATATTTAAGCACGATTCTGCGACCCGCATGCATCGGCCCCCCAGACCGATCAGCCCGATGTTTACAATTTCATTTGGCGATTCTTTGCGTCGCGCCCCAGACGCGGTGTTTCCCCTGGTGACATATCCGGTTACCGCAGCGGCCGTTGTCGCAAGAAACGCCCGACGCCCGATCTTTTTTTTAATACTCATTTTATGCAACCTCCTGTGCTTGTTAAGCACAAATGGGACCGCCGCGACATTCTGTCTATCTTCTTGGGAAGTAAGCATTTACCTCTCCAAGATGCTCGTTAGCGTTTTTGACCATTATACGCTATAATTTCGCACAATGGAAAAAGAAAAAGCAGCTCCGGATTCGAGGAAGCGCAGCTGGTCCACATCATGTCCAACATCTTCAAGACTTTTCACTGCTATTTAAATCACTGGCCCAGATAAAGACGGATGTCGTCGATTGTTATCGTGCCGACGCCACCCTCTACACCGATAGTCATCTGGGTGACTTCAGTCACTGACAATGACGACAGATCGATCAGAAACTCAAACCACTGTCCGGTCTGCAGGTCCGCCGGATCCCCCGGATACAAGACCTGGGCGTCGTTGATCTTCGCATATAACTGACCCGGTAGATTAAGTTCAACTCCCCTGAAGTACAGCGACAGGGTTTGGAGACCATGCTTGCTCCAATCTTGCGGCGGGTCAAAGAACCTGGTGGCTTCAGATATGGTTGCGCCGTTGGCACCATACATTATGGGCATGGCTTGGTTGCCGCCGTGCACGTTGCTTTGCTCGACCCAGGGAGCCGTATCGGTTCCCACAAGGGCACCCGAGCCATTGCCGGGATGACCCGGCTCCGGCAGGGTGTATCCCGACCCGTCGATCCACACCTGGAAGATGCGGTTGAAGTTCTCGTAGTCGTCGTCATAGCTCTCAAAGTCGTCCACGACCAGATAGGCTGGGGTCGAGAAGCTCAACACGTCTCCTTCCCAGATAGCCGGATTCTCGACTTCATTGACCTCGTTGACTTTCCAGTAGTAGGTGGTATCCAGCATGTCGAGAGCCGCCGTATAGGATGACTCGGTAACATTCACAAGCGGCGCAGTACCATCGATCACCGCCAGCTCGTCTGAACTGAGATATATGTCATGAGATGCGGCCTGGCGCCCGGCGCGCCAACTCAAAGCGGCGGTTAGATCCGCCAGCGTCGTGCCATCGGCCGGACTCAACTCCCGGGCTGCCATGGGTATGGCCAGGAAGCGAACTTCGCCCAGACCGACCTGCTGGGTAACACCACCGCTCCAGTTGCTCTGGACTGTAATCTTGATGGTTTGGGCTGCAATACCATGCAGGTCCACGGATGTCTGAGCTGCCTGGGGCAGCTCAACAGTGTCCAGGGTCGTCCACACACTGCCGTCAGCCGAATACTCAATCAGCGCATCTTTGATACCCAAAGCATTCAACAATCCCAGACCGGCCGGATTCCACACCAGCATTTCATTCAATTTGTAGACCTTATCCAACTCGTATTGAATCCACGGCTGGTTCGGGTCAAAGGCATTGCTAACCCACATATCACTGGGATCGGACGAATGTTCGTCATTGTCGTCGAGCCCGGACTCATTAATCGTATTAACGGCTCCCGTATCGTTGCTGTCCACACTGGAGGCCGTGGCTGTGATCAGGTCACCGGCAATAGAATACGCATACGGCTCGACCGTAAATTGCCAGACATTGCCCTTGAATATAGTATTATCCGGGGTATTCACTTCGTCGATACGCCAGTGGTACGTTTGTTCGAAATCGAGTAATCCGGGCGGATCGTAGGTATTAGGATCATGGTTCTGCTTTACCAGCACCTCAAGCGGATTGGATCGATCAGCCACAGTGACATCATCAACCTGGGTGCCGAGATATACATCGTGTCTGTCGGCAGAGCTTAGCGGATTCCAGTTCAGGATGACATCCCGTGGCACATCTGTGGCTTCGTCGGCCGGGATCGGTTTAGTGGCAAGCGCGAGGAGTGAGGGACCTGCTTCCATATCCTGGAGTATTTCATCCGCAGTCAGGCCAATATTAAATATCTTCACTTCATCAATCAATCCCTGGAAGTATCCGTCATTCTTGAGGTTACGGCCTATTTCCAAATCTCCCGTGGGACTGGTATCAATCCTTAGAGAACGTTGTTGAGTGTTTTGCAGCGCACCGTCGGCGTAAAGGTCGACATCCCCCAGCTCCGGCGTTCCGTCATTTGTGAATGATACTCCGACATGGTGCCACTCGTCATCGGCCAACCTGGTATTGCCCTTAATAGCGTCTCCTTCTATTTCAAGTCTTATCTGGCCCTTGGATGAAAATTTGATAACCCACTTACCCTGTGCTTGTATCACTCCCCATGAAACAATGCTGCCCCCAGTGTTAATCATTTTAATCCAAGCCGTTACAGATCTATCGCCAGCGCCGCTAATGGGTATGTAATCTGCAACTTGCACATAGTCATCCACACCATCGAACTCGAAGGCTTGGCCGAACTTGCCAGGTACAAATTGGGGGTCACCCATGATGGTGCCGTCGTGGCCGTTACCGGTCGCGTCTATGACATCACCATCCAGTGGGTAGTACGCCACCAGGGCAGAAGTAATATCCGCGTTGGCAGCACCTGTGACCAGACCCAGCAGCAAAACAAAAGAAATTAAATAAATCAATTTTTTAGACATGATAGTCCTCCTTTCTCAAACATTTGTAATTGGTAATACGAAAAAATCAAAAATTAAAAATAAAAAATCAAAATTGTGGAATTCAGCACTTAAAAAAATTAAGTGCTGAATGACTTCCTTAAATTTGCACTTTACACTTTTATTTTTGAATTTATTTAACCAGTTACCATTTAACAAATTACAATTTTAGGATTCGTCTCTACCTCCTTCCTTTCCGACTCCGGCCATGCTTTGCCGGACGAGCAAAAGCTAAATATCAGCTAACAATCAGGATGTCAAGGGTCTTAGCCGCATCCTAAAACCAAGACCCGCAGATTCTACCTTTGTTATTTATACCAAATTATCCGCCTCGCTTCAAGTATAAAATTTTTAAAATGGCATCACTTTAGGACGAGTTGGCCAAGCAAAAGTGGTTCTATAGGATACGTATCTGAACAAAAACTGTGGCTTTTAGTGCCCGACAACGGTGAGAAAGCTCCGGCCGATGCGCCACCCTTGCCTTGGCTAAACACCACTCTCGAATGTTGACCTAATTACATCGGTGTTTTTCTGGGCAAAATCCGGTTATTCAACAGGTAAAGTGATTTTATGAGCCCCGATGTAAATCGGGGCTGAACCGATTTCTTGGTTCACCTTACAGCAACCGCAAGTTTAGACACAAACAAAGACCTTGATTGAGCAGATGCAACTCAATAGAATCATTTCTTGGTTAGCGGTAGTCCATGAGGAGACATGAAATGACGTTGTGATCACCGCGTTAGCCAAACGCTTTTATTGCTGTAAAATGAGAATGAAGAAACTGGAGTAAAGCAAATGTCATTTTTCGCTTTGGTCGGGACTTGCTTTAGTGTTCTTTGCTGCCTTGTCAGTCCGCGCCAAGCAGCCCCGATGTACATCGGGGACGTGACCCTTGAAGGTGAGGTCATGCGTCTGGTAATCGACCGCAAAACAGGGGCCTTCAAGTCAATCCGTAACAAAGCCGCCGAACTTGAATTGATCACGCGGCCTCAACGAGAATGGCAAGCCCCATGGGTTGTGGGCTATCGTTCTACTCCTGGTGGAAAAGCTGATTTGGTTCGTGAATTCGATCGGTTCAACATCAAGCCCTGTACAAAGGATAGAGGATATCTTCTACGGTGGAACACATCGCGAGGACCAACCGTTGAGATCAAAGTTCTGCTGCGACAGGCGAATCAGGACTGGCCTGAACGACTGGAGTTCTGGGCGTCAGTTGACAATCCGACGAGGTGGATACTCCACAGCCTACATGCGCCCCGGATCGAAGGAGTCGGCCGGCTTGGCACCTTCAGTCAGGCTTCACGCAATCGTCTGGCGCATTCGGCATATTCGGGATTTCTATTTGACGATCCGCTGGGCATAATGGAGAAACCGCTCAAGTGGGGCGGTACGCGCCTGCGTCTTGGGGGGATGAATTATCCCAATGGCTTTGGTACGCCGATGCAGTTCTTGAGTTATTACGTCGAAGGACAAGGCGGATTCTACTTCGCCACCCACGATCCACATCACACCGTTAAGCATCTCGATTTCATCGGCGGAGCGAGTGGCGAGGGCGCTGTTCTGAACGTGCCCAACTTTCAGTGGAACGAACGCCCCGGTGAACCGCTGCAATTGGACTATCCCTGCGTGATCGCACCACTGGTCGTGGGAGACTGGTTCGAGGGGGCGGAATTGTACCGCCGGTGGGCCACCGGTTCGGGACCGGGGCATCCCACGTGGACAGGGCGAGGCCGTATCGAGGACCGCGCCGAGCGCGCGGATTGGCCCCGCTGGCTCAGCGAGAAGGTGGCTGTTTGCACCTTTGGATTGCCAGCCAGTTACGACCTCTCTCCATGGCTTAGCGCTATCGACTCTGCAGCGGGATGCCCGGTTTTCCATGTTTTTGGTCATGACTGGCCGGCCTATGCACCCGTTTCTGTTGGTGGCTCAGAGCATAGGTTGTGGTCGGATGCATTGAAGCGCGCTCGGGACAAGTGGGACTTGAGACCGGGCTCCAATCGCGTGCAGCGGCTGGGCAGCGCCGTCCAGCATCTCTCGGAGGATGATTGGCTCGACGATAGCAAAGTACGCGCAATGCTAATCGAGGCAGGTATATCGAATGCGGATGACGATATGGCATTGGCCCGCATGTTGCACCGAACATACGTTGCACTGGAAGAATTCCAGAAGAAGCACGGAACGGGCAAGACTGGCGCCAAGGTGGAAAACTATTTCCCCACGCGTCTGAGACAGGAAAACAGGGCCATCCTCAAGGCAAACGGTGATCCGTCTGCACCCTTCCACTTCAACTTCTTTGCCAATGGCCTCGATTTGATAAAGTGGGGATTACTTTCGCCCGAGGCTCGTAAGGCTGTCCTGGCCCTTGGAGGGGGAGCCGTCCACCAAGCACGGTTTATGCATCCGGCTTCCGCTTTCTATCGCGACTTTCACTCTCGGCGGGGAGCCGCAATTGCCAAGCGTGGCGGGTTTGAATCTCTTTACTACGACATCTCGGCTTCCAACATCGGCCACTATTCCGACAGAGACGACTTCGGAATTCCTCCGGGGGCTGGTCGTCAGCTAATCGAAGCCTATCGGCAGGTGTATGAAGAAACACGCGTAGCCGCCCGAAAGGCAACGGGCCGCTACATCCCACAGGGAACTGAGGTGATGATCGAGAATTTCCTCGACGTCATCGACTACGGCCAGTGGCGTGTTGGTGGGGGTGTTCACGGAGACATGGAAGGAGAACACCTGTTACCGTTCCTCAAGGCTGGGCGCGCTCGCCGAATTCCCATGTGGTCGTACGTCTATCACGAGTATGGCGGAGTACGGCTGGATGGCTGGGTGAAGCTGGCAAAGCGTTTTGGCGAGCTCTTCTTTTACACTGCAGCACAAGTTGCCCTGGAAGGGCAGATACTGGAAATCAACTACGAGTTTTCACCGCTGGAACGTTTTCCGGGTATAGATCGTCCGTCGCCGCAACTCCACTACCACAACTGGATCAGCTTGACCGAGGATGCGCCCGAAGTGGATCCCGCCAAATTGGATTGGCTGGGAGAAGCCACTGCCGCTCATTCAGGATTCGCGCGAGACTATCTGGCATGGGGGCGAATGGTCCCATCGGCCCGCATCTCCGGGTCAACTCCGGAAGTGGAACTCGACTGGCACCACTACAACGACATTCACGGCCGTGAAGAGCAAGGACGTCTGCGTGTCCCATCGCTGGTACACACGGCGTGGACCTATCGAAACAAGCGTGCCGGACTGCTCTTTGTTAACATCTTATCCAAGCGCGATCAAGCCGTAGATGTCACCTTCGACCTTAGTCGGGCTGCATTGGAAGCTATGCCTGTTCAAGCCCGCTACATCACTCGTGATGGAGGTAAATCGTTGTCAGTAAGTTTCGCCGGGGGTAAAGCCCGCTTCCACCTCACTCTCCCCCCGCGTCGAATCGTGTTGGTTGAGTTAGTCGTCCCTCCTGAAAACTGATGTCCTTTCCGTTGCGAAGAAACGCTGAATGGAATGGTCACTGAAAAGGCCGGACAGAATGAGATGGGTATTTGAAATCAGCCATTCTTGTTATCCAAAAAGACTGCGATGAATCCTCAAATCAGCGATTTCTACCTGAATGACGGCGTGCTCCAGCCAAAAAGCAATGCTTGTTTTCAATTTTCGTGTGCGGAAGGGGTATACTGAGAGCGTCTCGGCGGGATGATTCGATACATCGGCCGCAAAGCTGCGACAAAACGTGGCGGTCAGTGCTGCTTGCCGTTACTGTGGGCGCCTCGCCACGGCGAATCCGGGAGTTTGCTGTCCCATGCGTTGAAGAGTTCCTGCAATTGTCCGACAATTTCTTGATGCTCGCGGCTGAGATCGTGCTTCTCGCCCATGTCGTCAGCAAGGTTGAACAACTCGCAGCGTTTTGGGCCAGTAGGTCGGCCATCATTAAAGGCAAGTTTCCAGTCACCCTTGCGTATCGCATAGTCATCGTCGCGACGCCAGTACAATGTCTCGTGTGGACGGCCCTTCTCTTTTCCAGTGAGGTATGGCATCAGATTGACACCATCGTATTTGAGAGCGTCTTTCTGTGGGTCGATGCACAGAGAAGCTGTCAGTGTCGGGGTAATGTCTATCGCGCTGACAGGCAGGTCGTACTGTTTGCCGGCTGGCAGGCTCCCCGGCCACCTGATGATAAAGGGTACTCGGATACCGCCTTCATAGGTGTCTCCTTTGAAACCACGCAGGGGACCGGTCGACGACATATAGTCCTGGGGAGATTCGGGACTACCGACTCTTTTCTGCCCGTAAGGGGTACCGTTATCGCTGATGAATATGACTATCGTATTTTCGTCAAGCCCTGCGTCCGCAAGCGTCTTCATTACCCGGCCGATGCCGTCATCCATTGCCAGGACCATAGCTGCGAAGAATCGCCTGTTCTCACCGGGGATATGTGCGAGCCGTTCGATATATGCCTCCGGTACCTGCCACGGACCATGCACCGCATTATAGCTCAAGTAAAGGAAGAAGGCGTCCTTCCTATTCCGCTTGATGAAATCCACGGCTTCGTCAGTGAAGACGTCAGTAAGATAGCCCTTGAACTTTACGGGCTTGTTGCCGCGAAAGATTGGCCAGAGACTGGGATTCTCTGCGAATCTCATACCGGATTCATAGTAAGAATGAGCGCCGTTCAAGAAGCCGTAAAACTCGTCGAAGCCGCGGTTCAAGGGACGTTTGTCTTCACCCAGGCCCAGATGCCACTTGCCGATTATGCCGCAATGGTAGCCCGTCGCTGCGAGAATTTCGGGCAGGATCGGCTGGCTCGCGGGCAAACCGGCCTGGCGTGATCTGAGACTTTTGGGAAAACCCTTTTCCGGTGGGTTCTCTGCGCAACCCAACCGCTGCTGATAGACACCAGTCAACAACCCACATCGTGACGGCCCGCAAACCGATGCCGTAACATACCCCTGGCCGAATCTCATTCCCGCAGCGGCCAGCGCATCAATATTGGGTGTGCGTACATCCTCGACCCCGTGGTAACCGACATCGCCATAGCCCAGATCATCAGCCAATATGATTACGATATTCGGTTTCCGTGTGGACTCCCTGTCAGCAGCCTCGCCTGTGCGAACAGCGCATGACGCCGAGAATGTCGCACCCAGAATACTCTTCAAAAAACTCCTGCGATCCACCTGAACCTTTTTTCTCTGACGGTGAGACACCGTTTAACTTTCAGCCTGGATTCCCAAAATGCATCCATATACAACAGTCTTACACACTATAACACACCATTGTATCTATAACCCCTACCCATTGTCAAAACATCAATTACTAGCGTGAGTTTACCATAAGAAGTAACCTCTTGCAGCGCAATCCCTTGAAAAAGCTAAGGTTATATAGATCCTATACGTAAAGCCTAAAAGGCTTATTTGAAACCTAAAAATATATATGGCAAGGCCGATGATATCCTGAGTCGATGGCAACAACTCTCAACGCCAAAGGATTGCCTTAAATCATACAGCCACGGTGCTGTGGCAGTGATGCTATCGTTGGCCAAACAGCTGGGCATCGCCGAAATCATCAATACACATATAAAGCCGCCGAGCCGAGGTTCTCGCCAGAGGAAAAGCCCTTCAGTTGGCGATACATTAGTTATGGCTGCTATTGGCAATTAGAGAAAACTGATGCTGCTGCCATGAAACTTTACCAAAGCCTTGTCCTTCCAGAGTACACTTTAGGCATTACATCACCTTAGAACATAACGCTTTACACACAAAGGACTTATGTTCAAAACGCTCCGATTTGTGGTAAACTCACGCTAGTCTGCAAACAGAGAGGATGGTCCTTGCTATTCAACGTTATCGTCTTGCTACTGGCAATCTTCCGCATATCCTTGGTGACCTTATTCCAACCTACCTTGATACCATTCCTAAAGACCCTTTCGATGGGAAAGATTTGCGATACAAAAAACTTGATATTGGCTTTATTGTGTACAGCGTTGGTGAAGACGGACATGATGATGGAGGCCCAGAAAGACCGCCAAGCGGCCAGAGAAGAAATGATTCCTCCACCTATGATATCACTTTCATAATTCAGTGGTAACCGACATCATCAGGCTTAAAAAAGCCTTGTAAAATATCTGATGAAAACTATAATAATTTATAGTGATTTCTTGCGTGCTTTGAAAATATGAAATTTTTCAACAATTTTCGGAAAACAAATTATAACTTTTTGGCAGGTTTTACGTCATATAATATGGTGAGACAGCTTTTAAGTGAGAACTAGGTGATATATCCTGAATAAGAATTGAATAATACAGTTTGAAAAAAAGGAGTTGTATATGCTGAAGGCATTTGAGAAAAAACTCCGGTGGATTCGTTTTCGCTGCAGCATTAATCTACTCCTTGAGCAAATAGGCCGTGTATTTACTGCCGCTGGTGCTATTGGTATTCTTGCTGTTTTGACCGAACGCCTTTTAGCCTTAAGTGTAATCAACTCTTGGACTTTGTGGACTTTTCTTGCCTTAGTGATAGCTTTGGCTCTTTTGTCCTGGCTGTTCAATCAACCAAGCCGTATGCAAGTGGCATTGCTGCTTGATCAGCGGTTGAAACTAAATGAGCGCTTCAGTACCACATTAGCAATGGCCGAATCTGAAGATCCTTTCGCTCTGGCTGCCTGTCAGGAAGCTCGTCAAACCACTCAACATATAAGTCCTGAAGGATACTTTCCAATTAAACCTCCAAAGTTCTGGCTTTATGCAACTAGTACATGGTTTATAGTCGGGATTTTATTTCTGCTCATGCCACAGAAAGACCTACTCGGATTCTTGAAGAAAGAGCAGCAACAGCAAGAGCAGGCTCGCCAGGTTCAACTGGCTCAAAAGGATATTAAGCAAACGACCAGTGCAGTTAAACTGGCGGTGAAGCAGCTTGGGAATCCGGAACTTGATGCTGAGCTGGCCAAGATTGCCGAGATGCCTAAAGGTGCCAAACCTGATGTAGCAAAGCGTCAGGCTATCCGTAAACTTGGTGATCTTGGCGATAAGTTCAAAAAGATGCAATCGAACATGCAGCTCGGCTCTGTTGAATTGATGCAACAGATGCTCAAGCAACTACGAGGCTTACCAAATGCTTTTTCTCAAAAATTGCAACTAGCTCTGGCTCAGGGCAATTTCGCTCAAGCCTCCAATCTTTTGAGGCAATTTCAAAAGCAACTACTCGAAGGGAAACTTTCCGAGCAGCAGCGAAAAGCTCTTTCCCAACAATTGCAGGATTTGGCACGTCAGCTTCAGGAGCTAGCCCAAAAGAACGAGCAGTTTGAAGCAGAACTTGAGAAGTTGGGACTGAATAAAAAGCTGGCTAAATTAAATGAAGAACGATTACGTAAGGCCTTGCAAAAACAGGGGCTCAGCCCAGAAAAGATTGAACAGTTATTGCAAAAAATGTTGGCCTGTCGCTTAGCATGCAGTCGATGTTCCGGCATAGGTAAGGCGATGGCTGCCTGTGGGGCCGGAGCCGGGGGATTATCCGGGGATGAGTTGATCGCGGTAACCGAGCAGTTGGACGAACTGGATACGGTCAGGCAGCAAATTATACTTACTCAAGCTACTCTTGACGAAATCGAGCGTGCCATTGGGTGCCTGGGACAGGGAATGTCCCAGGGTATTGGATGCCAAGGACCTTTTCGAGAAGGATTGGCAGAAAGATATGGGCCGGGTACAGGAGGACCAGGACGTGGATACGGACCCCGTGCGAGCGATGAAAGCAGCGAAACGTCCACAAAGAAAACTCGTGTTGAAAATAAAAGCGGGCAAGGGCCCGTTATTGCCAGTTGGTACTTTAAAGGAACACAGGTTAAAGGTCAGGCCAAACGCGATTTTTCTGAGGTTATCCAAGCTGGAAGGGATAGTGCAGCTGATGCGATCAGCGAAAATCAAATCCCCCGTAAGTATGAAGAATCCGTAAAGAAATATTTTGGTCAATTGGAAGAATCCAGCGGCAAATGAAGAAGCTGTCTTATTTAACATTATATCGAGTTTGTTTTAGAAGGTTTTTCACATGCAAAAAAGTTGTCTTTTATCAATGTTTCTTTAAGTTAAGTTTCGCACTTTTTTATTAGGGAAAAGCTTATGAAACAAACAGTTACGCACCGTTTTGTATTTTATGCATGTTCGGTAAAAACTTCGAACTTGCTAAAAATAAACAGTTGGTTGACAAATCGGGCTTTTCATGCAAATTTCCCAAATTAACACATTGTTAAAAGTGCGAAAGTTAACTTTAACCTTCTTAGTTCTTTTCTTTTCAATTTTACCATCCTGTAAACGAAATCCCAACCAAAACAAAAGGCAGGTGGTTTTGTATTGCTCGGTAGACCAGTCGATTGCTGAGCCGATCATAGCCGAGTTTGAAAAACAGACAGGTATTAAGGTATTAGCTCGCTTCGATACCGAGGCGAGCAAAACCGTTGGTCTTGTCCAACGAATAAGAGCTGAAGCAGTCCGGCCTATTGCTGATGTTTTCTGGTCGAGTGAAATCTTTCACACAATTCAACTGGCTCGCGAGGGATTGCTGGTTCGATACAATAGTGACCAAACTAAACATTGGCCTACAAAGTTCGCTGACTCGAATGGACGATGGTATGGCTTTGCCTTACGAGGTAGGGTTATAGCTTACCACACGGAAAGAGTTTCCGACATTGATGCCCCACATTTGCTCGAGGACCTTCTTGACAACAAATGGGAGGGACTCCTTGTTATGGCCACACCTGAGTTTGGCACAACTGGTGGAGATGTAGCCAGTTGGTTTGCCCATTATGGCAGCGAGCGAGCAAAGAAAATCCTTCAACTACTCAAAGCCAACAAAATACGTCTGGTTGATGGTAACAGTACCGCAGTAAGAATGGTGGCTACGGGACAAGCGGACATATGTCTTACTGATACTGATGACGTTTATGCAGCCCAGCGAAATGGTTGGCCTATATCTATGAATTATCTTGACCAAGGTGGCGAAGGTTCATTAGTAATACCCAATACCACTGCTGTTATAAAAGGAGGCCCCCATTTGGAAGAAGCCAAGGAGTTAATGGATTTTCTTCTCAGTGAACAACTTGAACAAATGCTGGCTGATAGCGATTCACATAACTGTCCAATACATCGGTCACTAGCGGGACAATTTGAACAGTACATCATCCCTAAACCTCTAGATGTCGATTATGACATAATTGCCGATCACCTGCCGACAGCCATTCGAACTGCAAGGGAGATTCTCCATTGAACGGCGAGAAGGTCTCCATGTGGTTTCTAGCTACGATTTCTCTGATTCTATGGACAGTGATAATCCTCGTGCCTCTGCTGGTTCTTTTTGCACAAGTGATATTTTCTGCTGAACAATTAGAACTTGGGGAGAGGTTCTTCAGATTAATGTTTCGTTCTTTTATTTTGGCTGCCGTTATTGCTGCAGTATCGGTTTTGCTGGGTTACGTACCTGGCCGACTGCTTGGAACGTCACATAAAAGTAAAGACCTGTTGCTGTTGTTACTGTTAATGCCTTTGGTTTTACCTAGATATGTCCTCTACTACGCGTGGACATTGCTGTTAAGCCCAACCACTGACCTTGGTAGATACTTTTCTGCCAATCCCGAACTTGCACGATTTGTTGGTACATTTACATCGTCGATGGTGTTGGTTTTATGGTATTGGCCATTAGCCGGCCTATTGATCGGGCAGGGGTGGCGAAATATAGACCAACAAATCTGGGACAGTGCATGTCTGGATGCGAGCAATTTTCAGATATTCAAAAAGATAACCTTGCCATTGCTGGGGCGTTGTATGTGTTTGGCTTTCGGAGTATGCTTTGTTTTGTCATTGTCGGAGTTTACTACTTTTCATCTTGCAGGCATCCAGACTATAGGTACTGAAATGGCGGTTTCGTATGAGTTGATGGGTTCGGCAAGTGGCATCATCAGAGCAGTTTGGCCTGTAATAATAGTAGCGTTTATTCTTTCAATTGTTTTGGGGAAAACTACGCCTTCGTGGGCCTTAGCGTCTGCTCCTATTGGTCCAGTCGAGATGAAATTACATAGATGGAGATGGGTAGTTCTATTTATCCTGACAACAGTTTCGATGTTCGTACCAATAGCACTGCTAGTTGGTAATGTCACCAATACAGATGCATTTAAAACATTTTTCAAACTTCATATGGATGAATTGGGCTGGTCACTTGCAATAGCGATAGTTGTTGGCGTATTCAGTTACCTGATGGCTTTCGGGGCCTTGCTGTTGGAAAAAGTTCCGAAGTTCGGGCGTATTTTGTCCATGACAGCATTTACTACCATATTTCTTGCCATGCTCGTTCCCCCTTCACTTATAGCCGTTTCATTGATCAAAATTCTGGCAGTTTGCAACTTTCCAATTATGTTTCGACAGGGTTGGTATATAGTCTCAGCCGGCCAGGCGACACGGTTCACCGGTGTCGCCCTTATTCTGCTTATTTTAACCCGAGCATCCGAAGAAAGGCATTTATCGGAAATGGCATCACTGGACGGTGCATCGAGGTTAAATATATGGAGGTACGTACATTTGCCGCTTAGCTGGCGAATGTTTACAGGTGCTTTTCTTTTGATATTGATGTTTAGTGTCACGGAGTTATCTGCAACTATGGTCCTATTGCCTGCGGGGCTGCCAAATTTCGCCCAGAGATTACTTAATCAGATGCATTACGCCAGAGACCAGCAGGTTATAGCTTCCTGTCTAATATTAATCGGCCTTTTCATAATACTTGCTGGTACGTTGGTGCTGTTATTACGGGGAATAAGGATTCGTCGTTATATGGCATTGGTAATATTCTGCATTATGACACTTGCTCTGACCGGCTGTAGCCGTAAACCTAACTCTGTTGAAGAACCCGAGGTTATCGATTCTTTTGGGCGAACGGGACGGGGACACGGAGAGTTTATTTATCCTAGAGCCATCGATATTGCTTCCAATGGTTCACTATTCATCGTGGACAAAACCGGCAGAATCCAGCAGTTAACCGCTAATGGAGATTTTTTGGCTGAGTTTCGAATGCCTCTAGTCGAGGCAGGTAAGCCTACGGGGCTAAGTTTTGCTCCAAATGGAAACCTTTACGTTGCTGATACACACTATCATCGTGTCGTTATCTTTTCGCCGGAAGGAAAAATCTTCGGTGAGTTCGGAAAGTTCGGACAGGATAGTGGTTGCTTCATTTATCCTACTGATGTTGCATTTTCCGGAGACGGAAGAATTTTTGTCAGTGAATATGGCGGCAATGACAGAATTAGTGTCTTTAACGAGAAAGGGGATTTTCTGTATTGCTTCGGTACTCCGGGTAATGGACCAGGTCAATTGTCTCGGCCATCTGCTCTTTGTGTGGATCGCTTGCGCAAACACCTTTATGTAGCTGATGCATGCAATCACCGAATCGGTATTTACAACTTTGATGGTAAGTTACTCGGATATATCGGCTCTATCGGCCGTGAACCAGGTCGGCTTCGTTACCCCTACGATCTGGCACTTCTACCTGACGGATGTTTAGCCATTTGCGAATATGGAAACAATCGCTTACAATTATTTAACCCAGACGGTCAGAGTCTTGGTGTTTATGGCTGTCCAGGGCGGCAGTTGGGAGAATTGGCTTATCCTTGGGGCCTAGCCATTGATAGCAAAGGACAAGTCTTCATTGTTGATGCCGGCAATAATCGGATTCAGGTATGGAAGCTTTAGCTGCAACATACAGATTCTATTTTGCTCAACCCTGGTGGTTGATGGCGAGCGTTCTGCTGGTGCCTATCGTATGGCTCGCACAACGCTATCTAACGACTTTGGGCCCGATACGCCGTATCTTGGCTATTATCCTACGTTGCATGCTTATAATCGTTCTTATTGCTTTGCTGGCCCGGCTCACTCGGACAAAGAAAAACGAGCAGCTTACCGTAATCGTAGTAATTGATCGCAGTCAATCCATTCCTGCTCAGCTTCAACAGGCCAGTCTCGACTATCTTTCACAGGCCTTGCTCAACAAGCTCCCTAGTGACCAACTGGCTGTCGTTGATATAGCCGAAGCGGCCAGTATTTCAAAATTACCTTCAGGTGACATCACTATACGTCAACGTAACACTACTCTTAACGGCCAACAAACCAAGTTGGCTGACGGTATTCAAATGGCCATGGCAATCGCTCCACCAAATACCGCTGTCAGAATATTACTAATCAGCGAAGGAAATGAAACTGCCGGTGATTTAAAAGAAGCTGCACGAATCGCTGCAATTAATAGAATTCCTATCGATGTACTACCCCTTCGTTATGAATACGACAGAGAAGTAATCTTCAAACGTCTGGCTGCTCCAACCAGAGCAAGGAGCGGCCAAACAGTTTCTCTAAGATTTATTCTTAATAGCACTGTAAAGACTAGGGGTAAATTGTTCTTAAACCTCAATGGCAAAACCGTTGACCTTGATCCCGATTCTCCAGACATTGCTGCATCTGTAGATTTAAAACCTGGCACAAACGTAAAGACTGTGTCGCTACCAGTCGGAACAAGGGGGATGCATGAGTTTGAGGCTGTTTTTGTTCCCAATGATCCTGAAGATGACAGAGTCCCACAAAACAATAATGTGACAGCTTTGACGTTCGTTGCCGGTCCTGGCCATGTTTTGGTAGTTGATACAGATGGCTCAGCTGGGATGGTATTGACCAGGATTTTGCAAGATTGCGACATTGATACTAGATATTGTTCTGTGGCGGAATTACCGGATAGTTTGGCAAGGCTAATGGATACCGATTCCATCATTCTAACTAATACTGATTGCAGCAACTTTACCTATCAGCAACAGGAAATGTTTTGTCGATATGTTACTGAACTTGGTGGTGGACTCATTATGATAGGCGGACCTGAATCCTTTGGAGCAGGCGGATGGATAGGCTCACCTGTGGCCGAAATACTTCCAGTAGATCTGGACCCACCTCAGAAAAAGCAATTGCCCAAAGGAGCTTTAGTGCTGATTATGCACTCCTGCGAAATGCCACAGGGTAATCTTTGGGGTGAAAGGGTTGCCATTGCCGCGATAAAAACTTTAAGCCGACTGGATTTGGTTGGCATCCTCGCTTACAACTGGCAGGGAAGTGACGATTGGGTTTTTCCACTGTCAGAGGTTGGTGACAAACAGGCGGTAATTTCTGCTATCAAGCAGATGCAGGTAGGCGATATGCCTGATCTTGGTGCTCATTTGCAGCAGGCCTATGATAAACTAAAAGATAGTGATGCAGCTCAAAAGCACATCATAGCCATTAGTGATGGGGACCCCCAGCCACCTACTACCCAGTTGCTGAATCAACTCAAACAGGCAA
Source organism: uncultured Pirellulales bacterium (assembly GCA_964397675.1). Lineage (GTDB taxonomy): Bacteria > Planctomycetota > Phycisphaerae > Sedimentisphaerales > Anaerobacaceae > CAYNKI01. The sequence goes on from CAYNKI010000003.1 coordinate 29,727, forward strand.
AGATTACCTGTACTGGTGTTGCTATTTTTCCGCATTCACCAGCTGACGTACAGAATTTGCTTCGCGTCGCTCAACTGACTGGTGGAAGGTTTTATGATGTAAAAGATCCACAACAGTTACCCCAAATATTTATCAAAGAAGCACAGGTGGTTCAGCGTACTCTGATTGTCGAGGAAACTTTTTCCCCCCAAATAGTCTATTCTCTCAGTGAGATTACCAAAGGATTATCCAGCCCGCTGCCTAATCTTGACGGTTATGTATTAACTGGTCCAAAAGGCGGCCTGAATCAAGTCATTCTTACCAGCAACCAGGCTGCCCCAATACTTGCCACCTGTCAGGCCGGACTCGGTCGATGCGTAGCTTTCACCAGTTCAGCTGACAGCCAATGGGCGTCCAGTTGGTTGGCTTGGCCGGGCAGTGAAAGATTCTGGGAGCAAACTGTTCGTTGGGCTGCCAAACCTGCGCAGTCATCCGATTGTGAAGTTTTAGTAGATGTACAGGGTCGCCAGGTTAATATCAATGTCGAAGCAATAGATGATAAAGGCAATTTTATGCAATTTGCCCACATTGATGCACAAGTGATAGAACCAGATATGTCAACGCATCTGCTTGAGCTGGCCCAGGTAGGACCTGGCCAATTCCAGAGCCAGTTTCAGGCTGCTGTTTCAGGCAGTTACATTATAAATTTACGTTATAAAAAACTTGCAGAAACAAAGACACATCTTATGCAGACATCGGTAACAGTTCCCTTTGCACCCGAGTTTCAGGACCTTGTAGACAACGCAGCTTTGCTCGCGGAAGTTAGCGCTATAACGGGCGGCCGCATTTTGAGTTCTGATCCAACCCAGACCAAGCTTTTTGATTATACAGGATTAAAATTCCCAGAAAATCAACTGCCAATGACTCGGCTGTTAATGTTGATTTGGCTAACGGTTTTCCTGATGGATGTTGCTGTGCGAAGAGTTGCTCTGGATCTTCGAGCTATGGCCCGGCACGTTATTTCTTTCGTTCGACGGCCCTTGGCCGAACGTAAGGCTGACAAGACCCTCGAACGTCTTCGACTTGTCCGAAAGAAACTTCGTGAACAACTCTTCAGTCCTTCCGATGAGTCGCTTGCCTCCAGACGGTATGAAGCTGACGAAAAATATTCAGGTGATTTGCCAAAAGCTAAGGTGTTACTAAAAAGCGATATACCGATCGAAAAGCCGCCTGAGAAAACTGAACCACAGAAAACAGAAACAGACGAGGATCAGTCACATATTCAACAGCTTCTTAGATCCAAACGAAAGGCTACTGAGCGACAAAAAGATAACAAAACGAAAAATAATGAATAGTTGCATAGGAGAAATAAAAATGACAGAAACAAAGAAAGATGTTGAAAAACAATGCCACGAATTTCGTCAAATGTTTGAATCACTTCGTCACGAGATTGCTAAAGTTATCGTAGGGCACGAGTTGATAGTTGATAATGTGCTGATTTGCTTGTTTTGTGGGGGGCATATTCTCCTTGAGGGAGTTCCGGGGTTGGGCAAGACACTGTTGGTGCGCACGCTCAGTTCTGCCCTTTCGCTTGAGTTTCGACGAATCCAGTTTACACCTGATTTGATGCCTGCAGACATTATTGGTACTAACATTGTTATGGAAGACCAAGCTACCGGCAAGCGCTTCTTCCAGTTCCAACCGGGGCCTATTTTTGGACAGATTATTCTGGCTGATGAGGTCAACCGGGCTACTCCCAAAACTCAATCTGCAATGCTTGAGGCGATGCAAGAGCATTCGGTGACCAGTGGTGGGCAAATTCATAAGTTGCCCGAACCATTTATGGTCCTGGCCACTCAGAACCCTATTGAGCAGGAAGGAACCTATCCTCTCCCTGAAGCGCAACTGGATCGATTTTTCTTCAAATCACTTGTCAAATACAGTAATCGCGAGGAACTGAGTACTATACTTGACCGCACCACTACAGCCGAAAATCCAAGGGCCAAAACAGTTATTGATGCTAAACAGATAATTACATCTCAGGAACTGGTCAAGCGTGTTGCTGTTGCACCACATGTGAAAGACTACGCCATTCGCCTCGTATTAGCCACAAATCCTGGTGGAGAATATGCCCCAGACATAACTAACCGATTTATTCGCTTTGGCTCTTCGCCGCGTGGGGTTCAGGCCCTTATCCTGTCAGCTAAGGTTCGTGCTATGCTTGATGAGCGTTATCATATCAGTTTCTCGGATATTAGTGAATCGGCATTACCGGCCCTGCGCCACCGTATCCTGTTGAATTTCGAAGGTCAAGCCGAAGGAGTACAAAACGACGATATACTTGATCAAATCTTACAGCATACCGCTAAAACCCTGGAGAAAAACGTTAACGTACCATAAGAATAGAGGTGCTGTATTGCTATGAACCAGACAAAAACAGCCACATACCGAAGGCGATTGACAGAGCTGCTGGAACCTGATTTTATGGCCCGCCTGGATTTACTTGATGTTATCAGCCGCAAAATACTGCAGGGTAAACTTCAGGGTGAACGTCGCTCCAAGCGTCGCGGCCAGAGTGTGGAATTCGCCGACCATCGTCCTTATGTTGCTGGCGATGACCTTCGTTTTGTGGATTGGAACATTTATGGTCGTTTGGAACAGTTATTCCTTAAACTGTTCCTGGAAGAGCAGGACCTGACAATTCATATAGCAATTGATATCAGCGCTTCATCAAGTTTCGGAGAACCTGCCAAGGAACTTTTCATCAAGAAGTTAACCGCAGCGCTTGCGTATGTCAGCTTGGTCAACAACAATCGCCTAACTATTAGCTCCTTTTCCGAAGGCGTGAAAGGTCAACTAAAAAATATGCGAGGGCGTAACTACATCGGCGCCACGGCAGAATTTCTTTTAACTATGCGTTGCGAGGGGCCTTCGCATTTTGACAGTAGCTGCCGCCAACTGGTTGCCGGACGGATCGGCTCTGGGATCATGATTGTATTATCTGATTTCCTATTTAAGGAAGGTTTTGATACTGGTCTGCGTCACCTAATTAGCAGGCAATACGACTTGTATGTTATACAGGTGCTCTCTCCAGAGGAACTTACACCTGAACTTACAGGTGACTTGAAGCTTGTAGATATTGAAGATTCTGACACGGCTGAGATTACTATAAGTACTGCGCTTTTAAAATATTACAAGCGAAACCTTACTGCTTATTGTAATGAACTGAAAGATTTTTGTACACGTCGCGGAACTGCATATATCCTTGCTAACAGTGCCGACTCTGTTGAAACACTGACGCTGAATTATCTGCGGCGGATACGTCTGCTACGTTAGTCTTTTACTGGGATTTGATTATGGAATGGCTTACACCATTAACAGCTCTTTATGCCGCAGCGGCAACTTTACCTCTGCTGCTACTTTTGTACTTCCTAAAGCTTAAACGTCGTGAGCAGATTATATCGAGCACTTTGCTATGGAAACGAGCCGTTCAAGACTTACAGGTCAATGCTCCATTTCAAAAAATAAGACGAAATATTCTGCTTCTGCTGCAACTGCTGATGTTGCTGGCTATTTTACTTGCGCTCGCTGGACCGATACTGTCATTGACCACTGGGCCAGCACGTCGGTTCGTATTACTGATGGACCGATCTGCCAGTATGAGCGCTAATGATATTGAACCAACGCGTCTCGATGCTGCCAAAAAGCAAGCAAGCACGTTTGTTGAATCTCTGCGTGGTAAGACTTTTTTCTCATTGAAAGATGAGTCCGATCAGGTAATGATTATTGGCTTCGACGATCATGCCAAAGTAATGTGTAATTTCACTTCTGATAAGCACCAGTTGCGTTCTGCCATAGATGCAATAGCTGCCAGTGATGGCGGCTCGGCTTTGGCTGAAGCAATAGTAGTCGCCAGAGCCTTTGCTCAGTCACCCGGTACCGAAGCCAATAATCGCAGTGCAGAGACACCTGCTCAATTGATATTATTCAGTGACGGGAGAATCCGTGATGTAGAGCAGATAGCAGTCGGTCCCGATGAGTTGATTTTCAACTGCATAGGAAAGTCTCAGCAAAATATCGCCATAATAGCTATGCAGGCCCGCAGGTCTTATGAAAATCCTGACGAAATAAGTATTTTCGCTACTATAGCCAATTTTGATACTGAGCAAGCGACCTGTGATGTGCAACTCAGTATAAATGATGATGTTCAAGCCATAAGAGCTGTAACTATTCCACTGCAAGAAACGAGCAAAAATGCTGTTACTGCTCAACCTGGCAAAGTATCCATTGATTTTTCCTTATTTCATGTGGAGGCTGGAGTGCTTGAAGTAAGACAGTTAAAACCAGACTCATTGCCTTGTGATGACGCAGCCTGGGCAATTCTATCACCGCCCAGGAAACTTACAGTCCTTCTTGTTACTACTGGCAATATCGTGCTTGAGTCAGCACTACAAGCCTGTCCGCTTGCACGGCTGAAAGTGTGTTCTCCGGACGAATTTGAAGCGATTGACTTTGGTACTCTCAGTGTCGAACAATCCTACGATGTTATTGTATTAGACAATCACATACCAACTCAACTGCCCAGATGCCGCTATCTGGTCTTTGGTCATCCGCCAGATGGTATCGATGTATCAGTTCCTGAGCAACTGGAAAACCAAGTCATTGTAGATTGGCGGCCAAGGCACCCCGTTTTGAAGTATGTCAATCTAATGAACCTTTTTGCAGCCAAGTGTTACAGAATGGCTTTGCCTCGCGATGCAGAGGTCTTGGCTGAGTTCGGCCAGAGCCCTGCCCTAGCCCTGGTTCGGCGAACAGGGAGTATCTTTTTGCTTGCCGGTTTCGATGTCTTGCAAACCAATTGGCCATTTGAACCAAGCTTTATCTTGTTTTGTTACAATGCCACTGCTTTTCTTGGAATGCAGACCGGACAAAACCAGGAAACTAATCTGCGGGTAGGTCAACCTATTATTGTTGAAGGTCTTACACCTGAAACTTTGGCTGAAGTTAGTGGTCCTGGATTTTCTGGAAATGAGGTCAAAGCCAATACATCGGGAACTATTCGTTTTCCAGCCATTGATAGAGTTGGTGTGTATGGCTTAGAAATTCTTGACCAACCACTTAAGCTCTTTGCCGTCAACCTCCTCGATTTACAAGAAAGTAATATCGAACCTGTACGGGAAATTATCCTCTCAGGACAACCGGTTCAGGCTCAAGATAATCCTATAGGCCGGTCGAATCTGCCGTTATGGCCGTTCCTTGTAGGAATAGCTTTAGTCCTTGCGTTGCTGGAATGGTTAATATATAATTCCAAGGTGAGGATTTAATATGTAAATGTTATTTGTAGCAAGAGTTACAAATGTTACGCATTTGCTTAGCGCTGCTGGTAGTTGTTGTTTTCGCCTTTGCTGGCACTGCATCGGCTGACTCGCCTTTCAATGTTGACTGCTTCTTTGGCTGGGATGGGTGCTATCGCCCCATGGAATGGACTCCCGTGGAAATTGGTATCAGTAGCACACTTACTGAACCTTTTGCAGGTTCCCTGAACGTATCAGCCAAACAGGATGGTCTAAACACCTTAAATATTACCCATACTTTTGTGCTTACACCGGATGTCCCTTTACATATACCGTTGGTCACAAAATTGGCCTTTGCCGCTGATAAATGCAGCGTGAGAATTTCCGACCAACGCGGCCGAACACGCTGGCGTTACGATTTCGAACTCTGGGACTTTTCCCCAAGAAACCGGACACTGACCGCCATAGGTGAGAATGATTTGTTCATCGGACTCATTGGCCGGAGAAAATTCGGTCTGTTAAGTTTATCTGAACAATCCGCCTGTACGTTGGAAACGGGCCGGGGAAAGGTGCATTTAGGAAATAAACTTCCTCGAATGGTTCCTTGGGACTGGACGGGTTTTGTTTCTCTTGACCTGCTTATTCTCTATGATCCTGATTGGAACCTGTTTAACAAGAATCAATTAAATGCGATAGCACAATGGATTTCCAATGGCGGAAAACTACTGCTCATCCTTGGAAGCCATCCCCTCTTGGGAGAAAATCCAATCGCTGAGTTACTCCCGTTTGAAGTTCAGCAGGCAAAGGAAATTACCGTCACCATAGATAAACTCAAGAATTGGGGATTGAACGCTACCAATCCGGAATCTGTTGTGTGTTGGCCCCTCAAGCCCAAACTTGGCGCCCATTGCTACAAGACTGACGATACAGATAATGGAGAATGCCTTTTTGCTACAGGATATGTTGGTTTTGGCCGCGTTGGTGTATTAGCGTTTGAGCCTTCCACTATGACCGAATTTCAGAAAACAAATTCCGCCCGATTCTGGATTAGTCGTATAGCAGCTATTTTAGAGGACAGTGACATCAAGACCACTGAGTTCGAGACAAAAGAACAAATCCAGAATAGTCAAAAAGGTCAAGGGCAACGTAACAGAAAGATTTATCGTGGCCTCGGTTCGCACAGGAGTATCACATTTGCTGAAGATGCCAAAGATGATCCTGATAATCGCCGATATGACAATCGATACGATATTGGCCAGGCCCAAGTCGGAAGTAATGCAGTGATGGAATACCTATACAGTATTTCTGAACTGCGGCCTTTGAGTATTTGGTGGGTAATACTTCTACTGACTCTCTTGGCGATTCTATTGGGACCGGTAGACTATAAAGTACTGAAACGTATAAACCGTCTGCCATTGACATGGGCCACATCTGCTTTTTGGATTATCTTATTTTCCGTGGGTGCCTATTATGGTGTTCAGGCTCTTCGTGGCGGCAAAATGCAATTCCGAATAGTTTCAGTTCTGGATGGAATCAAGCACTCCAATCGTGCATGGTCCACTGGGTATTGCGGTTTGTTTGCGCCTTACAGCGATGACTATCAGCTTAAGGATCTTGATGAAAAACAATGGTGGTCTGGCATTGCTCCCGCACAAGAACAGCTTTATGCTTACAGCCAACAAACAGGCAGTAGAAATATTTATTGCTTCCAGCACGATGGAAGTAACCTACCCTATTCGTTACCCATCAACATATGGACAATGCAGTGCTTAATGAATGAATCGCCCGTACAGCAACTGCCTATTGATGCCAAAGTTGAACGCCGAGGAGATGAAATATTCCTTACAATCGTCAACCAATCAGAAAGCCCAATCAAAAAAGGTTATGTTCTATTTGATAACAATCAATCTATCAGTTTTGGCTCTGTTAGTAGGTACTCAACGGAAGACTTTTCTGACAGATTGAAACCATATAAAGGTTGGGAGAGCACTATTATCAGATATCCTGATGGAAGATATCGGTACTATGTGGAAGGTTATCGAACCGGATTTAAAAATGAAACCGTCTACTCTGCACAGGGATGTTTGCATCGAACTCAAACCATCAAGGCATATCTTGCAAAGGGAGCCGCAGTAGTTTGTGCGGAGTTCGACCAGGCTCCCGTATCGTTCGCAGTAAAGGACCGTTCGTGTGAATATAATCATACGCAGCTGGTTCGTCTTGTTGTTTTTCCCAAATAGATGAAGAGGAAATAAGAATGATTGAAACGAAACGTCTCACTAAACATTACGGGAATTTAGCGGCGTTGGTTGACCTCGATCTGGTCATTGAAGCCGGCGATATTTTCGGTTTCATCGGCCCTAATGGTGCTGGAAAAACCACTACCATGCGCATATTAGTTACCTTGTTGGAACCCAGTCGTGGCCAAGCGTTCATTGATGGCTTGGATATCACCAAAAAAGGTAAAGAAGTTCGCAGAATAGTTGGATATATGCCTGACTTTATGGGAATCTATGATGACCTCAAGGTGTTTGAATACCTTGAGTTTTTTGCAGCTGCCTTTAATATTGAGCACAAAAAACGAAAGTCCATCGTCGAAGGTGTGCTCGAGTTGACCGATTTGCAGACCAAACGAAGCTTTACTGTAGACAGTCTCTCTCGGGGTATGCAGCAGCGCCTGGGTCTGGCCCGTGTACTCATTCATGACCCAAAGGTACTGGTTCTGGACGAACCTGCCAGTGGCCTCGATCCACGTGCTCGCATTGAAATTAGAGAGCTGCTCCGTGAACTCAAACGCATGGGAAAAACTATTATGATATCCAGCCATATACTAAGCGAACTTGAAGAAATCTGTGATCACATTGGTATTATTGAGCAAGGCCGGCTGGTATTTAGTGGCACTATGGAGGAAATTCGACAGCGAATGGGTATTCAAAGTAAAGTCCGTGTGCGTGTAGCTAATAATCAGCAGCGTGCGATTGAGCTGCTCTCAGCCCTGCCCGAGGTTCAGGATGTTCAATCCACAGGGATATATATCACCGTCACCCTTCGCAAGGACCAGAACACCGACGGCATTATTGCTCGTGCACTGGTGAACGGTGACATAGATATTGTGTCACTCGAACCTCAGCAGGTCAAACTTGATGAGGCATTTCTCCAGTTAACCAAAGGTATCGTTCACTAATACAAAAGGTAAGGTGAGCAATCATTACTGTAAGCAGTAAGGGCCGACCTGAAACTAAGGATTGTATATGGCTGTGGCATTGATCAGTTCGTTTTCAAGATTCATCAATCTGTCCTGGTTAACCGGGCCAATCTTTGACAAGGAGCTGCGTGTTTCCAGTCGCAGACGCCGAAATTATGTCCTCCGTTCTGCTTATCTGTTAGTACTGGTCGTTCTTGTAGCTGCCGCCTGGTCTATTGCTCTTTTAAAGGGCTCGGGAAAATCAGTCGCCTGGCAAGTTTCACGTATGGCTGAAGTTGGCAGAAGCCTTGTTTTGATGATAACATGGTTTCAATTTTTGACAGCTCAGGTTCTTGCTGCGGTTATGCTCAGCAATTCGATTAGTGATGAAATTCGCCGAGGCACAATGGATGTTCTCATGACCACGCCGATAAACTGTGTTCAGATCGTTCTGGGAAAGCTGTTAAGCAAACTGTTTCAGCTGATTCTGATGCTGGCTGTAAGTCTGCCTTTATTGGCTGTCATTAGAGTTTTCGGCGGAATCCAGTGGGATTATGTCGTCTCTGCTTTGAGCATTACCCTCACCACTACTGTCTTTGTCGGCTCTTTGAGCATGTTTTTGTCTACAAAGTTTCGCCGTTCGTATCTTGTCATCCTGATTATGACGATTTTCTTAGTCGTTGCTTATTTAACCATGACTCTGCTATCTGTCTTTCGCAATTCAAGCAGCGTCCTGATGAGCGTTATACTGCATATCAATCCTTTCGCAGCGATGACTCAGGTTACTTCAGCCGCCTTCCCGGGTTCCCGCTTGGGCACTATATCCTTTTCTCTGCCATTACATTGCCTGGTAATGGGGGGCACTTCAATGTTCATGCTTTTTGCATCAGCATTTAGGATGCGAAGACATGCGCTCGATTCCTTTCTGGGAACTAACGCCAGAAGAAAACTACCCATATGGAAGAGAAACTTCATATCCTCAGTTTTTAAAAGCAAAAACTCTTTTTCAACAACCCGTCCTATCAGGCCAGTCACTGGCTCGCCAATCTTCTGGAAGGAAATGCCAAAGCCATTTTCCAAATCTCTCAGATCAAACTCAATAATACTCGGCATTTTGTTACTCCTCTTATTCATATTTTTTTACCTGGCTTATTTATTCAATGCGTTTTCCGCTCCCTCCCCGGTCGCAATGATATTCTATAGCATGTTCACAAGCGGCCTTTGGATGGTCGCTACTATTCGCACAGCTGCCATGGCTGCAACCAGCATCACAAAAGAAAAGGAGGCACGAACTTTGCCCATTCTTCTTGGTACCTTGCTCGAGCCAAAGCAGATTATTCGCGGAAAAGCTTTGGCCGCTTTATGGCGAAACGCGCCTGCATGGCTCATCTTGACTTTGGGCACACCTGTCTTTTACATTCTGATGATTACTCTTCAATCAACAAAAGGTAATAGTAGTCTGGATTTCTACTATTATTACATCATCTTTGGACCCCTTGGGATTATAGCAAATGTAATATTTCTGATCGGCCTCGGAATGTATTTTAGCACGCGTCTGAAATCGAGTACTGCCGCAGTAATGGCTACCATTGGCTCATTGCTTGGTTTGTATGTTATACGTCAATTTATGTTTACGTTTCTCTTTGCTATCCTGGGCGCGATGATGATGGGAAATATGCAAGTTGCACTTATATTAAATCCGATTTTTATGATAGTTTTCAATGCAGTAATTGGCACGGTACTTCTCTGGCGGGCAAAGTGCAGATTGAGGCTGGATATCTTCTGATTCATTTATGAATATTGGCTTGAGTAAATCTGTTCGCTACATTCTAAAACCTTCCTGGCTGACCGGACCTATTTTCGATAAAGAGCTCCGGATCTCCAGCCGTAGAAGAAGAAATTACGTTCTCCGGTTCGCGTACTTAGCCATTTTAACTGTTTTTGTTGTCTTAGTCTGGCACAGCATGGTCAGATTCCAAGGGGCCGCAGCATACCGAATTTCCCAAATGTCCGAAGCCGGCCTGGCCATAATTACAACCATAATCATGTTCCAGTTTGTTGCCACTCAATTGATTGCAGTGGTTATGCTCAGCACTTCTATTAGCGACGAAATCTACAATCGCACTCTTGGTGTGCTCATGACCACCCCCATCAATAGTTTCCAGATCGTCATGGGGAAACTTTTCAGTAAACTCCTGCAGATAATACTGCTTTTAGCCATCAGCTTGCCACTACTGGCTATTGTGCGTGTCTTTGGTGGTGTGCCTTGGGAATACGTTATTTCAAGCGTTTGTATTACGCTCACAGCTGTCATCTTTGCTGGCGTACTGAGCCTATACTTTTCGATCAGTGGTCGACGAGCCTATGTGGTCATTCTCAAAACCCTTTTTACTCTCGGCACTATTTATCTGTTCATTCCAATCATGGTGGTTTTGGTGGCCCGGAGTCTTGTGCCGGCTGTCCGCCAGCCACTTATGCTCCCTTCCATCGTGGTGCTTCCCAATCCCTTCGTGGTCATGCAATTCAACACTGCGGCAATGATATCTCCAGGAGGGACGGGGATTATGCCTGTCCAGTTCTTATGGCCCCTTCATTGTGGGATTATGCTCGGCGCCTCTGTTTTTTTGCTTGCTTGGTCGATGAGGATTGTGCGCAGGGTTGCTCTGCGACAGGCTACTGGTCAACTTGATCCAACTACCAAACACAACAATACCCAAAAACAAAAAAAGCTATCACTCAAAATGACTATCCCACAGGGGCAATCTGGGCTTATCAGACCTGTAAAAGGATCACCCGTAGTTTGGAAAGAACTGAGAACTCCAATAATTCAAGGTGGCAAGAAGAAAAGTATCATTGGTCTTGTAATTACTATAATTGCTCTGCTGATAACTTATGCTGTGAATATAAAGGAAAACCTCCTGCATAAAGATTTTCCTCATATTGCATACACTTTGACTTTTCTTGTTATCGGATTAATTACTAATATAGTTCTTTCGGCCACCACTATCACCTCCGAAAAGGAAACACGTTCCTGGCCTATTTTGTTAGCCACCTCTATGGATGATTGGCAAATTCTTGTCGGCAAGGCCGTAGGAGTTTTCCGCAGATGCCTTCCCATCTGGCTTTTATTGGCAGGCCATCTCCTTCTTTTTATTTCGGTAAGATATATTCACCCCATCGCTGTAGTACATTTGGCTATACTCGTCACTTGGATTGTGATGTTTCTCTCAGGTTCGGGCCTCTATTTCAGTGCCCGTCTGAAACGTACTACCTCAGCAGTAGTCGCTAACTTTACCTTAGCCTTTACCCTATGGGCAGTCATTCCACTACTGCTCGGACTGGTAACGACTATTACCCGCGATGATGATGCTCTGGAAGCATATGTAATGGCTAATCCTGTAGCACAAGCGGTTGTTTGTATGGAAGGAGCCGGTGGTAAGTCCAATGCAACGAGTAATCTTGGCCAACTGAATTATGAATGGCCATACGGTGGTGGTTTCGCCTGGCTTGATTCGCACCGGGTAGGAGGTACAACAGTCATTCTTCTGATTACAATGCTGATCTATATGTCCCTTGGATTATTTTTTGCATGGCGAGCAAAGTGCCGATTTCGACGAAATGTATTTTGACATTTCTTGAAGGCGATTATGGCCGCTGCTTTGATAAATTTTGTTTCGCAATTTCTAAGCCTATCCTGGCTGACCGGACCAATTTTCGATAAAGAGCTGCGTATCTCCAGCCGAAGAAAAAGAAATTACGTTCTTCGCTTCGCTTACCTGATTCTTCTGATGATTTTTATAGTCATTGCATGGATTAATGAGGTCGAATATCGTGGCCCTGTTATTTACCTAACGTCACGAATGGCAGAAGCTGGTAAAATGATTATAGCCGCCATTATTTGGTTCCAGTTTTGTGCTATCCAGCTTGTCGCTTTGATAATACTTAGCAATTCTATCAGCGATGAAATATATCATCGCACTCTCGGCGTGCTTATGACAACTCCCATCAATAGTTTTCAGATCGTAATGGGAAAACTCTTCAGTAAACTCTTACAATTGATTTTACTCTTAGCTATTAGTATTCCACTGCTGGCTATCGTCCGTGTATTTGGTGGTGTGCCAGGGAATTACATCATCTCAAGTGTTTGTATAACAGTGCCCGCAGTCATTTTTGTCGGTTCGATAAGTTTGTTTTTTTCCATATACTTCCGAAGGGCATATGTCGTCATCATAATGACTATATTGACTCTTGGTATACTCTTTGCGTTACTGCCTTTTTTAACTACACTGTTGTTTCATGAGATTATATCGGAACAATTTTTTGGGACGATACTGTTACATACCAATCCATACTGTGCTCTGGCTTACCATACAGATACAATGCTCACACCAACCACAGCAGGAGTGGGGCTTACTTTTTTTTGGCCTCTGAATAGTAGTATTATGTTAGCTGCCTCTGGTCTGGTGTTGTTTATTTCTGTGCTTATAGTTCGTAAAGTTGCTCTTCACCAGATTGGTGGCCAACTGGACACTTTCCGACGCTGGTTGCTCGATAACCAAAAAACTTCTATGGAACGAACCGGTTCAGACCAAACGGCAGGATCAATCAGAAGTATCCACGGTGCACCGCTCATTTGGAAGGAACTGCGAAACACGATTCTTCGAGGCCGTAAAATCACCGGCACAATCGGTATTGCAATCTCGCTGGCCTTAATTATCCTAATATACGGTTTTGGTACGCTTCAGAAGAACAACCTCAGCAGTAGTCGCTAACTTGGTTATTGTACTAACCATCTGGGTCCTCATCCCTCTTCTTGTTGGGTTTACATTTAATTATAAATACGGATTTTATGAACATGATGCATCCAACCTGTATCTGTCAACTAATCCGGTGTTACAAGCCGTTGTTATCATGGACATGGGAAATATGGACAGTAACCTGTCCAATCTCGAATATGATTGGCCTTTCTATAATTTAGATGAACTTGGTGCCACAAATGTATTTTTGTGGATTACAATGCTGATCTATATGTCACTTGGATTATTTCTTGCATGGCGAGCCAAGTGTCAATTCCGACGAAATATATTTTGACCTTTCCTTGAGGCAAACTTATGGCTCGAGTTTTATTAGAAAATGTTGGTAAGGTTTTTGATAAACAAGTTACTGCTGTCTCTGATTTTAGGTTGGAAGTAGCTGACAGTGAGTTTATGGTAATCGTTGGGCCCAGTGGTTCCGGAAAAACCACAATTTTGAGGATGATTGCCGGGCTGGAAAAAGCCACCTCTGGAAATATTTATATCGGGGATACTTTGGTTAATGATGTTCCTCCAAGAAATCGTGATATCGCTATGGTGTTCCAAAATTATGCTTTATACCCACATATGAGTGTCTACGAGAACATCGCATTTGCACTCAAAATGCGGAAGTTTCCGAAAGAAGAAATCAATAAGCGAGTTAAAAAGGTTTCTAAACAGTTAGGCATCAAGCACTTGCTGACTCGGAAACCAAAAGCTCTTTCTGGTGGGCAACGTCAGCGAGTTGCTGTTGGTCGTGCTATTGTTCGTAATCCCAAAGTATTTTTATTTGACGAACCTTTAAGTAATCTTGACGCTAGACTACGCATAGACACTCGGGCAGAACTAAAAGCCCTGCATCACAAGTTGCAAACTACTTCTATTTATGTCACTCACGACCAAGCAGAAGCTATGACCTTGGGTAACCGTATCTGCGTAATATACGATGGCATAATCCAACAAACAGCTTCTCCGATAGAAGTCTATGAACAGCCAGTTAATAAATTTGTCGCTGGTTTTGTTGGTACCCCATCTATGAATTTCTTTATCGGATGGATTAAGTTTAAAGTGGGTATTCCATGCTTTATGATTGGTAAAGATACTATAGCATTACCACAACAATTGAAGACTATTTTAGCTGATTATTGTAACAAGGAAATGATAATGGGTATAAGACCGGAGAGTCTCTCTTTTTGTAAATTCTCCAATCAAGCAGACAACGTGATTCGTGCAGCTGTTGAGTTAATTGAACCATTTGGAACCCACATGGATATTTACCTAACAAACAATACTGGTATTAAATTCGTCGCCAACATAGATCCCCACATTGAGATCAAAGTGCACGATGTGGTAAAAGTACATATTGATTCTGAGAAGATTCACATTTTTGAGCCTGGGGAAGCTGGAAAAAACGTTACACTATCCAACAGCACATTAAACTGATACTGCTCTCAAAAGCTCTTCATGCGCAGCATACTCCATTACAAGCTTTCTGGTGAAAGCTATCGCCTGCGCTTGTCAAACGCTAATTGGACCACTACGAATACCTGTCTACCCTTTCAAAAACAAACGTTTATGAGCTTGTCACGCGGTCATCGGACCACCGCACCCCCAGGCTCCTAACTTGCCATTGGTCGTTCCATAATTGTTATCGCAGAACATTTGTGAAGGTGTAAATCATGTCAGAAAAATTAAACCACAGAAAATTTCTAGCGAAATCCGTTATCACATCGACAGCCGCAGCTTTAGGTTTAAGTCTCGAAGAGAGGGCTTTGTTAGCAAGAGAATCGCAGTCGGTTGCTCCATTGCAAAGAGGTTCCATTAAAGGCTTACCAACAGGCCAAATCGGCAATCTTAATATTACCAGAATGCTCTGCGGCGGTAATCTGACCAGCGGCTATGCTCACAGCCGGGATTTGGAGTATGTATCTTCATTACTGAGACACTATTTTACAGATGAGAAAATTTTTGAAACGTGGCAGATATGTGAAGAATGCGGAATCAATACCGCCATATTGAGACTTGATGATACTGTCATCAGGCTTATCAATAAATACTGGGATGAAAGAGGCGGCCAGCTGCAGTGGATCGCACAGGTCAAGCCCAAGAAAACCAACCTCCAAAACTTTAAGACCGACATAAAAATGGCTATCGACAACGGCGCTGTTGGAGCTTACATACAAGGCAGTGTTGGAGACAGTGTAGTCAAAAATGGTCGTGTCGAGCTCCTCGGAGAGGCAGTTGAATTCATCAAGAAAAACAAAGTAATCGCAGGCATAGGAACTCATTCGTTAGAAGTCCCCATTGCCTGTGAAAAAGCAGGGCTGGATCCTGATTTTTATATGAAGACTTTGCACAAAGATGATTACTGGTCTGCCACCCCTAAGGAAGACAGGCCCGAGTTTGCCTTACCTCCTCACGATAATATGTGGTGCACTACGCCGGAAGAGACCACCGAGTTTATGCAAAAAGTGAGCACGCCATGGATTGCTTTTAAGGTCTTGGCTGCAGGTGCCATCCACCCTAGGTCTAATCCTGTCATTCGATGGGCGTCTCACGCTATCGCGTATCGCTGGGCCACGCATGCCCGGCCCACCCATCGGAGGCATTCCCATTCCGGGGCCAAAATCTCCAGGTCCAGGACCCAGGCCGGAGTCAGGATGGACGTATTTCCAGACTATTTCCTTATCGGGCGAGATTTCAAAAATCGTCCCTACATCTCCGCTACAAATCAGAGCGTTGCCGTTTGGAAGCCGTTGCGCTCCTGATATATTCTGTGAGAAAAAATCCGGTTTGTTTCCATCGGTGTATATCCAATCCGCCGCTTTCGGCCCATAGGCTGAATCCGAAATGAGAGTGTAGTGACCACTTTCGTCGACGGGGGGAACGACCACATCGACGGATGAATAGCGCCCATCAGAACGACCCTGACCATTGTTAAATACCATGATGTTTCCCGCTCCAACCAAGCCAGGTTCGATCCAGGTCGCATCGTGCTGAGCGAACAGTTTCTGATCGCTCGCATCACCCGCCCGGTAGACCTGAGGATTACCCCAGCGATACAAAATTGCCCCCACCCTTGCCGCTACGTCCTCCTGAATGTCCTGCGGCTTCTTCTGTCGTGGTGCTATGGTCGATGACGAATATTTCGCTCATCGTATGGAGGCTCAGCACGATCTGATCCAATTCCGGATTGTAGTCGATAGAGTTTGTATGATTCCAATCCTCGTTTATCCTTCCACGGCGGGGAGTGTAATTCAGATCGAGCAATTCGGGATGTTTCGCGACATCTCCGTAGTTCCCTTTGGAGGAATCGAAATCCTGAATCACATGATCCCACAAATGCCATTCCCAGACGATTTCACCGCTCGTCTTGCCGGTTGGTTTCACTTCGATCACATGGTCCACCCAAAAGCCCCGGTCTCCGATTATTTCTGGATTCCGTCCAGCAGCGATCAACTCATCTCTAGCCTTCGTTTCCCAGGCAATCATCAATATATTACCATTTGGCATATATTCGATATCGTGATGAAGAAGATATTTGTCGCTTGAATATTCATAGTCCCAGACCAGTTCACCGTCCCAGGTGAATTTCTGCACGTGGCCACCGGAACCGCCCACACGGAAGGCACTGTCTTCTCTCGGCCCCATTGCCCCCGTTCGCAGCAAATGACCGTTTTCCAGCAAATGAACAGAATGTGCTGGCCTGTAATCGCTTTTCCAGGTGTTGATAATTCGCCCCTCATTGTCGATTAGATAGGTCATCGTCGAATCGATGGGAGCAAACAAGGTATAGCCCTTGAAGGACCTTTCATCGTTGATAATCACGCCGTTTGGCTGCTCTTGAGACTCCCTCCTTTGCATGGTGCGAGGGTCTTGTCGCATCCCGTCATCCGGGCCCGTACGTTCCCCCATCTGCTGTGGGCGTCTTGGTGCTTGCATCATCTGGATTTCCGGCCCGGTGGTACGCGGCTCCGCTGTACCGCCGCGCACGCAACGGACAAAGTTGTAGATCCGGATCACGTCACCCTGCGGGCCGCGGCCGTACGGAAATCTCGACGGGTCGCCTGATTTAGGATCGCTGCGTTGCGAGCCGGCGCCGTGGACGTCCATCAGTTGGTGCTGGCCGGTCCGCCTGTTCCGCATCCAGCCAAATGACCTGCCGAACGCGACATAGGCCGCAGTACTGGCCCTGTAGAGGCCGGCATGAGTCGTCCCACTCCAGTAACAGGGATAGTCCTCTTGGCCGCCTTCGGCAGCAAATGACGTCGTCTGAAAAACCGGATCGATCGCTGCTGAATTCGTCGTAGCGGGCGAACGTGTGTAATCCACAATGCTCTGAAGCTCCTTGACGTTGGGGAGCCGCCAGTCCGAATAGCCTGCGTACTCCAGGTTCTCAGCCCATACAAGCGCCTCCTGCCAGTTCAGCTTTCCGTCCTTATTCTTACCCGCCTTGAGCTTGCCGCTGTCTTCTTTCATCCACATCAGCCCGGTAGCCTTATCTGTCACCGTACCGTTGCCATTGTCTTTGAAAGCATTCTTCCCATAGCTCGTGTTGCCGCGCACATACAGAACATGAAATGTCTTATCTCCATCACCGCGCGGAC
>CAYNKI010000004.1:0-28555 GCA_964397675.1 uncultured Pirellulales bacterium
GCTGATAGTAAAGCCAGACGAAACAATTGATACCAACGCTTTATTAACCAACATCCAGGGATTTATCGATAACGGCTGGATTACCGCCTATGGCGGTTTCGGCACACTCAATCTGGACGTTGACATCACCAATGGTTATAAAATTACATTAACCGCTACATCCGGTGCACTAGCCACAGAACCTTACCCAGCGGATGGCGCGGTAGATGTCCCACTCGACACAGTTCTTTCGTGGAAATCACCCGCGGACTCAGACAATCCGGACCTTCCCGATCCTGCGATTACACAGCATTTTGTTTACTTCTTGGCAACTCCTGCCGATCCCAATGCTGCCCCCGCCTACGCTCTCTCACGCGTGGCATTAGCTACTGAGGTCACGTATGGTGTCGGTACGTTTGTTCCTGAGAAGCTTGAATATAACATAAACTATCTTTGGGCGGTTGATCTCGGTATTAACGGCTCTCAACCCTATGATCCTAATACGCTCAAGGGAGTTACCTGGAGATTCACAACCATGGCTGATCCCAATGCGGTTGATATGTCCACTTCTTTTTGAAGGAGATGTAACTATGTGTAAGAGATTGAAAAAATCGATATGTTTAGTTTTATTTGTTTTAGCGCTGGGCTTTGTCGGCAGCGCCAATGCGCAAGCGCCGGTGCGGTGTAGGTATACGGATGAAGGTGCCGACCATCTCTGGACCACCCCGGAAAACTGGCAATGCGTAACACCCGATTGTAACCAGCCGCCAGATTCTCTTGATACAACTGCTCAGTGTATGATAGATGGCACCGTATGCCAGATCACGGATGGTATGGACGCGGTGTGCCAGGGCCTTCATATCGCCAGGAACGGGGTCACCAACGAGGTCGAAATATCCGGTGGCACTCTTACCTTCACACAAGGGTTAATCATTGGAGTTGGTAGGAACGGCGGCTATGGCTATCTCAAGGTTACCGGCGGTGAGATTAACGGTGGGTGGCTCCAGATTCCGAGGCAGTTCGCTGAGAAGGCCGGCCAGCCCTATGAATGGGTTGTCGGTCATCTGGACCTGTTTGGGGGGGCGCTTTCCTGCAATAACCTTATGATGGGAGACCGAGTTACGACAGACGTGATAGGTGGCGGAACTGGCACTATAGATATCACTGAAGGGACGCTGATAGTAAAGCCAGACGAAACAATTGATACCAACGCTTTATTAACCAACATCGAGGGCTTTATCGATAACGGCTGGATTACCGCCTATGGCTTCAAAAGCGGCGAGATTGACCCTACCGGCCAAGTGGCCACGGTGAACATGATGTACGACTCCGGAGCTGGTCAGATCATCTTGACAGCCGAATTGAGGAATCCGAATGCCTCCTCAAAGCCGAGTCCGGGGGACGGACTAACCGTGGCACCACCGGTGGATGGGATACTTACTCTGAGCTGGATGCCGGCAGATACTGCCGCCAACCACCATGTGTACTTCGCTGCTGATAACTTCGATGATGTCAACAACCGTGATCCTAATGCTGTTCTCTCTACACAGGCTGCTGGAGACGAGGATGTTGATACTCTGCCCCTTGCATTAAACACCCAATACTTCTGGACGGTCGATGAGCAAGATAGCGCAGCTACCGTTAACCCTGGTTATGTCTGGAGCTTTACGACACCAGACTATCTTGTCGTGGATGATATGGAGAGTTATGACAACATCGATGTAATATACGAAACATGGATAGACGGCTATGACTCTGTCACAGGCAATGGCAGTGGCGCATTTGTTGGTCACGACATCTGGGATGTGCAAAGCCTATACTATCAGGGTGATATCGTGGAGACCAGCATAGTCCAATCGGGCACGCAGTCGATGCCGCTATACTACAACAACGACGGCTCGCAGAACAACGCCTTCTATTCCGAAGCTACGCGCACATTTGATACCCCACAGGACTGGACATATCAGGGTGTTGAAGACCTATCGATATGGTTCAGGGGCTGGCCCGGATATGTCGGCAGCTTCACCGAGGACACGCCTGGTACCTACACGATGACTGCCGCCGGCAAGGATCTCTGGGGCAACGCAGATGGGCTCCACTACGCATACAAGCAGCTCAGCGGCTTATGTGAGGTGGTAGCGAAGATAGACAGCGTGGATGCAGTGCACGACTGGACCAGGGTCGGCGTGATGATCCGCGATACACTGGAGCCGGACTCTACATACTTCGCAACGACTTTCGCGCCCAACAAAAGTATGGTCAGAGGACAGTATCGCGATGAGGTAGGTGGTAATACCGCGCAGAGTGGCCGAGCAGACAACGTCAGCGCACCGATATGGGTAAAAATGGTGCGCGGCGGCAATGCCTTCACCAGCTTTTATTCGACCGATGGCAGCTCGTGGGAGCAACTGGGTGATGCTGGGGAGATAGTCATGGGTGCTAATGTATATGTAGGATTAATTTTAAGCAGCCACGATTTTGCTAAAACAGCCAAGGCTGTATTCTCCAATGTCTCTATTGCTGCAGGTCCGTGGTCCGACCAGGACATCGGTATAACCACTAACCAGCAGGAGCCGTTGTACGTGGCTTTAGAAGATAGTGCCGGCAATGAGGCGGTGGCAGCCAACGATGATCCTAACGCAGTGCTGTTAAGCGAATTCACGGAGTGGACTGTCAGCCTGCAGGACTTCGGTGGCGTGGACCTGACCAGTGTCAAGAAGCTCACCCTCCGGGTCGGCGACAATGCTGCTACACAAGCTGGTGGTCAAGGCACGGTGTACTTTGATGATGTTCGGTTGTATCTGCCCAGGCCCGCTGCTGAGCCTGAAGCTATTGAGTAATTTGAGCAGCAATTGTGTAGTGGACTTCAGATACTGGCACGTGAGTGTCTCGGCAGTGGTGATGACCCGGCCGATGTCGAAAGCATCGTTATTGGCTTCGGTTTTAGGGTTAATACAACGACAAGCGGCGGTGCAGGCATGGTATATCTTGATGACATCAAGGTCTATCCATGCAGGCCCGTCGGCTTGGCTACGGATCTGAGCGACGATTGTTTGGTCGACTTCAGGGACCTGCCTATCTTTATGGATAGCTGGCTTAGCAAGTTGTAGGACCTGTTAGATTATGGAGAATTTACTATGGAGAAGTTACAACCAAACAAGCAAAGACAGGCAAAAAATGCCATGAAGTCTCGCCACCTCACAAGGGCAAGTTTGTTCGCCATATTAAGCGGTCTTTTTTTTGCTGCTCCTGTTTACCCCGTAAATTTGACGGAACAGGCACTGGCAAGACAAATAATCCACGATACGGCAGTTAAAGGCGGACTTATCGTTCACCTCGGCTGCGGCGACGGGAATTTAACAGCCGCTTTGCGGGCGAACAACAGCTATATCGTACAGGGATTGGACACTGACGCGAAGAAGATTTATCAAGCTCGCGAATATATCAGGTCGCTTGGTCTATATGGAAAAGTAACCGCCCGAGAATTTGATGGGATCCATTTGCCATATATCGAAAATTTGGTTAATCTTGTTATCTCTGAAGACCCTGGCGAGGTATCCATAGCGGAAATAATGCGTGTTCTGTGCCCCAATGGTGTGGCGTTTATTAAAAAGGGCAGAGAGTGGGATAAAACAATCAAGCCATGGCCAAAGGAAATCGATCAGTGGACGCATTACCTATACGACGCCAGCAATAATGCAGTAAGTCACGATTTGGTGGTCGGCCCACCACGTTGTTACCAATGGTTGGGAGGACCAAAGTGGTCCAGGAGTCATGAGCATATGTCCAGCATAAACGCGCTGGTTTCTGCTGGCGGAAAGATTTTCTATGTCGTAGACGAAGGGTCCAGAGCATCCATCACATTGCCCCCAAAATGGTCGCTTATTGCGCGTAATGCTTTCAACGGGATTATCCTGTGGAAACGCGTTCTTCCCTCGTGGTATGTGCATCTTTGGCCCTTAAAGAGTGGTCCTGCACAAATTCCACGAAGACTGGTTGCACAAGGAAACACGGTATACTTACCGCTTGGCACTGGTGCCCCACTTTCGGCCCTTGATGCAACTTCAGGCAGAACCATCCATACTTTCGAGGGCACTAAAGGGACAGAAGAGGTAATTGCATCTGATGGTACCATCTTTTTGCTTCTCGGTGATACTATTGTTGAACAGCAAGAGTATAACCATGAGATAAGTCATGTCTGGAATGCAGGAGGCAAAGCAAAAAGCGTATATGCCTGGGACGACCGAATGCGGACTATAGCGGCAATTGATGAGAAGACAGGCAGAATCTTGTGGAAACAAAAATATCCGGTGGTACCCGTCACGATGGCGGTAGACAGCAAACGAGTTTACTTTTATGACGGCACTAAAATCATTAGTCTGGACAGGAAACATGGCAAGCAATTATGGAGTTCGGAGCCAATAGACGTAAACACCTTTGAATTAGGGACCGCCTTTGCTCCTACTCTTGTACTGTATCGGAATGTTATCTTGTTCTCGGGAGGAGAAGAACAGTTGACCGCGGTTGGGGCCGAAAACGGCGCAATATTGTGGACATCGGAGCATCCTGAATCCGGACACCACTCCCCATGGGACGTTCTTTGTATCGATGGTCTTGTCTGGGCAGGAGCTATTGCCAGGATTAGCAAACAAGGGGGGACATTTACAGGGCGGAATCCACTTACGGGCGAGGTAAAAAGTGAATTTCCTCTCGATGTGCAGGTCAGCTGGTTCCACCACAGATGCCATCGCTCAAAGGCAACGGATCGGTTTATCCTAACGGGGGGAACTGGGACTGAGTTTGTTGATTTTCGCCAGAAGCATTGGATCATACATCACTGGGCCAGGGGCGCATGTCTGTATGGAATTATGCCGGCTAATGGCCTGCTCTACGTTCCGCCAAATCCGTGCGCGTGTTTCATTGAATCGAAACTGACCGGATTTAACGCCCTCGCTCCGGCGAAGACAGACCGCAGACCACAGATAATAGGGCAAGGACGCTTGGAGAAAGGGCCAGCGTATTCTGAAATCTCAAATGTGAGATCTGAGATTTCAAAGGATGATTGGCCAACGTATAGACATGATACAAAACGCAGCGGCTATACCAAAACCTTCGTTTCCACAAAGCTTAAGCAATCATGGCGGGCAGAAGTGGGCGGAAAGCTTACGCCTCCGGTGGTAGCAGAAGGGAAGGTCTTTGTTGCAGCAGACAATGACTATGCCGTGCATGCTCTTGATGCCAGTTCCGGAAGGAAACTCTACACTTACACGACTGGAGGGCGTGTTGATTCACCACCTACGATCTACAGAGGGATGGCACTTTTTGGCTCAGCCGATGGTTGGGTATATTGTCTCCGTGTCACTGATGGACAGCTTGTCTGGCGTTTTCTCGCAGCCCCGAAAGACCAGCAACTAATGGCCCATCAGCAACTGGAATCGGTATGGCCGTTGCATGGAAGCGTTCTTGTAATAAACGATAGAGTTTACTGTTTAGCCGGGCGGTCAATCTTTCTCGACGGAGGCATGCGATTATATCAGCTTGACCCTAAAACGGGCCGCAAACTGTCTGAGAGCGTTTGGGACGACCATGATCCTCAGACCGGTGAGAACATGCAAAAACATATCATGGGCATGAAGATGCCGCCAGCAGTCTCGGACATCCTGTCAAGCGACGGGAAACATTTGTATTTGCGCTCCCAGCAGATTAATCTAGATGGTTCGCGCTCGTTTGAGAAAGTAGTGTTGAGAAATAAAGGCGAAGAAAGGGCCCACCTGTTTGCAGCTACCGGTTTTTTAGATGACAGTTGGTTCCATCGCTCCCTTTGGACATATGGCATAGAGTCAGGTAATGGGTGGGGTAATTGGAGTAGGCCCGGTCTTTCAGTTCCTGTGGGTAGAATTCTGTGTGTCGAGGATCCCACGGTTTACGGTTTCGGGCGTAAACCCGCATTTTTTTGTCAGTCGTCCGTCATGGAGTATCAGCTCTACTCTGCTAATCCGAAATTTGATGATCAATATTTTCAAAGCGTCAGGAACATCACCAAGAAGGGTGGGCGCAACATAGCAGATTGGCAGGTCAATAACGCACTGCCGGTCAACAAACTCACTATACTCGACTACAATTGGAGGTTAGAGAACCTTCCTTTTCTGGGCCGAGCACTGGTAGTGGCAGACAAAACGCTTTTCGTTGCCGGCCCACCTGATGTGGTTGACGAGATCGAAGCATTCGGTCATTTCAAGGAACCTGATGTCCTTTCAAAACTCGCTGAACAAGCAGCAGCGCTCGAAGGAGAAAAAGGCGGGCTGCTGTGGGCAGTGTCGGCTGAAGATGGAAAGAAGCTCGCCGAGTACAAGCTCCAGTCACCCCCTGTATTCGATGGCATGGCCGCTGCAGGTGGGCAGCTCTATCTCTCGACAATGGATGGAAATGTGGTCTGTTTCAAAGCAAGGTAGAAACGAAATAACCATTAGCAAGCACACTAGTAACCGCCGGGATTTTCTCAAGGTGATGGGGCTGGGTGCAGCCGCCTTAACGCTGTCAAGGCCCGTATGGTCATTACCTGTCGGTGCAAAGAACAAAAAGCCCAATATCATCCTTGTCCTGACAGATGACCAGGGCTATGGAGACGTTGGCTTTACAGGCAATTGCATTATCAAGACACCTAACCTGGACAAATTCGCCCATGAGAATGTCGAGTTTACGCAATTCTATGTCTCGCCTTGTTGCACGCCGACAAGGGCGGCGCTAATGACGGGGCGTGATCCTTATCGCGTGAACGTGCCCTGGGTGGGGCATCCATTGCATCCAGACGAGTTAGCCTTATCCGAGGCCCTTAAGGCTGCCGGTTATGCTACTGGGTGCT
Organism: uncultured Pirellulales bacterium; assembly: GCA_964397675.1. Taxonomy (GTDB): domain Bacteria; phylum Planctomycetota; class Phycisphaerae; order Sedimentisphaerales; family Anaerobacaceae; genus CAYNKI01. Next base: position 6,842 of record CAYNKI010000004.1, read on the forward strand.
TCGGGAAATGGGGCAACCTGGGCACACATTATCCGCTGCGTGCCGTGGATCGCGGCTTCGATTACTCAGTGGTGCATCGCAAGGGACAGTTCTCACCGCCTCACAACAAGACCGCTTACTTTGATCCGATTCTCCAGGTCAATGGCCAGGACCGCCAGTTCAAGGGCTACTGTAACGATATCTGGTTCGATGAGGCAGAGAAATTTATCGAAAAGAACAAAGGCAAACCTTTCTTTGTCTACCTGCCAACAAATCTGCCGCACCTGCCGGCCCAGGTTCCGAAGAAGTATTCGGACCTGTACAAGGGCAAACTGATCCACGCTCAGGCTGAGCGGGTTTATGGTATGATAACCCACGTCGACGAACGCTTTGGTCGCCTGATGGCTAAGCTCGACCAATTGGGCATCCGTGAGCATACAATTGTGATTTTCCTTTCCGACAACGGCGGGATATGGCTGCGTGAACAAAATATGTACAAGGCCGGGCTGCGTGGTAAAAAAGGGCTGGTCTATGAGGGCGGCATTCGCGTGCCCTGCGTGATGAGTTGGCCAAAAAGGTTCAAGAGCGGAAAAATCGACCGCATCGCCGAGCATATCGACATCATGCCAACGCTGTTAGAGGCGGCCAGGGTCCAACTAAAGCAAGACGTAAAGTTAGACGGTGTGAGCCTGATGCCGCTACTTACGGGGAAGGTCGCACCAGCCGAGTGGCCGGACCGAACGCTTATCATGCAGGGCTATCCGGAGGCCAAGCCTCAAATCCGCCGGTGCTTTATGGTCCGCAACCAACGATACAAACTTGTTCAGAACTATGGTAGCAAATCTCTGGATAAGGTGATGGCCCACAGGATACCAGAGGATAACTTCAAATACGAGCTGTTCGATATGGATAAAGACCTGGGTGAGAACCACGACATAGCGGCGCAGCATCCCAAAATGGTCGAGAAAATGAAACGCCAATACGAAGATTGGTTCAGGGATGTATCGACCAATCCCGGCTTCACGCGAGAGAGGGCTGTGCCCCACATCGGTTCAGAACGTGAGAAGAAAGTATGGCTGGAAACCTATGGGGCCGTGGAAGCTAAGGTGATTCATGCGGGCAGATACCGTGTCACGCTGGAGCCGTTCGGAGTGATACGCTGGGCGAAGGGCGATGTGTGGAACGGGATACCCTTTAAGGCCAAATCGCCGGGCAAGGCAAGTTTCGAGTGGGCTGATGTCTTTGTGAGCGCCGAGGTGCCCGAGGGGGCCGACCGGTGTGTGTTCGAGGACGTGTTCCTGCCCACTGGGGAGGGGCACTTTAAAGCCGAGTTTATCGTGGGTGGTAAGAAGGTTTACGGCGGACGTAATGCCGAAAACCAAGTGCTGGGCCCGCTGTCTATGATAATTGAGCGATTAGACTGAGGCGAAAGTATGGGTTCTGTTAACAATTTGGAGACAAAGGAATTATGGCAATACAAAAACATACTCGACGTGATTTTATAAAACAGTTGGGTCTTGGGACAGTTGCAATGGCATTGCCTCAAACCTTAGAGATTATTCAAGGCGCAACTCCCAAAAAAGGCAAGGCCAAGCCTAATATCATTCTTATTCTGACCGATGACCAGGGCTGGACCGATACCTCTGTGCAGATGATGGCAGACAGGCCTGATTCCAAAAGTGATTTTTATCAGACTCCCAATCTTGAAAGACTGGCCAGAGAGGGGATGCGATTCTCCAGTGGCTATATCTCTGCTCCTCAATGTTCACCTACACGTGTCAGCATTCAATTTGGAAAAACCCCGGCCCGGCTGAAACAAACACATAATCATGATCTAATAGGATCGGATTGCAGAGACGAGATATCGACCGCTCAAATGATCAAGGCTTGGAATCCCAATTATGGAACAGCACATTTCGGCAAGTGGATGCTTCGCCCCCCACGTGTGCCCGAAGATATGGGTTATGACGAAAGTGACGGAGATACAGGTAATGGTGATGGAAGCACCGATACGGTTGATGGAAAGAAAGTTCCTTTGCCGGATGATGACCCCAAGCGGATTTTCAGTACAACAAGAAAAGCAAATGACTTTATGGAAAAAAAAGTCAAAATGGGACAACCCTTCTTTATGCAAATTTCTCATTATGCACTTCATGTGAAGCATATGTGTCTAAAGAAAACCTATGAGAAATATGAAAAGATTCTTGCCCAGGAACATTTGAATGATTCGGCGTGGATAACTTATGCCAGCATGATTGAGGACTTGGATACAGGTCTTGGGTTATTACTTGATAAGGTCGATGAACTGGGTATAGCGGACAATACCTATATCATCTATACATCCGATAATGGTGGTGCGTTTCGTGGAAACGAACCGCTTAAAGGATGTAAAAGAACACTGTGGGAAGGTGGTATCCGTGTGCCGATGGTGATGCGCGGGCCAGGTATCAAACCCGGATCCTTCTGCGATGTTCCCGTGGTTGGTTGGGACTTCCTGCCAACAATCAGTGATTTAATTGGCAATAAAAAGCCATTACCCGATGGGATAGATGGCGGAAGTTTACGTCCCTTGTTCGAAAAGGGGAGCGATGGAAAGGTCAAACGTGGCACGGAACCACTGATCTTTCACTTCATCGCGCCCGGTAGTACGCCAGTGTCAGCGATACGGTTGGATGACTATAAGTTGATCAAAAATTTGGATACAAACGAAATGCGCCTGTTTAACCTATCTGAGGATATCGAAGAAAGGAAAGACATTTCAAGTTCAATGCCTCAAAAAGCGAAAGAACTGCATAAAAAACTGATGAATTATCTGGAGACAGTTGATGCTAACACAATCGAGGAGGCTCGTAAGGCCAGAAGGCAAGAATTGCAAAAAAGCAATGAGAAGACGAAGAAAGAGATCAATGAACTTAAGGAACGTATAAAAGAAGTGACCAACAAGAAGGAAAAAGAGAGGTTTGAGCAGAAACTAGTTGAAAGACGGGAGCAACTGCAGTCACAAAAGGACAGGCTGGAGGAGATCGGAAAGATTGAGCATAAAGCATGGGGATGGTAACCATTAGACGACTGGCTGAGCTGAGCTCTCTCGAAAGGTCCAGCATGAAATATAGTAGCAAAAATGGCACAGACACAACTCTTACCACTCTCTCTTTCTGCAGAGCAATAAGAAAACGCAACAGTATAAGAGGTTAATAAAATGAACGATTTAGTAAACGGAAGGTACCGATTGTCTACACGCCGGAATTTTCTCAAAGCACTGGGCTTGGGGGCAGCGACGATGACACTGTCAGAGTATGCGAACATAGCTCAAGGAGCAACCAGAAAAAAAGGAAAAGACAAACCCAATATTATTCTGTTCTTGACCGACGACCAGGGCTGGACCGATACCTCAGTGCAGATGATGGCGGACAGACCTGATACCAAGAGCAATTTTTATCAGACTCCCAATCTTGAAAGACTGGCCAGGGAAGGAATGCGGTTTTCCAATGCATATTCGCCGGGTCCTTTATGTTCACCTACACGCCACAGTATTCAATTCGGGAAGACCCCGGCACGACTGCACACCACAACACATGCTGGACTAATGCCAATGAACGAAGATGAGATAGCACTTCCCCAAATGATAAAAGCTGCGAATCCCAACTATGTTACAGCCCACTTTGGCAAATGGCATATTAAACGTTCACCTGAAGATATGGGTTATGACAAAAGTGATGGAAGTACCGGTAACGGTAATGGAAACTTCGATAAAGTCAAGGGGAATAGGGTTCCTTTGCCGGATGACGATCCCAAGCGGATTTTCAGTACAACAAGAAAAGTAAATGATTTCATGGCCGAACAGGTCAAAAAAGGGCAATCCTTCTTTGTGCAAGTTTCTCATTACGCTGTCCATGTAGCACATGCCGCTTTAGAGTCAACAATAGGAAAATACCAGGATCTTGTGTCGGGAGACGATCCAGACTTGGTACTTTATGCCGCCATGACCGAGGACCTGGATACAGGTCTTGGGTTATTACTGGATAAGGTCGATGAACTGGGTATAGCGGACAATACCTATATCATCTACATATCCGATAATGGCGGAGGTTTTCAGGGAAATAAGCCACTTGCTAAAGGGAAAGGAAGTCTGCAGGAAGGCGGTATTCGTGTTCCGATGGTTGTGCGCGGACCTGGAATCAAGCCTGGCTCTTTCTGTGATGTACCAGTGGCTGGCTGGGACTTTTTCCCAACAATAAGCGACCTGATCGGCAATGAGAATCCATTGCCTGAAGGGATCGATGGAGGGAGTTTACTGCCCTTATTTGAAAATGCCGGTAAGGGAAAGGTAAAACGCCCTTATGATTATCTGGTCTTTCACTTCCCTGAGTGGACTAGCTCGTATTCGGCTATACGTAAGGGTGATTATAAGTTGATTAAGTGTTGGGATGATATCGATTTATTGCTGTTTAATCTTGCTAAGGATATCGGAGAAAGCAAAAATCTGGCGTATTTAATGCCGGAAAAAGCTGAAGAGCTGCACAAAGACCTTATGAATTATCTGAAAACAGTTGATGCTGAAGACCCTCTGAGAGGACGTGAATTTAAAAGGTTGCAAAAGCTGGAAGAAGCAAAGAAGGGCTAATACTACAACGCAACTTAATTGATGCTTGTAACGTAGTTAGAGCTTTTTTGAAATTTTGAAACTTTAGAATTAGAAAGGTATGATGAAAAATGCTTGTGCACCAAAAACCAGGTGCTGGGTCCGCTGTCTATGATAATTGAGCGATTAGACTAAGGCGAAAGTATGGGTTCTGTTAACAATTTGGAGACAAAGGAATTATGGCAATACAAAAACATACTCGACGTGATTTTATAAAACAGTTGGGTCTTGGGACAGTTGCAATGGCATTGCCTCAAACCTTAGAGATTATTCAAGGCGCAACTCCCAAAAAAGGCAAGGCCAAGCCTAATATCATTCTTATTCTGACCGATGACCAGGGCTGGACCGATACCTCTGTGCAGATGATGGCAGACAGGCCTGATTCCAAAAGTGATTTTTGCCAGACGCCCAATCTGGAGCGATTGGCCAAAGAAGGGATGGTATTCTCCAATGCCTATTCGCCTGCGCCGGTGTGCAGTCCCACCCGCGATAGCATCCTCTATGGAAAAACTCCAGCCTGCTTACACCACTCAATTCTCCTTGGTAAAGCAAACTGTGGGCCGGATGCGTTGACCACTCCGCGCGCGATTAAGGCTGCTGAGGCTGCTTATGTAACGGCCCACTTTGGCAAATGGGGCTGTTCGAGTACGCCTCAAGCTGCGGGTTATGACGTAAGTGACGGCCGGACTGACAACTGGCATGGGAACTGGCGCAATGTAAATGGCGAAAAAACACCTTTGTCTGTGAATGACCCTAAACAAATTTTCAGCGTTACAAAACGGGCTAATAATTTCATGGAACAACAATTCAAAGCTGGCCGGCCTTTTTACATGCAGATTTCACATTATGCCGTCCATGTGGACCATTGCGCCCTCGAAGAAACTATAGAGAAATACAGGAGACTAGGCCTGGACGAACGCACCTCGCTATACGCCGCCATGACAGAAAACCTTGATACCGGCCTGGGGCAATTGCTCGAAAAGATTGACGAATTGGGCATAACGGACAATACATATATCATCTACACATCCGATAACGGTGGCGGCTTCAAAGCAAATAAACCGCTTAAAGGAGGCAAAGCAAGTTTGTGGGAAGGTGGTATCCGTGTGCCTACCATTGTACGTGGTCCTGGAATCAAAGCTGGTACTTACTGTGATGTTCCCATCGTAGGTTGGGACTTCCTGCCGACGTTCTGTGACCTGGCCGCCAATAAAAAACCATTGCCTGAGGGGATAGACGGCGGAAGTTTACGTCCCCTCTTTGAAAATGGCAATATCAGGAAAGTCAAGCGAAGTATCGAACCGTTGATCTTTCATTATCCATGGTTCGACAGCCTGCCGATGTCAACAATACGACTGGGTGATTACAAGTTGGTGAAGGACCTGAATACAAATGAGACACACCTCTTTAACTTAGCCGAGGATATTGGAGAAACTAAAGACCAGACAAAATCAATGCCCAGCATGGCCAGAGAGCTGCATGAGCAGTTGACTGCTTATCTGGAAGAAGTAAACGCTGAGAAAATCGAAGATCTGCGGGCAGGGAGAAAAAAACAACTGTACCTTTGGATAGAACGAGATGAGAAAGAATTACAGAAATTGCAAGAACAGATAAAAAAAGTCACTGACGAGAAGGAAAGCTTGAGCCTTAAAGAGAAAATTCGCGAAAAGCAAAGGCGAATCGAAGGCCATAAGGCTGCCCTGGATCGCGTTGAAAAGAGTCTGCATATGACAGCATGGTAGTAAAAGGTCTTGGGCTATGCCACTTTTAGGAGTCAGATTATGAAGAAGGCAACTATTTTCATTTCAGTCACCATTTTAGTGTGCGGCAATTTTGTCTTAGCAGGGACGGTAGAAAAGAGCGGCATCTCTGGAGCAAACTCACTTGAAGATATCAGCATGTTTGGCCATTTCCCTGAAAGCAAGTACACACCGTTCGGTTATATCGCTAATCCATACCATACTGCGGTGCTCAACCGCAGTGGTGTTCTTCGCAGCGTACCGCCGCTGGGTTTCGGTTTCTGGGCGAGGCCGCTGCCGTGGCCATACGGAGGCGCTACCTTCGGGTTTGGTCTGACCCGACACTGCAATTATCTCTCTCTCATACAACTCAGCATATGTGTGGACGGCGAGATATTGCACAAGCTTGAGGATTTCAAAGAAAACGATATTGAGCTGTATTCGCGGTACCACACAAAGAACATGATGAGCTATGATTTCGAAGTCGACGGCTTGATATTCCGCGCGATGTATTTTCAAGTCGGCGAGAATTCACTGGTCTGTCTGCTGGAAGTAAAAAACACTTCAGATACCGAAAAGAAGATAACCGTTCACGCCACCAACATCTATGGAGATATCTATAAGGGATATTGGGGCTGTGGCGGCATCGTTTCTCTGTACAACGAGAAAGAGGATGTTGCCGTGAGCAAGTTCTATGCGGATGGTGACATGTTTGTGCTCGGTGCGAACAGAAAGTCTAAAAGCTATAAAGCTACAACAAGTGACGAAGAATGGAATGAGTGGATAACCGAGAATGATCTGGCCAGCAAGGACGAATACACAAGTTTGCAGATCCGCAAGCGCCAGACGATCACTGAAGAAGGCAAAAGTTTGGGCCATATGATAAGTGTTCTGAGTTATAATTATTCCATTGGCCCAGGCGAGACAGATACAATAACTATATGTCTGAGTCGCGGGCTGACAGAGAGAGGAACTATCAATCGTTTTGAAAAGGCGGTGGTCAATGCCCGCTCGGCCCTTGGTAAAAAGCTACTTGATGACAAACAATTTTATGCAAATGCTCCTGTCTTGACCGGCGATTGGTCCAAGGCATGGAAGAACGGGCTAATTTACCATTTGGAAACCATCCGGATGAATATTCACCCGCCAATTGGCATTTACAATCATCATTGGGACGGGATGCAGGTGCATACGCCCCGGACAGTTCTTGGGGAAGCTGCGATCGACAGCATGTGTCTAAGCTACGCCGATACCGAACTGGCAAAGGAAGTTATCTTAGGTACTTTCGCGGATGCTGTTGCCGACAATATACCCTGTTCACGTGAGGACGGTAGTCTTAACCTGGTATGCGGAAACGGGAAGGAAGCCGGCACAGCACCGATCTGGGGTCTGCCGTTTCATGTAATTCACTCCATCTACCTCAGAAACCACGATGATGAGTGGATAAAGAATTTGTATCCGCATATGAAATCGTATGTCGAGTGGTGGCTCGAGAACAGAACGGACGATGAGGGGTGGTTCCATTGCGCTTGCAGTTGGGAGTCGGGACAGGATGGCTCGAAGAGGTTCCTGGTTAAAGGTGCAGCCACATCGGCCGAAAATGTCAGGACGGTAGATATTGAAGCGGCGATGGCGAATGCGATTAAGAATATGGTATTGTTTGCGGAGATTGCGGGCAAAAAAGAGGATGTGGAATACTGGAAAAAGATGGCTGACAAGAGGATCAATAGGACCAGGGATATGTTTGTCGATGGTCGATTTCGCGATTTTGACGCTCGTAACGGCAAGCCTATCGTCCTTGAGGACTACTACTCGGTGATGATGCTCGCTCCCATATCGTTTGGTGTTGCCACTCAAAAGCAGATGGAAAGCTCGAAAGAGATATTCACCTATTTCCGGGACAATTACAGGTTCTGGCTGGAATGGCCATCGTTTTTGTTTCCATTCTCGGAGGCGGCGTGGAATGCCGGGCAGCGGAGGCTGCTCAGCAAGATACTCGTTACCTCTGGAAGCGGGATATTTCCGGGTATGGACTCAAATAAGCCTTTATATGTCGAACCCAAAGATGCACCGGGATTGCCTTTGGAATACAGCTATAGACTCCCGGGAGTGGCTGCTGAATGGTGGCCATACCTGCGAAAGGGAAAGAATGATATATGGGCTCGCGGATGCGAAAATTACGGTTGGGGAGCGACGTTTCCCACACTGCTTATAAGGAACATTATAGGTTTTCGTGAGATAGATAACCTAAAAAAAGACCAGTTTCACATCGCGCCTGCCCTGCCGTCGGCGATGTTCGAGATCGGCAGGACCTATGGGATTGCCAACCTTAGCTATCGGGGCTGTAAAATTGATGTGAGCTATAAAGTCCTGGATGACAAAAAGCTGATTGTCAACCTGAAATGCGAATCACAGGACAAGATTAAAACGTTGATAACAGATGAAGCAGGCAAGGTGAAGGCGAAATCCAAAGGGTACGATAATGTTGCAGAATTGAAGTTTCGCGGAGATAACGGCGGACTTTATACTGTAACGATTGAGTCAAAATTGCAGGAACGAATTGGAAATGTTTTGCATAAATCATCAAATTCGCAAAAAGTCTGTTGCGCGGGAGAATAAGAAATGGGTTTAGATAAACAAACGAGAAGAAACTTTCTTAAGACTATCGGGTATGCCGCAGCTTCGGCCAGCGCGTTATCAGCAGGCTGCGCAAGAGCGTGGCAAACAACTGGAACTGAAAGAAAACGCCCAAATATCATTCTGATCTTGACGGATGACCAGGGCTTTGGAGATGTTGGTTTCCACGGCAACAAAAAGATTAAGACTCCCAATCTTGATAAGTTCGCTCAAGAGGGCGTGGATCTTACCCGGTTCTATGTATCACCGGTATGTTCGCCGACCCGGGCAGGTATCATGACAGGCCGCTATCACTACCGCACTGGCGTTACCAATGTTGGAAGCTGTGGCGACCGAATAAAGGCCCAAGAGATAACGATAGCCGAGACGCTGCGGCAGGCCGGCTATGCCACCGCGATTTTCGGAAAATGGCATATCGGAGACAACTATCCTATGCGACCGCAGGACAAAGGTTTTGAGCAAGCGGTTGTACATAAGGGTTGCTGCTTAACTCCCTGGTTCAGGCCTGGCGGGGAAAATTACTTCGACCCGTTTCTATTTCACAATGGTAAAAAGAAGCAGTACAAGGGCTACTGCATGGATGTCTATACCGATCTTGCGATAAAGTTTGCGGAGAAGAATAAGAAAGGGAATAAGCCATTCTTTATCTACCTTTCTACCAATACACCCCACGGACCTTTAAATGTAAGCAGGAAATACAGCGAGCCTTATATAAAAATAGGTTTGAGTGAGAGAATGGCTGAATATTATGGAACAATCACCAACATCGACTACAACATAGGCAGGTTGATAAGTCGATTAAAAGACCTGAGCTTGGACGAAAACACCATGGTAATCTTTTTGACCGACAATGGTGCCGGTGGGGGTAGCTCTGAGGATTGGCCGCTGAAGCTACGCGGAAGGAAGGCTACAGTGTACGAAGGCGGCATTCGTGTGCCCTGCGTGTTCCGCTGGCCTGGCGTATTCAAGAGTGGCATGAAGGTCGACCGGATAGCAGCTTACATCGACTTGATGCCAACGGTGCTCGACGCGGCCGGGATCGCACCGCCGGAAGCAGTTATGCTCGATGGTGTCAACCTGATGCCACTGTTAAAAGGCCAGCTGGAGAGGTATTCGGACAGAACTCTCATCATTCAGTGGCACCAGGGGCTTAATCCACAGATGTATCGCTCGTTTACCGTATTCAACCAGAGATTCAAGCTTGTACAGGCCGTGGGTGGATTCCAACAATCCGGAAAATACCTGACGGATGAGTACAAATACGAACTCTTCGACATACCAAAGGATCCCCTCGAGAAGAACGATATTTCATCAAGGCATCCGAAAATTGTTTCGAAGATGAAGCGACAATATGAGCAGTGGTTCTGGGATGTAATGAAGTCCCGGGGACCGGATCCGGAGAAGATACATATCGGCTCGCCACACGAGAATCCTACAAGGCTTATGGCCTCCGGTTCATTCGTCGAACAAGATGAGATACCCAACTTCATCACGGGCGAATGGCCATCGTGCGTATTGCGCACGGGAAATTATGAAGTGAAAATGATGTTTAATGAGGCCTTGAAATCAGGCGGGACACTCCATTTCAAATTCGGTGATGTAAATCTAAATAAGGATGTTGAAAAAGGGACCACCGAATACGTTTTCGTTGATGTTCGGTTGAAAAAAGGTGCCGACTGGTTGGAAGCGTTTGCAAAATCGAATGGAAAAAGAATAATTCCTACATACATTGACATTAGATTTAAGGGAGATAAAACATGAAACATTTAATGACTCTTTCCATTCTTCTGTTTTCTCTTTGCGTCTCAGGTGCATACGCTCTTGCTCCTTCTTCTGAAAATGACTATCCACTAAAACCCGTGCCTTTCAACGAGGTACGTCTCGAAGATAATTTCTGGCTTCCAAGGCTGAAGATTCAGGCTGAAGCGACTGTGCCGCATGCTTTAAAAGAGACCGAGCCTGCAGTGGAAAGACTGCGTATGTGCGCAGATTTTTTAAAGAATTGTGGAGGCCCGAAGCCGAAGCCACATCGATTCATCTCCTCAGATCTGTTCAAGGTTATGGAAGGGGCAGCGTATACGCTTATGATTACACCTAATCCAGCGCTCGAAAAGAAGATGGATGAAATCATCGATACCATCGCAGCTGCACAACAAGATGACGGCTATCTTTATGTATCTCATACTTGTGGAAATCCGAATCCCCGCGGGATGGGAGAGACCCCATACTCATGGGTTGTCCACAGTCATGAACTTTATAATATGGGCCATATGTATGAAGGTGCAATAGCATATTATCTTGCAACGGGCAAGGACAAATGGCTCAAGGTCGCAGAGAAAAGTGCACGTCACATTAATAAGATATTTTTCGAGGGCGACCCAAATTATAACAATGGTAAACCAGTCATGCAGGCACCGGGCCATGAAGAACTTGAACTGGCACTGTGCAAACTCTACCGGGTAACGGGAAAAAAGCTATATCTGGACATGGCCAAAAAGTTTTTAGACATCCGGGGAGTGACCTACTGCCCTCAAGAGGAGGGGGTCATGTCACCCACCTATGCCCAGCAGCATAAACCGGTCGTAGAGCAGGAAAAAGCGGTAGGTCACGCTGTGCGGGCGGGCTATCTGTATGCAGGCATGGCGGATGTAAGTGCATTGACTGGTGATATGGCTTATGCTAAGGCGGCTGAGAAAATATGGCATGACATTGTTGATACTAAGATGCATATTATTGGCGGTTTGGGTGCCACTCACGGGATCGAAGGTTTTGGGCCAGCTTATGTCCTGCCAAATAGGGACACTTACAATGAAACGTGCGCCGCAGTAGCGAATGTGCTTTTCAACTTTCGCATGTATCTTCTGCATAAGGATGCAAAGTACTTTGATGTAGCAGAAGTGGCGCTGCTTAACAACTCATTGGCTGGAATCAGCCTCAAAGGAGACACTTTTTTCTACGTAAATGTTTTGGAAGCAGATGGCATCAAAAAGTTTAATCACGGTTCTGCCGGCCGTTCGCCCTGGTTTGGCTGCGCTTGTTGTCCATCCAATCTGGCCCGGCTGATGCCTCAAATTTCAGGTTATATGTATAGCTATACAGATGATGAAATTTACCTGGGGCTTTATGGAAGCAGTCAAACCGAGATTTCAATGCCCGGAGGCAAGGTGGGTATAAATCAAGTGTCAAATTATCCGTTTGACGGCAGGATTGCCCTGGAGATGAACCCATCTAAGCGCCAGAAATTCACACTGAAACTCCGCATTCCGACATGGGCTCGTGAAAAGTTCGTGCCGGGCAAACTGTACAGCTATATAGATGATATGGATCCGTTATGGACAATAGAAGTAAACGACAAGAAAGTGAATGCTGAAGTCAACAAAGGATTTGCTTCGATTCGTCGTAACTGGAAACGCGGCGACAAGGTAGAACTCGATCTTCCCATGCTGGTACGCTTTAACGAAGCGATTTATGAAGTAGAGGCAAACCGGAACCGAATTGCGATAACGCGCGGCCCATTGGTCTATTGTGCCGAGCAGGCTGACAATGAAAATAAGAAAGTTCAGAGATTTTTTATCCCCAAGCCCTGCAATCCTGAAAAGGTCAATATGGATACCATTCAAGATGGTCTGCTAAAGGGGGTACTCGTGGCGTCCATACCAGGAAGAGAAGTTGTAGAGGGAACCAGCAGAGCCACAACCATAAAAATGATTCCATACTATGCATGGAACAATCGCGGCGAAGATTCCATGATCATCTGGATACCGTGTAATGAAGAGCTTGCCGCAAAGAGCATGATTAGCAATCTTCTGACCCAATCGCAATACGGTAAAGTTCTGGCTACTCATACTCACGAAGGAAATACTGTTGCTGCTGTGGTAGATGGAATATTGCCCCAAAAATCATCCGATCAGACATGCCCGCGGTGGACGAGCCTGCCATTTAAGAATCGTCGTCAGGATATATCGATTGAATTTCCAAAGACGAAAAAGGTCGAAAGTATCTCGATCTATTGGTATGAGGATACAAAAGACGGCAAAGTCAAACTTCCTCGAGAATGGTGGGTGGATTACAAAACAGATGGTGATGAATGGAGACGAATGGAAAAATATGTTACCGACTTCTATGGACTGGAAAGGGATGCCTTTAATTATGTCAGGCCGGCAGCTATGTTGACCTGTGATGCGATTCGTATCAGTGTCCTGCCTCAGGTCGGCTATTGCATGGGCATTCATGAAATACAACTGGACATTGAAGAGTAGGTTGTACGAAGAAAATTCTGTTTTGTAACCGTGTGAATGGGAAATATCAGATAAAATAGACGCAGGTCAAATGAGCTGAGTCTACAGAATCATGAGTCAAAACAAGAAAACGCTTCTAAAATATGTTCTGATGATGACATTGGTAATGTTGCTTTCTGGGAATGTTCTTACAGCAAAAACTCATATAACAAACGGCCCAATCCCAAGACCGGAACATCCTAAGCCGCAGTTCCAGCGTGGCACCTGGCTGAACTTGAATGGGCAGTGGAACTTTGCCTTTGACTTCGACTTTTCGGGCATCGAGAAAAGCTGGCCAAGCAAGCCGTCAGATTTGGACAAAAAGATTTCGGTTCCTTTTTGCCCTGAGAGTAAAATGTCAGGTATTGAGTATATGGATTTTATACCCGCAGTCTGGTACCACCGAACATTCAGCGTTCCGCAGGATTGGAAAGACAGTCGCATATTTCTGCACTTCGGCGGTGTGGATTATGACTGCCGGGCCTGGGTCAACGGTCGACTGGTTGGACGCCACTACGGTGGGGCTGTATCGTTTAGTTTTGAAATTACTGATGCCCTGCGCCAAGGCAATAACGATCTGGTAGTCTATGCTATTGACGATGTTCATAGTGGAGTTCAGCCGCTCGGAAAACAAAGCACGGCTCAGCGACCAAGTGGTATTCGTTATACTCGAGTTACGGGTATCTGGCAAACAGTATGGCTCGAGGCAAGGCCACATAGCTTTATCGAATCGGTGCGAGTAGTGCCTGACCTGGATAATAGTTGCTTTTATGTGACACCTGTTATCGAGAGATACCGCCAAGACGTGATTTTTAAGGCAACGCTGTTCTCGGTTGAGGGGAAACAAGTGGCTTCAGTCAGTTCTTCTTCAGCAGGTGGTGTCCCTGTTATGCTCAAAATAAGTAAGCCAAGACCATGGAGTCCGGATGATCCGTATCTTTACCAACTTACCTTTGAACTGCTTGAGAAGAATCGTGTTATTGATATGGTTAAAAGTTATGCAGGACTACGTAAAATTCACATCGAAGGCAACAAAATTTTCCTTAATAACAAACCAATCTTTCTGAGGTTTGTTCTCGATCAAGGTTATTATCCAGATGGTGCCTGGACTTCGGCTACGGATGAGCAGCTAAAAGCGGACATTGAGCGGTCGATAGCGGTTGGCTTTAACGGTGCGCGTCTTCATCAGAAGGTTTTCGAGGAGCGTTTCCATTACTGGGCAGATCGACTTGGATACCTAACCTGGGGAGAGTTCCCCGATTGGGGATTAGGCCAGATCCATCGTATCGAAAAATCAGCGTCGCCACAAGGGATCCGTAACCATCAGCAGGAGTGGCGTGAGGTGGTTATGCGCGACCTTAACCACCCCTCAATTATTGCCTGGACGCCCTTCAATGAAACCGGCGACGGCGCGAGAGTCGATTTTGAACTACATCGCAGGGCTATTCAGGAGACGGTGGACCTGACCCGTGCGCTCGATCCGACACGCCCAGTCAATGATGCATCGGGACATTGTCATGTCGATACCGACATTTATACTGTTCATACCCAGGAGCAGGATGTAGAGATCATCAGTAACTGGTTCGCTGCTGTTGATCCGGATAAACCTGGGATTATCTGGCGCGTGGATTCAGACATTCAGGTTCCCTACAAGGGCCAGCCCTATGTGGTGGATGAATATGGAGGAACCTTTTGGACCGGAGAATATCCACAGAAGCAACCGGCTGATAAACCTAATGGGCGAACATGGGGATATGGCAAGAGTCCTGAGCTGATTGAGGAGCATATCAGACAGCTGATAACTGTTCTGATTAGCAATCCAAACATTTGCGGCTTTTGCTACGTGCAGCTTTACGACATAGAACAAGAGCAGAACGGTATTTACACCTATGACCGCAAGCTCAAGTTCGACGCAGAACGTATAAAAAATATTTTCGGAGCACCGACCAAGATAGAAGAATAACAGAAACCGGTAACCTGTGATAAACCTGACAGAAATGAGTAACATCGGTACAGATTTGACACCATCGGCAACAAGTTCGGCAACGTAGCTGAACAGATATAAATGATAAATTTCAGATTTATTAAAGGAGATTGAAATGGCAAGAACGAACCACAGAATAACAGTAGTTATGCTCATTGTGATAATGGGACTCGCCACAAGTGAACGTGTCACAGCAGGACCAAGGATGCACGAAAAGATCATCCTACAACCGTTTAATTATGAAGGAGTCCAACTTCTTGATGGACGCCTAAAAGACCAGTTTGAACAGGTTAAGGATTTTTATCTCGCCCTACGGACCAATGATATTCTTAAGGTTTTTCGCGAACGTGTCGAGCTGCGAGCACCAGGTAAAGAGCTTGGAGGCGCGTTTGGTACATCGCAATTAGGGCAGTGGCTCAGCGCATTTGCCCGTATGTATAAGGTAACTGGTGACACCGCCATCCGAGATAAAGCTGTTTATCTTATGGATGAATGGGCGAAGACTATTAGTAAGAACGAGACCTTGGACTATGGACATTATACCTATGACAAAATGGTTGGCGGTTTAGTAGATATGTACGAATATATCAGAAACGAAAGGGCTCTTGAGTACCTTGCAAAAATTACAGACTGGGCTGACAAAAATCTGGACCGCTCAAATCCTTATGCTCTACCAACTGAGTGGTACACTCTTTCCGAGAATCTCTACCGAGCCTACGAACTGACCGGCGAGAAACGGTATTTTGATTTCGCAAAGGTATGGGAATATACCGACTACTGGGAAACCTACGCCAAAGGTGATTCTATTTTTCAGGATATTCTGAAAACCAATCCTAAACACGAAAGTTATCATGCCTACAGTCACGTCAACACCCTCAGCGGGGCTGCCATGGCTTATAAAGTAACCGGCGAACGACATTATCTGGACACAATAATAAACGCTCATCAGCTTCTACAAGAAACCCAATGCTACGCCACCGGAGGTTATGGCCCGGAGGAACAACTTGTTGTACCAGATGGATTGCCGGAAACACTCATAGGTATCCGTCGTGGTAAATCGAATGTTGATGTTCGGTTCCACTTCGAGACATCCTGCGGTTCTTGGGCTGCATTTAAATTGTCTCGCTACTTGATGATGTTTACTAACCAAGCTCAATATGGCGACTGGATTGAACGGCTAATATACAATGGCGTTGGCGCTATGATTCCCATGAATGACTATGGAATGATTATGTATGGATCTAAATATCATCTTTATGGTGCTCAGAAATCCCTCTTCACCGTATGGTTTTGCTGTCAGGGCACCCTGCCTATAAACGTGGCTGAATATCACAATCTAATATATTTCCATGACAGGGAAAACCTCTATGTTAATCTTTTTGTTCCTTCCAAGGTCCAATGGAATGGACCTGATGGGATGATCACGGTGGTGCAGGAAACTTTCTTCCCCGAAGAAGATAAAGTTTACCTCCAAGTACGGTCTAAGGTTCCGAGCCGATTTGGTCTGAAATTTCGAGTTCCTCTATGGGCTCGCAATGGCGTGAAAGTAAAAGTTAATGATGTAATATCAAAAACAGCAACCATACCCGGGCAATGGGCCACCATTGAGCGTAAATGGAGCAGCGATGACACAGTTATGCTACAATTTGACCTCTCGCCTCGAATCGAGCCTTTGCCCGGGTATATATCGCCGGTAGCTGTGCTCTGTGGACCCGCAGTTATGGTAGCATCCACAGCACGCGACAGTGAAGATAGCATCCCTGCTGAAGGAAATCTAAGGTTTCCAGCAGACTGGCTGATGTCGGAAGGCCAAAAGATATCGTACTCTGCCTTACCTTCGATGAAGGCTCCAATCGACCGATCAAGGAAGCTTCATACGAACCAGGTATTGCGGCCATTCTACGATATAAAAGCAGGCGAGTACTATCGGATGTATTTTGAACGCGCAAGGAGCATGCAGATACTGCCTACTGAGCTTATTTTCCATGGTAATTGGTCTTCGGATGGTTTGGTTCGATATGCTCAGGAGCCGGACAGCTACTTCGAAGGTAAATTTAAGGGAACCGCAGTGGTTTGGGAGGGATTGCGATGGGAAGATGCAGCTATCGCAGAAGTGAGCATCGACGGTAAGAAAGTGGCTGAGGCGGATCAGTATGGTTACACGGGCGTTTATGTGGGGCGCCTTGACCAGCGTGAGGTACCTTTCAGATGGTCACTATCTGGCTTGAAAGGGGGCGAACATACAATCAAGGTGAGCATCTCACCCCGCAAGAATTCAGCCTCTCACGGCACAAAAATCAACGTGCGGAGGCTACTATCCTATCCCTAAAAGATTTTCCAAAATTTTCCATCAAATTAAGGAAAGGAGCAGTTGCTATGGATTTAAGAAATCTAAGAAGACGTGATTTTCTCAAATTCATTGGACTGGGTGCATCAGCCATGGCCATTCCAAGCTGCACAAGAACCCTAACCGCCAAGACGAAGAATAGAAAGTCTAAGAAACCAAATATTATACTTTTTCTTACTGATGATCAAGGCTGGACAGACACCTCGGTGCAGATGATGGTTAATCGGCCAGACTCAAAGAGTGATTTTTACCAGACCCCCAATCTTGAAAGACTGGCAAAAGCGGGGATGCGATTCTCCAGTGGCTATACACCGGCGCCTGTATGCGGTCCTACCCGTCAGAGCATTCAGTTCGGGAAAAGCCCAGCTCGGCAGAGACACTCACTTCACTGGAAGAGCTGCGAAGACGAGATCAAAAACGAGATATCTATCCCTCAAATGATCAAATCTGCGAATCCTAATTATGTAGCAGCACATTTTGGCAAATGGGGTACCGTATGTACGCCTAAAGATGTAGGTTATGATATAAGCGACGGCCCGACAGGTAATGGTAATGGGAACTGGCGAGACGGACAGGCTTTACCAAATGATAATCCCAAACGGATTTTTGGTATAACCAGACGTGCAAATGATTTCATGGAAGAACAAGTCAAAGCCGGATCACCTTTCTACCTGCAAGTTTCTCATTACGCTGTCCACTCGCAACACCGGGCCTTGAAAGAGACGATTGAGAAATACAAAAAACTACCGCCAGGGAAGAAATGTACATCGGCCGATTACGAGTCTCCACCACCAGGTGTTAATGAATGGGCTTTGGAGTATGCGGCCATGATTGATAATCTGGATACAGGTCTGGGAATGTTATTGGACAAAATTGATGAACTGGGTATAGCGGACAATACCTATATCATCTTTTTCTCTGATAATGGCGGAGCTTTTAGAGCAAATGTGCCTCTTAAAGAAGGTAAGGGAACGCTCTGGGAGGGTGGTATCCGCGTGCCGATGGTTGTGCGCGGACCCGGAATCAAGCCCGGCTCTTTCTGTGATGTGCCGGTTGCTGGCTGGGACTTTTTCCCAACCATAAGTGACCTGGTCGGCAATAAAAATCCATTGCCCGAAGGAATAGATGGAGGTAGTTTGCGTCCCTTATTTGAAAATGCCGGTAAGGGAAAAGTAGAACGCCCCTACGATTATCTGGTCTGGCACTTCCCTTCGTGGAGCGTCTGGGGTAAGAGCCCGATGTCGGCAATACGGCAGGATGATTACAAACTGGTTAAGAAATTGGATTCAGGCGAAATATTCCTGTTTAATCTCGCTGACGATATCGAAGAAAGCAGGAACCTGGCGCGTTCAATGCCCAAAAAAGCAAAAGAGCTAAACGAGAAGATGACCCATTATCTGGAAACGGTTCGCGCTGAAGACTGGAAAGACATTCGAAAAAAGGTGAGACCGTCGCAGGAAAGAATTGTGAAAGAGCGGCATAAGCAAATGATGGATTATCTGAAAAAGGTGAAAGCAAAGAATGCTGACGAACTTCGCAGAAAAATTGACCAATTGGAAAAGCAGTTAAAACAACCAAATAAGAAAGTGAGGGAATCCCTTCGTTCTCAAAAACCTGATGCCAAGGATAATCACAGGGAGGCCTCACGCCAAAGGCTCGTTCTTGACAGCGTCAAGCAGGAACTGGAAGAACGTTTGCGTCAACGAGTTGAAACGAAAAAAGGCCCGGTAATCGGCAATCGACCTTAAAAGCAAACACGAAAAATATATCGGTCGCATAATCTTTAGTATAACTATGAAAAGACAAGAAAATAGAGAGGAAGAAAATTTTGAGTAGGGACACATACACTCGCCGGGATTTTCTCAAGGGCTTGGGGGCGGCGGCGCTCGCTATTCCGGGATGCATGAACGCTTACCAGCAGCTTGCGGGCAGGCCACGCAAAGACAAGCCGAATATCATTTTTATCCTGGCTGATGATTTAGGTTGGACAGAGTTGGGATGCTACGGCAACAGATTCAACGAGACACCCAATCTCGACAGGATGGCCAGTCAAGGGATATTGTTTACGGATGCTTACGCAGCATCCCCGTATTGTTCACCGACTCGCGCCAGCTTTGTTACGGGGCAGTATGCGGCAAGAGTGGGCATTAACGCTTGGCTTGCACCTTGGGACCCCAAACACCTTTCGGCCGACCAGATAACCATCGCTGAGATGCTCAAGCGAGCCGGCTACGCCACTGGGATCATCGGCAAATGGCATCTTACTGGTTATGCCAACCACGGCGCGGAGGAGGTTCCGCCCAGTCAGCACGGCTTTGACGAAACGATCATCTCGGAAAACCGTGGCATCGGCGGCGGTAGCTATTTCTATCCTTATCACTTCAACCGCGAGGTCAAAAAACGCCTACCGGGAAAGGAGTATCTCATCGATCGGATGAACCTGGAGGCGGTCGAATTTATTGAGCGACACAAAAATAGACCATTTTTTCTCTACTATTCCCATTACGCCGTCCATACCCAGGTGCATGGTAAGGATGAACTAGTTGCCAAGTACGCTACCGAGGAAGTTAAGGCTTACCCTGTTGAAAGCAGGAAAAGAAAGCACAATAACCCACACCTGGCCGCTCAACTCGAGGTTATAGATGAGGGTGTCGGAATGATCATGAAGAAGCTCGACAAACTTGGCCTGGCTGAGAACACTATTCTGGTTTTCTTCAGCGACAACGGTGGAAGTTTGAGCGTTACTTCGAACGCCCCGCTCCGCGGCGGCAAGGGCGAACTCTACGAAGGTGGCATCCGGGAACCACTAATAGTTTATTGGCCTAAAGTGGTGAAATCGGGCGGGGTATGTACCGCGCCGGTAGTAAGTTGTGATTTTTATCCTACTTTTCTGGAGGCAGCGGATATTGAACCTGACTCTCGGCAGCATCTTGATGGCATTAGTTTACTGCCGGTCCTGGAGCATCCCAGAGCCGACTTGAAACGTAACGCTCTGTACTGGTACTTTCCCTATAAGATCGGTGACCGAAGCCCGCACGGGGCGGTCAGGATGGGTAGCTGGAAGCTTATCGAGTTTTTCGATACCGGGGAGCTTGAATTGTATAATCTTGCTAAGGACATCGGCGAGAAAAATAACTTGGCAGACAAATACCCCAAAAAGGTTGCTGATTTGCGAAAACGCCTTACTGCTTGGCAAAAAGATGTTAGGGCCGAGGTTCCAGCTGATTGGAAGTTACAACGTCCAAGACCGCCTTCAACTGGTCCACTACGTCGGGAGACGCACTGATCTGTTGCGGCATAAATTTTGTTCTTGCCACTTAAACTGGCCTTTCTTAAAAATAGTATCGGATTGTATTTGTTAGGAGAATATATAATTTAGTTATGTAAAATTGGAAAAAGGAATAACACATGGAATGGAAAAACAATTTCTTTACAGTTGTAGCCATAGCTTTGTTCACACTTCTAACAGGTGCAATTCAATCAGCCAAAGGCGAAAACTATAAATTGACACCTATACCCTTAAAGGATGTGCGCATTACTGACCAATTCTGGGCACCACGGATTGAAGCTAATAGAACGGTAACCATGCCGCTCGCTTTTCAGAAGTATGAACAAAGGGGCAATATATGTAGCCCCAAGATGATTGAAGGCGCCTCGTACTCACTACAAAACCATCCTGATAACCAGTTGGAGGACTATATCGACGGCATAATTGATAAAGAGGACGACGGCTACCTACATTTGTATCGTGAGGAAAGTCAGACTCGCTGGTCAGACTTGTCGCACAGCCACGAATTGTACAACCTCGGACACCTGTACGAAGCAGCGGTTGCGCACTACCAGGCTGCAGGCAAAAGCGGGCACCTTAAAGGCAGGCTGTTAGACGAAGTGATAAAGAATGCTGATCTGCTCTGCCAGGTGTTTGGACCTGGCAAAAAACGTGATATACCCGGTCATCAAGAAATCGAGCTGGCTCTGGTGAAGCTATACAAGCTGACCGGTAGCGAAAAATACCTGAAGCTGGCGAAGTTCTTCCTCGATGAACGGGGCCACGCCCATGGACGCGAGCTTTATTCTCATAAGGGAATTGTCAATTACATGCAGGACCA
>CAYNKI010000004.1:28655-42597 GCA_964397675.1 uncultured Pirellulales bacterium
ATCGATGTATTGGAGCTATCACTCTATAACAGGGTTCTTGCCGGTATTTCGCTGGATGGCGGTAGTACCTTTTACAAGGGTCCGCTGGCCAGCGATGGCACAGTTATCCGAGATGCTACAATGAGAACCCCTATAATGGATAACATACACTGTTGCGTAACCAATATTGTACGGTTAATTCCACAGATAGGTCGTTATATATATGCGGCTGACAATGACAGCATATATGTAAATCTTTACGTAGATAGTACCACAAAAATAAGCGTAAAGGATAAGCCCGTAGCTCTCACACAGCAAACTCGCTACCCGTGGGAGGGCACTGTTAAGATTTATTTCGAGCCTGCTGAACCAATTGTCTTTGACCTAAACCTGCGTATTCCAGGCTGGTGTGTTGGCTCGTCTCCAGTTTGGGGCGATTTATACCGGTTTGCCAACAAGTCCGAGCAGACCGTTGTGATTAAAATCAATGGCAAGGAAGAGACTTTTGATATGAAAAAAGGCTATGCCCGTTTTCATCGCCAGTGGAAAGCCGGTGATGTTCTGGAAATGATTTTGCCGATGCCTATCCGACGTGTTTATTCCAACCCTAATGTGAAAAGCAACACAGGCCGAGTAGCAATAATGCGTGGACCACTCGTGTACTGTGCTGAAGGGCTCGACAACGATGGGCACGCTCTCAATCTGGTGCTTAGGGATGCTGAGAAGTTGGTGGCTGAGTACAGAAAAGATCTGCTTGGCGGTGTGATAATAATTCGGGGCAAGGCCGATCTTGTATATCCAGGCGAGGGCGGCAAGCTGGTGGTAAAAAAAGATCAGCAATTGACGCTAATACCTTACTATGCCTGGGCAAATCGAGGTGCATCGGAGATGGCAATATGGCTGGCAAGGAATGAGTCGGCTCTAATGCCCGTGGCACCACCCACCATTGCCTCAACCAGCCGAGTCACTGCCTTACATTTCCGGGACAAAATGAGGCTGCACGCATATACGATCAATGACCAACTGGAACCAAAGAGTTCCAACGATCGCTCAGCTCCCCAATTCAGTTGGTGGCCCTTTGTGGGTATCAGGGAATGGGTACAATATGATTTCCTCAGACCTGAGAAGGTTTCAGCCGTCAAGGTGTACTGGTTCGACGAGCAGCCCGACGGTGGATGCCGTGCACCCAAATCATGGCGGCTGCTGTATAAAGATGGGTTTCAGTGGAAGCCGGTTGCCGGAGCATCGGAGTATGGCATTGAGAGAGATCGATATAACCGTGTTACTTTTGATCCGGTCGAGACCACAGCCCTACGTATCGAGCTCCAGATGCAGACGGATTTCTCCACCGGCATACTCGAATGGCAGGTGGAGCCATCGCCAGTTAATCCACCGCTTTACACAGACTATTGTGCGATGCTGAGCCAGGAGATTCAAGGCAAAAAGCACGGTTTTCTTTCGGGCAACCTGGTGAAGTACATCGGGGGGCGTTATGCCTGCTGGAAAAAGGTAGAGGATGAGACAATCGGCTTAACCCACCCATTCTTTCATGACTTGCGCTCCAGAGGTTATGGAATGGTAAAAGATAAGGCAAGCGGCTATGGTCACGATTTCGGGGGTTGGGAATTCTACAGTGAAACAAAAGTTGCCTATGGCTCGGTCCACGTCGGGGACAAGGTATATACACATCCCATACCGACGAAAATGTATTGGCGTCCTGACAAGATGATTTGCGAATACAATGTTGGTGAGGTAAATATTCGCGAAGAAAAGTTCATAGCTGACAATAACGTAGCGTGCACAATTATCACTTCCGATTTACCGATAACTCTCGAATTTAAGGGGCAAAGTTTTGCGTGCAAGAAAAGTGTAACGAAAACGGCCACCTGTGAGCTTGACGTTGTCAACAATGCGGTTCACGTTGTAGAGGGCGGCGCTGTCAAGGTTAATCCCTCCACCGACCCTGCCAGAGAGAAAGTCAATCATTATATAGGCGTCTTGATGTATGACGGGATGAGTACTGTGATATCAGCTTGCAGAGACCTGACCGATTATTCTCAATCTGAATCCGGCGGGCAGTGGTTCTATGAGTTCAGGGTTCCTTGCGACAAGGACGGCGTGGCAATTGTCTGGGCAATGGATGATGTCTATGAGAACGCTCTCAATCGTGCAAAGCAGGTACTCGCTGACTCTGCCGGTAAATTAGCAGCCAAGACGCAATTTATGAATGATTTGCTCAACTACCAGATCCCATATTTCCGCTGTTCGGACGATGAGATTGTCGATGTCTACTATTATCTCTGGTCGATATACCTTATGTATTTTATCGACGTGCGCGAGGGCTGGGAGCGGTATCCTCATACCCAGACGGCCGTTAACAATTTTCTGGGCCTGCATCGCCACGATTCTAACTTCCAAATCAGGGTGGGCTCCTGGACGGTTGACCAGCAATACTATGCCTACGGTAACGTCCTACTGTGGGAAGCGCTGCTACCTTACGCTGACTTGTCGACCGGGCTATTACCGGCAGACAATATGGGCAAGGCCTGGTTATGTTCTGATTGCCCCGGCCCGGCCACCGGGCATGTGCAGGGTGCCTGGCAGGTTTACCAGCATACGGGTGATCTCACATTTCTACAAAAAGCTTACCATTTTTACAAGGAGTTGATGTGGCAGAGGATACCCGGGTATTTGGGATATGAGTTTAATGCTGCCGAGTGCCTGGCCAAAATGGCAAATGTGCTGGGCTATTCTTCAGACGCAGATCACTGGCAAGATTCTTTCCAACCAGAGAGCACTGATAGATTTCTTAATAACATGTGGGAAGTTGACACTCCGCACTACTTCGGTAGAATGGGAGCAAGACATAACTTGAGCGGTCTGTTCTGGATGCTTATGGATCGATTCCCGGATGATTGGGCCTCGGAAATGACCAGCTTTTGGGCTGTAGATGATGACAAGGGTTTCTTTGGAAAGGTTCCACTGCTTACAACTGCCCTTAAGGATTGGCACAAGATGCCCGATCCATTTGTAGTCACCCCCGACACAAACTACTTTGCTATAATGGGTATGTACCTGCACCATGTCGGCAACAATGCCAATCTCTGCGCTGTGGGTCACCTTAAGGGCTATAATATTGAATGGGGCATTCCCATTGCACCTGAAAGCCGGGACATAAACTTCAAGCCTTGGGGGGATCAATATTCCAATTTTAATGCGGGAAAGATACTGCTCATACTGGAAGGTATTGCCGGCCTTTCTTACTCGGTTGTTGATGATACCTTGACAGTTTGCGACCATATGCCAAAAGAGTGGGACTATATGCAAGTCACTGTACCGATTGTAAAAAAAGGACAGACCTTCTGGCCTACTGTATATATAACGCGACAGCTAAGTGCGAATAAAACAGTCGAAAAAACCGTAATGGTTACTGCAAACCCACAATCCAGACTGTGTGTTCAACCCTGGCTGGAAGGCCTCAACCTTAAGTCAATCACTTGTCCGAACTACAAGGCAAATCAGCCACACGGTCATGTCAGCTACGCTTTCACGCGAAGCCCAAATGTCACAGTAACATTGCAGTTAAAGGAATAAACATTATATGGAGAAAAAAAATGAATAGACGTGATTTTATTAAAGCTATAGGTCTCGGCGGGGCGTCATTGGCCATTCCAGGATGCGTAAAAGCTCTCTCTCAGTTCGGCAGAAGGCTATCTAGTGACAAGCCGAACATCATTGTTATCCTTGCCGACGACCTGGGCTGGGCGGAGCTGGGTTGCTACGGCAACACATTTAACGAAACGCCGAACCTTGACAATATGGCCGGTCAGGGAATGAGATTTACCGATGCTTACGCACCGGCTCCGGTTTGCTCGCCCACTCGCGCCAGTCTGCTAACAGGACAATATCCAGCAAGGGTGGGCATAACCGATTACCTTAGGCCTGAGAGTGACAATGCCCTCTCAACAAACCATGTAACGATTGCCGAGATGTTCAAAAAGAATGGGTATGCTACAGGTATGATTGGCAAGTGGCACTTAAGCGGCTATGCCTATCACGGCTCCAAGAATGAAATTCGCGCTACCGATCATGGTTTTGATGAGGAGCTAATATCGGAAATCAAAGGTGTGGGAAATGGAGCAAATTTCTATCCCTATGTATTCCGCGACCAGAAAGTCTGCTGGTTAAACGTTAAAGGAAAACGCTTACCCGGCAGAGAATTCTTGGTGGACCGTATGAACCTTGAAGCAGTTGATTTTATCGACCGACACAAGGATAAACCTTTCTTTCTTTATCTAAGTCACTTTGCCACACACACTATTCTTAACGGCAAAGAAGAGCTTGTCGAGAAGTATAGAAAAAAACATCCACCAGGCAAAAGTACCCACAGCAGGTGCTATCTTTGTCAGGATGCCGGATTTCAGGGTGACCCTATGAATCATTGGGCAAATGACCATAATCCCCACTTAGCAGCGATGCTGGAAAGCATCGATGACGGTGTAGGGATGATAATGAGAAAGCTCAAAAAATTAGGTCTATCGCAAAACACTATCATAGTCTTTACCAGCGATAACGGCGGCGAGACAAACGTAACATCCAACGCCCCTCTGCGTGGGGGAAAGAGCACCCTCTACGAGGGCGGTATCCGGGAACCGTTGATAGTGCGCTGGCCCAGTTTGGTACCGGCTGATACTATCTGTAACCAGCCTGTCAGCATAATGGACTTCTATCCAACTTTGATTCAAGCTGCGAATATCAAACCGGACCGACAGCAGAGACTCGATGGTATTTCCATTCTGCCGATCTTGAAAAATCCCACAAGGCGTTTGAAACGTGATATACTTTGCTGGCACTATCCACTTGAAAAGCCTCACTTTCTGGGCGGCCGCTCATCAGGAGCAATAAGAGCCGATGGATGGAAACTTATAGAGTACTTTGAAAATGGACAATTGGAACTGTACAACTTGTCCAACGATATTGGTGAGAAACACAACTTGGCTGCCGAGTATCCCGATAGAGTTGCTGAACTACAAAAACAGCTTTCCAACTGGCGTAAAGAAGTTGGCGCAACAGTTTTTTGAAAGTACAAAAGAATGAAGCTTTATCAGAAATGGTTAATTGCGGTACTGGTCCTAAAAAAGGACAGCTACGCAATGTGCCGGGCCACGAGGAAATCGAGATCGGCTTGGTAAAACTTTATCGGTTGACGGGCAACAAGAAATATCTTGATATGGCAGAGTTTTTCCTCGACGAACGAGGACATTACCACGGACGCACGGTTCACACCCATGCAGGCAGCATCACATACGCTCAGGACCACAAACCTGTCATTGAGCAGACCGAACCTACGGGACATGTGGTTCGGGCCATGTACTTGTATTCCGGTATGGCTGATGTTGCTGCTATTACAGGTGACAAAAACTATATTAGGGCAATTGACCAGATCTGGAACAACGCCGTCTCTAAAAGGCTTTACCTTACTGGTAGTATGGGTGTACATGGATATGCGGAGGGTTTTGCCCCCGACTACGTGCTGCCCAACCTGACCGCTTATAACGAAACCTGTGCTGCTGTCGGCAATGCCCTATGGAATCACCGCATGTTTTTATTGCATGAAGATTCGAAATATATCGATGTATTGGAACTGGTCATTTATAATGGAGTGCTCTCGGGTGTTTCGCTGGAAGGAAATACTTTCTTCTATCCGAATCCCTTAGCTTCCGACGGTAAGAATAAAAAGCACACCCGCAGCCCCTGGTTCAAGACGCCGTGTCCTAAGCCATGAGAAGGTACAGGACAATGCCAGATGTGTAGCACTTGAGCGCGGCCCTATTGTGTATTGCGCAGAATGGAAAGATAATGGCGGAAAAATCTTCGATATTGTACTAGCAGACGACATAAACCTCGTTACTGAGTATCGCAAGGACATGCTCGGCGGCATAACGGTTATTACGGGCGAACTCCATAATGGCAAACCGTTTACTGCTATTCCATACTATGCCTGGGCTCATAGAGGCCAGGGGGAAATGGCTGTCTGGCTCAAGCGACAAAAAAAAACGAAGAATATATGAACGCGCATAATTACAACCGACGAGATTTTATGAAAAAAATGGGGGCCGGCGCAGCAGCGATGACGCTGCCTGGTTGTGTCAACTTCAGTGCGCGTCAGTCAGCGCAGCCGGATAAAAAACGGCCAAACATTCTTTTCATCCTTGTCGATGATATGGGCTGGACCGGTCTGAATTGTTTCGGCAACAAACTTGTGGAAACGCCTAACATCGATAGTCTCGCTAATCAGGGTATGAGATTTACCAGTGCCTACGCCGCTCCGGTTTGTTCGCCGGCGCGTGCATCTATTCTCTCCGGCAAATATCCGGCACGTTTGGGAATCACAATGGCCCTGCCGGGTGGAGGCGAGCGACAATCACGACCGTGGGCCAGGTTAAAGACTTTAATGCCCAAATCACGATTAGCATTTGAGGAATACACATTAGCCGAAGCGCTCAAGGATCAGGGCTACGCCACGGCTCATATAGGTAAGTGGCATGTTACGGAACATTACTACCACTGCTCTACACCCAAACAGAAGGCAATAGTTCGTAAATACTATGGATTTTACTTTACGGATCCTGGTGAGGGTATATCTAAAGACAAGTCGGTCAAGGACCAGACTGGCAAAGCTATCCGATTTATTGAACAGAATAAGGACAACCCATTCTTTGTGTTTCTGTCATACGACACAGTCCATACGGAATGTGTGGCACCGGGTAAAATCGTCGAAAAATATCTGGCAAAAGGTCATACACCGCTGGGTCCGTTCCCATACGAGGGGATCAATAACGCAACCTATCTGGCAATGATCGAGTATCTGGACATCCAGGTCGGGCGATTGCTGAATAAACTCGACAGCCTTGACCTGAGACGTAATACGCTGGTCGTTTTTCTATCTGATAACGGCGGGAGCGCAAGAGTAACCCGCAATGATCCGTTGCGGAGTGACAAAGGTATGTGTTATGAGGGCGGCATTCGAGTGCCAATGATTATCCGCTGGCCCGGTAATGTCGGAGCCGGTACGGTGTGCGATGCAGCCGTGCATGTGGTGGATATATATCCCACGTTCCTGGATGTATGCGGTGGCAATAAAAAAACAGGGCAGATTTTCGACGGTGAGAGCCTTGTGCAACTTTTCAGGCAAACCGGCGATCTTAAGCGCGATGCGCTCTTTTGGCATTTACCGCATTACCTTTGTCATCCAGGTAATAGTTTTCGCACTACCCCGCATGGAGCGGTACTTCGTGGTGATTTCAAACTCATCGAATCTTTTGGGGATTATTTTGAGATATGCCCGGATGCTAATAATAACAACAAGAGATATGATCTTAATGTGGGTAAATACGTTCCGCAGAGGAAAGTGGAACTCTTTAATCTGAAAGATGACATCGGTGAGCGGCATAACCTTGCCAACAAGATGCCTGAAAAACCGAGGAGTTATTGAAGTTATTGGATGATTGGCGCCATTCCATTAGTGCGCAAATGCCCTCGCCCAATCCGGATTATGATCCGAAAGCGAAGTTTGTTGCAAAACCCCCCTCCTAATGCGTTAACCGTGAACAATTAAAAGTGTATATTATTTGAAAAGGACTCGAAAAATGAATAATCAATCACAAACCCGTCGGGATTTTCTCAAGGCGATGGGGGTTGGGGCAGCAGCGATAGCGGTGTCCGGCTGCGCCAAGTAGACTGAGTCAGAATATACGTCATGTTTGCGATGTTATAAGAAAAGCAAACGGGACTTGTTCTGATTAATTCGATACAAGCCCCGCTGCTTAAATTTACTTACTATATCAAGCTGGTTACGGTGAGAGTCTCTTTTCAAGCCAGCTATCCATAAAGATAGCCAGGTCCCTGAAGTCGACCACACAATCGTCGCTCAGATCCGTAGCCAAGCCGCCGGGCCTGCACGGATACGCCCTGATGTCATCAAGATATACCATGCCTGCACCGCCGCGTGTCGTTGTATTACCCCTGAGACCGAAGCCAATAGCGATGCTTTTGACATCGGCCGGGTCAGCACCACTGCCGAGCCACTCACGTGCCAGTATCTGAAGTCCACTACACAATTGCTGCTCAAATCACTCCTTAGCTTCAGGCTCAGCAGCGGGTCTGGGCAGATACAGCCGAACATCGTCAAAGTACACCGTGCCTCGACCACCAGCTTGTGTAGCAGCCTTGTCGCCGACCCCGATCTATCACAAAACTGATAAGAGGGTCGAGACACATATCTTTGTAGCCTCGCTGGCGTTATTCCTTAAACAGCCATTGCAATATCAGTTGGCCTCAAAGCTGCCTCAAATAAGTTCGACTGATGCCTTTGCTGCTATGAAATCGATTGGCATAGCGGAGTTGAATTTTAATGGCCGGAGAAAGCGTTTGGTTTCTGCTGGCGGCCGGGATGCCAGGCGGATTCTTGCTGCTATGGGGATCAAACGGATCGATCCACCAGGGATTAAGGACGCCGACAAAGGCTGAAAAATGCCGATGTAGTGACAAATCGAAAATCGAGTCCTTATTTTACAAGGACTTAGAAGCGCAAGTGACAAACATGAGTTAGGCCCGTTGGGGTCGGCTTTTTACGTTAGAGGGATGGAGAGAAAAATGGAGCTTCTGAGCGAGATGGGGTGTAACTCTATTCGGACGGCACATAACATACCGGCCCCTGAGCTGTTCGTCCTTGCTGACCGCATGGGATTCATGGTAATCGACGAGGCATTTGACTGCTGGGCAAGAGGCAAGACGAAGAACGATTACGGCAGCCTGTTCCAGAAATGGCACGAGCGTGACTTGCGTGCCTTTGTTCAACATGACCGCAACCATCCGTCCGTGATCATGTGGAGCACAGGAAACGAGATCCGTGAGCAAGGCAATCCGGACGAGCATAAGATCTCCAGTAAGTTGTCCAAAATAATCAAGTCGGAAGATCCCACACGGCCGGTAACTGCAGGGTGTAAGAATGTCAAAGCTGGTTTTAATGGATTTCAGAAAACAATTGATGTATTCGGCTATAATTACAAGCCGGGGACTTACCCCTCGTTCCGCCAGAAAAACCCGAAGATACCGCTGTACGGAAGTGAAACGGCTTCGTGTGTAAGTTCACGAGGCGAGTATTTCTTCCCTGTTGACGAGAACAAGAGCAAGGGTGCCTTTAACTTCCATGTCAGTTCGTATGATCTTTACGCGACCCCATGGGCTTACCCGCCGGATAACGAGTTTGCGGCACTGGACAAATACCCTTCAGTGGCGGGCGAATATGTCTGGACCGGGTTCGATTACATCGGTGAACCTACACCTTATAACAAGGACCAGACGAACCTGCTAAATTTCCAGGATGAAGAGAGCAAAAAAGCCATTCAGGCAATGCAGCGAAAGATCTTCAACGGATACTGCCTTGTTGTGATCCGATCGAAAGCAGGACAGGCAAGAAAGATCATTCTGACGGCCAAGTCGAATGGTCTTGAAGGTGTAGCTATCACGGTTCAGTCAAAGTAGCAATGACAAAAAAACAAGAAGCTGAAAAAAAAAGAGAGATGAGATGAAAGCAGTATCTAAGGTTTGGCATTTCCATTCCTCATTAATTTTGAGGTCTGTGGAGACATTTTGGAATCACGAATTTTCGAAGAATTCTGGCACTTTGCAACTCGTGGGAAGGGTGACCTTAGTGTGTGCCTGATGGGCTGGTGGGACTGGTCCAAAAGCTTCTTATCATCGCTGGCATAACGATAGCGTACACTATATGCAATATAAAAAGCAACCAGGGCCCATACCAAATCAATCGAGGAGAATAGAGAAAATAGTTAAAGGTTTAAAGCATTAATCTACTCTAAGGTACATCAAAGTTTTTTCAAGTATTGCAGCAGCGACTGGAGCTGCGACGACTCCACCGGTATAACCTTTGCCGAGCGCCATGTTTGGCTTGCGTATCGAAACTAAAACGATTGCTGCCGGGTCCTCTGCCGGAGCGCCGGCTACGAACGAGGCTACATAAGCATCTTCAGCATAACCAGGGCCGTCGGTTTTAGCCAATTGAGCGGTTCCGGTTTTGCCGAATACCTGCCAATCGCCGAGTCGTGCTCTTCTGCCCGTACCTTCATCTTCATTAACTACGCCGGTCATTGCATCGGTAACAATCCATTTAGCAACTTCAGGCTTGACGATATAACCAATTTGTGATTTGCGATTTGCGATTTGCGATTTACGAATCTTGCCATTGCAATCCACCACTGCTGTGACCAAATATGGGTTAACCAAGCGGCCGCCGTTAGCCAGTATGCAAAAAGCTCGTACCAATTGAATCGCAGTAATAGAGATTTCCTGGCCAAAAGGTATCCGAGTAACGCTATATCCTGTCCATGCGCTGGGCGCTCTTAATAGCCCCTCTGCTTCGCCTGGCAGATCGATACCTGACTTTTTGCCGAAGCCGAAAAGTTGCAAGCCCTTATATAGCTTATCCTTGCCAAGCCTTTGTCCGATTTTAGCCATTCCTATATTACTGGAGTAAACCAGAATCTCACGCACCGTTAAATCACCAAAACCTCTTCGATATTCGCCGATTTGTCCAAAACCTTTGCCGTGATAGTTTCCGTTTTCGCAAAATATCTTTTCTTGCCTGTTTACGACTCCGGCATCAAGCGCAATTGCTGCTACAATCGGCTTAATAATACTGCCTGGTTCAAATTGATCAGTTAATGCCCGATTGCGGAGATTTTCTTTGACCGTAGAGGTCACAGAGCTTATTTTTTTAGACACGGATTCGGGTTCCTGCTTTGCGGGGTCCCTGCGCTGTTTTTTAACTGTTAATTCTCTGACCGTGTTAATCTGTGTTAATCCGCGTCGTTTCAATTTGTTCTCTTCGGTTGGGTTCTTCGGGTCAAAATCGGGCAGTGAAACCAAGGCCAGAATCGCTCCGCTGGCTGGCTCGGCCACAATCGCCAAAGCCGATTCAGCTTCATAACTTTCGTATTGCTTCATAAGCTCGGCTCGTGCAAACTCCTGAATGGTGGCATCAAGGGTTAATATAATACCGCACCCATCTCGTGACTCGCGTCCCGTGGACCGAGTGACGAGTGACGAGCGGCGAATTGGCCGACGATGTACGTCAGCTAAGAATATACTCTGTCCTGGTGAACCGCTTAACTCCTTGTCATATTGGAACTCAATGCCCCCTAAACCCCGATTATCAGTGCTTGTGAAGCCGACTGCGTGTGAGGTCAGTCGGCTCATGGGATAATGCCTTAACCAATCGTACTGGACCCCTATGCCATAAAACTTTCTGGCGGCGCTGGACTCATTTGTATCGGCCGCGACTTTGATCTCTGCGTTGCGAGAATCCTTACGATCCATGATAAGTTTGCAAATTATGTGTGCGCCCATATCCACAATCGGTGCAAGCCTATTCGATAGTTCTTTGGGCTCCTTTATGATTCGAGGGTCGGCAAAAATGATTTCGATTCTGTTACTTGCCGCAAGAACCCTGCCGCGGCGGTCAAGAATTACACCACGCTGAGGCTTTCGTGGATAATACGACCGCTGCTGCTCAGTGCAAACACAAACATAGTGATCACCCTTGAAATACTGCAGATAAAAACACCGCCCAGCAAGTGCTAAAAACGTCCCCATTAGAAGCAACAAAAAGAAAATGATAATACGAATGCTTTTACCATTTGCTATTTTCAATTTGCTATTGACTATTGCCATTTTCTTCGTCAAGATGCTGTGAAATCGCGGCGGGATTTATCAAACTTTCTAATTGTAATTGCTTATTGCCAAGCTGCTGTTTTAATCGGCTCTGCTCAGCTCTATATGTACAAAGCTGATAGAAGATGCTATTGTTGACACTACGCAGAAAAACAGCAAAAATTAATATAGCCGTAAAATACAAAACAATAACAACAAGACGAAAACGAAAGCCCATAATGGATAAACTCGAATATCGAATTTAGAAATCCAAAACAAACCCAAAAATAAAATTAAATATCAAAAATCAAATATCAAAATTACATTGCAAAATGCAAAATGTTATTTTTGAATTTTGATTTTTGCATTTTAATTTTTGATTTTCTTGTTGTACTTCGAATTTCGTCTTTTACATCTGCTATTCCTATCTTGCCGGCATCCTCAAGCGCATACCTACGGTGAGATTATCCTCATTATCCAGAATATTAGCATTCAATTTTTTTATTTCGGTATAGCAACTGCCATTTCCAAGTTGTTTAGCGGCGATTTTCCATAAACTGTCACCTTCCTGCACAACATACAATCTGCTTTGCTCTGCCCCTCGGCCACCGAGAGAAAGATGCTTCCTGCCGATAGATTTGACCTTCTCGAACAAAGTGCTGGGCAAGACACCATCAGTTTTATCTTTGTCCAGCGTCAAATTTGACGGACTGGGTATGATGAGCTTTTGCCCGACATAAATTTCATCAGGCGATCTCAGCAGCTTGCGATTAGCCTCGAATATCCTGTTGACGTTTATCCTTTTGTTACCCTGCTCAGGGCCATAAGACTTAACAGCTATAGTAGCCAGGTTATCACCCTCCTTGACAACATAAATTTTTGGCCAAGCTGATTTGCCAGGTTTAGGTTTCTTATTTTCTTCTTCGGTGTTAATCGATGAAGGAGAAACAATAGCAGTTTCTGGCTGTATATCCGGAGTCTCATACGGTTCTTTTAACATCAAAGTGCTTTTTGGAAGTGGGGTTACCGAGCGAATCCCTTGTTTGTCTTGCGATGGCGTTTGAGCTTCACCAAAAGGTTGTTTTTCAAGCAGCTCCATCCAATTTATAGCCTCCTGGACTTTACGCTCTTTGGTCCCGATACCCAGCGACTTATCATCGAAGCTGGTCATATTGGTAGGCAGCTCATTATTGTCTGTATTATTGCGAAAATTCGGCAGCCCATTAATCACAAATGCAATTATAAATATGAAGACTAAACCTAAAAGCAATCCAATTTTGGCGTCAGAAGTCATAATGAAACTCCATTTGCTTTTGCGTATTGCGTATATCGTATCGCATATTGCGTTAGTTTTTTACGCAATACTCAATACGCACAACGCATTATGAGATTATTGTTTCTGTGCAATCCTTAGCTTTGCACTCCTTGCCCGCCGATTTTTCTCGATTTCATCCCGTGTCGGCATAATAGGCTTTTTCGTGATAACTTTATAAATGTCCTTGTTTTTATTTTGCTTAAAATTATTCTTCACCAATCCGTCTTCGAGGCTGTGAAAGCTTATGACTGCTATATAACCGTTTTTCTTGAGCAGCTCAGGCACCACATCAAGCAATCTCTCCAAATTTTCCAGCTCGTTATTGACCGCGATCCTCAACGCCTGAAAAGTTCTGGTTGCCGGATGTATCCTGGATTTTCTCTTTTGGCCCAGTCGCCTCAGAGCCTTGCAAACTATCGCTGCTAATTGGCCGGTCGTAGTTATCGGTTCCTGACTACGCTGTCGCACGATAAGCCGTGCGATCCGCCTTGAGGCCTTATCCTGGCCGAACTTATAAATCAAATCAGCTAAAGATTTTTCGTTTGCTTTATTAATTATATCGGCAGCAGTAGTCTTTAATCTTTTGTCAATTCTCATATCCAGCGGCATATTGTTAAGGAAACTAAGACCCATCTCGACATCAGCCAGTTGCGCTGAGCTAACGCCCAGATCTGCTAATATTAAATCAACCTTTTCAATGCCTTGCTCGCGAACATATTCTTTGATTTGAGAAAAATTGGCGTGAACCAAAATGACCTTGCAAACAAGGTCTCTTAATTTAGATTTGGCCCTGCGGATAGCATTTTTATCAACATCCAGACCAATTAAAACCGCCTGAGGGCCTAAATTTTTGCCGAACAGTAAACTATGACCTCCTTGCCCAATGGTCGCATCGACCATCACCCCATCCGGCGGTAA
>CAYNKI010000005.1:0-30267 GCA_964397675.1 uncultured Pirellulales bacterium
ATGAAGTAAAACTTTTTGTCCTTGTCTAAAATAAATTCTATCGTCGCGGCATTAACATATTTCGCTTCTTTTACAAGCCTAATCGCAGCTCTGCACAATTCTTCTCGGCTGCGCTCGTCCAGGACGGGACAGGGCGATTCCTCAATCATCTTCTGGTGTCTTCGTTGAATAGAGCAGTCTCTTTCGAAAAAGTGTAATGCGTTGCCGGCCTTGTCCGCCATCACTTGCACTTCTACATGCCGAGGCTCGACTATAAATTTCTCCAGATACACGCTGCCATCACCGAAGGCCGCTTCTGCTTCTGCCCTGGCGGCACTAAATGCTGAACGCAAGCTAATATCGTTATGGACTACCCTCATACCGCGTCCCCCACCACCAGCAGCAGCTTATATCATCATAGTATACCCCATCTTGTTTGCCAGTTTCAGCGCCTCGGATTCGTTTTCGATAACACCATCAGAGCCGGGTACTATCGGCACTTTCGTCTTGCGTGCTAATTTGCGAGCTTCAACTTTGTCCCCGAGCAGCCGCATAGCATCAACAGGTGGGCCGATAAATGTTATCCCGCAATCTTCGCATATCTGCGCAAAGTTAATATTCTCAGCCAGGAAGCCATAACCAGGGTGGATCGCCTCGACATCGGTAATCTCAGCAGTGCTTATGATATGCGGAATATTTAGATAACTTTGCGCGCAGTCAGCCGGGCCTATGCAAACCGCCTCATCAGCAAACTGTAAGTATGGAGCGTCCTTGTCTGCCTCGGAATAAACAACAACCGCTTCGATGCCCAACTCGTGACAGGCACGGATGATACGCAGTGCTATTTCACCACGATTTGCTATTAGGATTCTCGAAAACATGTTTCGTGTCTCGTGCCTCGTTCGAGACCCGGTTCACGGGTCACGAATTAGTCCGGCTTTATTCTAAAAAGCACCTGACCGTATTCAACAGCCTGGCCGTTAGTCACTAATATTTCAGCAATCGTTCCACTGGCTTCAGCTTTTATTTCGTTCATTACCTTCATTGCCTCAACTATGCAAACGACCGTTTGTGGCTCAACATGTGAGCCGACTTCAGCATAAGGCTCAGAATCGGGACTTGGTGTTGCGTAGTAGGTCCCGACTATCGGTGATTTTATTTCCACCAACTCTTCTTTTTGTGCCGGGACCCCGATGTACATCGGGGCTGACGTTTCGGTCGCCGGAGTTCCTGTCACATCGGTACCAGCAGGGATGGCGATAGACTCTGTCCCGGCCATTCCCATTGCGGTTGGAATCTGCTGCTGTGGTACGTTGCGCTTTAGAAAAATCGTATCATCGCCATGTTTTATTTCAAGCTCGATAAGCCCTTTTTGTTCCATTATCTTGATGAGCTCTTTTATTTTTTGCAAATCGGTGTCTTTTTGCGCCATCATCGCATCCTTTCTGGAAACCCAAAAGCATAACCCTGGGATCCACACAAGAATCCGGGCACCCAACTTATTGTAGCTTAAATTGTATGTTAAAATTAATAAATATAACTATAAGAAATGTTTTTGCAAACAATTTCCAGCAATCTCGGCAGTATTGCGGCATTAAGCGTGAAGATGTCAAGTAGCTGGCCAATACATATAGAGTTGAAAATCGATCAGGAAATAGAACTTTATAGCGCTTAAGCGTGACGATATCACGTTATTTTCTTAAGAATAAGGATAGCAAAAATAGTTCGTCTAAATCCCTTGATCCATAATTAACTTGTTAATATCTGTGGATATTTAACCACAGTCACCATAGCGAAAAACAACGCCGTGGTACCATATATTCTTGCAGTCTGCTATCCTACTCGTATATATACGTAGCTTCGGTTTCCTCAACTGGACGAGTCAG
Organism: uncultured Pirellulales bacterium; assembly: GCA_964397675.1. GTDB lineage: Bacteria > Planctomycetota > Phycisphaerae > Sedimentisphaerales > Anaerobacaceae > CAYNKI01. The sequence goes on from CAYNKI010000005.1 coordinate 1,866, forward strand.
TTGATCACTACTCATGGTGGCCCTGAAACGCACATCTCCAGGTCTTACTCCTTTAACCACAATCTGCCAAGTTGCCTTTTCTTTTGGTGAGAGACTGTGTAATGGTGCGAAGCTCACCGTGTTGCCCATTATCGAACCAGCAGTTACACCAGATGAAGAAATGTATTGAACCTTGTCTTCCAAAGTACAAACAACACGGATATTGGTATCAGAGGCCGAACCCTGATTCATCACCATCATTGTGTAAGTGGTGTGACTACCTACTTCGATTGGATCCTCGAGGTCAACAACTTCCAGGTGTACTGCTGCAATTCCAGTAATCGAGGTACTCGAAGAAGCACTTACAACATCTGCGCAATAGGCGGTGGCGGTTACACTACTCGTAAGCGTGCCAGCCTTTGCTGGTATGTAGGATACACCCACTTTTCTGGAATCATTAGGCACAAGAGTGCCCAACTCCCATACCAACTTTGTTCCAGAAAGCTTTGCACCAGAAGTTGCTTCTATTGAGGTTACTCCTGCTGGTATGGTATCTTCTATAACAGTATTTTTTGCTGACCCATCCCCCTCGTTGGTAATTATTATTTCGTAAGCTAATGGTCGACCAAGATACTGCCGTTGGGGACTATTCTTCACAATTCTTAGCTTAGGCTGGCGTATATTCATTACCTTTGGTGTTGATTCAGCTATCAAGCCGGAAGTTGAGCTAACTATCGCCTTGTTAACATATACGCCAGTCTTATTAGCCCGCAGTTGAGCTAAGAATTGCTGGGATTGACCTGCCATCAGGGTACCTACCTCAAAGACAAGCTCGCTCTTGCTGTCTACTGTCTGCAACCCTGCTGGAAGATTATATAAGATTTTGACATTTTGCGCGGTTCCCGTTCCCATGTTGTTCACTACAAATTCCACAGGAATCGGATCACACAGCAAAACTTCTGTCGGTGCAGTCATTGTCAAGTCCAGCTTTGGCTGGACAATTTTTACGTTGGCACGGACTTGAACCGCATGTGTGATAGTTGTTCGGCATTCAAGGTAATCCGTGTCGATACCCCTACCTGAAACCACAATGTACCTGTTGGCTTTGGGCCCAAGCGAATCTATCTCCCACATGAGTTTGTTCGCATCTCTTCTTGCTGTTGGATTGGCATCAGTGAATTCGAAATCACTCGGAAGATCTTCTATTATCACAACATCAGTTAGCGCAGTGTCCGTTAGATTTGTAACTTTGATAGAGTAGTCGAACGGCTCACTTAGCCCAACTTCCTTAGGCATAACCTTATCCAGTTGGATAATACCATAGTCTGCGCTTGGGTAGGTCATCGAGACTACATACGAACCAGACTCATTCAAAGCTGTCAGGTTTGGCCTAACAGGAGCAGGTGTCTCCACGGCAACAGGCGCCGTCTCTACTAATGTTTTGGCTACTGGTTTGAGATATTTATCCTTAAAAGGCTGTTCAAAAGGAGTTGTTTCTACCGGCTTAATCCCCCAGATATTGTCCCGGACTTTGCTTTTGTGGCAAGCAGGTAAAACAACCATAATTAAAAGAAGCGAGATATTCAATAATCTTCTCATCAGATCTCCCCTTTCGCATCAAAAATTATTACCAGGAGATTTAGAAATTGCGCACGCTAAACCTACCTTACAAAAACAGCTTACATGTACAAAGATAAACTGTTTTTGATAGTTTTTAGGACACTGTGGTCGATTGAAATGAAACTCCTTCCCTTTCTGCATATATAAGTCATACTCCCACTGCTAATATCACAATATCTTAATAATCCTTAATAATGATTAATAATGATTATAGCTTAATTAAACCTTTACTATTAAATTATACAAAACAAAAAGCCTATTTCATAATTATATAATTATACTATATTACCCATATTCTCGTCAATAATATTTTGCTGAAAAGCTGAAAAGACCACTATACCCTTGTTTAGAGGATAAATAACCACCTTATTTGGAATCTCAAACATATAAAGCAAAGATATTATCGGTAATATTATTTCTCAAAGGATTTGTAATCCAACTACTGTAATATCATCAATTTCCGATGGCTCGACTTTTCGATTTTGCATAAGTGTGTGAAATCTGTTCATCATCTCTACAATGTGTAAATCTATCATTTCACAAAATTCTTCGCTGAAATGAAAACCAGTTAAGTCGTCGAAACCACCGATAAACGGCTCCGTTCCATCGGAGTATAACAACAATTTATCACCAGGTTGAAGTTGTATGGTTCGTTGCATATATTCAGCTTGCTCAAAAATCCCGAGTAGTGAGCCTCGTAATTCCAATTGCTCCGGCTGCCTCCCAGATCTAATAATAATTGGATAGGGATGTCCAGCACGGGCATATGTTAGCTGAAATGTTTTTATATTGAGCAAACAGTAGCAACATGTAGCAAACTGGTAACCGGACAGTTTCTGGCCTACTATTCGCATGTTAAGGTTTTTCATAACCTCTGCTGGCGAAAATATCCGATAATTATTCCCAATGGTCTCACGCATAACAAGAGCCTGCTTAATAAAAATAGTCAATAGTGCCGCGGGCATTGCATGACCAACAACATCAGCTACATAAAAGCCGATATGCTCCTCATCAAGACGGACAATATCATAAATATCGCCTGAGACCCATTCGGCTGGCAGAAAAATGGTAGCCCATTGCACTTCGCCACAATTTGGCAGTTGAGTGGGCAGAAAATCACGTTGTACGAGGCCAGCCATACGAAGCTGCTCTGTCAAGCTATCAACCAGTGTTCCGGATTCCTGAAATCGCTCCTCTAATTTATTTTTATAAATCGTTTCCATTCGATTTGCTGGAACTACAGGTTTTATCACAAGGCTGGAACTTTTTTTCCGGTATGCCAGATTGAGGCTGATTCTAACCCAAAGATCATCTACATCAATGGACTTTACCGTGTTAGTCATAAAGAAACTGCTCTTAATGGGTACCAAAGAAAAACTTCTTATGGGTATTTCCACATGGTTACTGAGTAAAATCACGCTAATATTTTCCATCTCCAGCGATTCAATTATTCGGGCTAATTTCTGCTGCTGTAACATGTCCAGGCTCTCTGTATCTATTATGACAGTCCCTATAAGGTCAGCACGGTCGCGTATCTGAGGATATTTATCTATAGGTAATACTGTAAATGAAAGCTTCCTCTGCCTTAAAAGCTGCTTTATTTCAGCAGACATTTGGCCTTTATTGGTCAGATAGAGAACATCCGTGAAATTTTTTAGCACCTCAATACCATTTATCAGTTCTGCTTTTACCATTTGGTTCACCTTTTTTGGTGCGTTATGGGACTTTGAGTAAATATACATTCTGCATCTACAAACATAACTAACTTCGGCTTATTAGGCGTGGCACTTTGTGGTTTTTTGCTTTTTATACTGCTACTATACCCCTACCCATTGTCAAGACAAAAAACTGGGGTTTTTAAGGTGGAATCATCACCATGTGTTAAAGCCGTTGGAACGGAGGGAGCCCGTAGGGCGACCGGAGTGCCAACGGCCATGCCATACACCTCCGCCGGGGTGCGGTAGCCCAATGCCTGGTGTAATCGCCGGTTATTATAGAACTCAAAATACCGACCCAGATTGTATGTCGCCTCGGTTACTGTCTGGTAGTCCCGCAGATAAACTTCCTCTACTTTCACTGTTCGCCATAAACGCTCCACAAAAATATTATCAAATACTCGTCCTTTACCATCCATACTGATTTGAACGCCTGCCTTCAGCAATACCTTCGTAAAATCTATCGAGGTAAACTGGCTGCCCTGGTCCGTGTTAAAAATCTCAGGCCTGCCTAAACTCAAAGCTTGCTCCAATGCTGAGACACAAAAATCAGCCTCCAATGTTACCGATACTTCCCAAGCCAGAACATAACGACTGAGCCAGTCAAGCTCAACCTTTAACTGGCCTATCTGCTGATACAAATACTCTGTCAACTCATCTTACTTTTGCTTGCTTTTCTGCCGGGAGCGAGAAAATATATCCGGTATCGATCCCAGCAACTGTTTTTTCCATTGAGCGACCTGGTTGGGGTGTACCTCAAACTGACTTGCTAACTCAGCTATTGTTTTATCGCCCTTAGCCGCTGCAAGTGCGACTTTTGCCTTAAACTGAGCACTGTGATTACGCCTTTTGTTTTTCATGAATCTGTCTCCTGAACTTTTTATCGTCTCAGGCGACAAATCCACCTTAATTATGCGTCCAGTTTTTGGGGAGTATTATATTGTTTATGGATATGGACGATGACCGATTTGGCATCGGGCAAAATATGTTCTTCGAGATATTCCTCCAGTTCGCTCATTTGATGTTCGTCGAGCTTTGGCTCTACACCGCAATAGTTGTCATCCAGCAACGCTTGGAGACCACCTTGCTGATAGCGTTCGAAATAGTTTCGAGATGTCTTCTCGTCAAAGAGAAGAATCTCAGCGATCTGAGCCGCTGACCGGCCTTTGGATAAAGCGATTACCGCTTTAACGCGATCGGTCTGACGCTTATCACGTAGCGAACCATGCAGCACTTTCAGTTCAGCTATGCTTTCTGTTGACAACTTATAATCCCTCATATATACTTCTTATCGGACATGAACGGCCTTTTGATTGACAAATTACGGGATTTTTCAATCGAGAGCAGTATAACTTTCGAGTTTGCCTCCGGTGCTATTGCTGTGTTTGGGATGTATGAAGCAAATGGCGGCACTATGATTGAAGAGGGTGAAATCGAGTTGCGTGGTACAAAGGCAAATCTTTTCAGCAACGGAAGTGGGTATAAGATTGTTCCCACCGGGGGCGGCCAATTCCAAAATCGAGATGCGCTTATAGAATTTGAGGAGGAAAGGTTAGAAGAAAAAGAAGATTCGACAGCTAACCTTATTCGCGACTTTTTAGATTGTGTCAAATCACGCCAGAAGCCCTTATGCGGGCTTGAAGAAGGGCATCGTTCAACCAGCTTTGCGCTCCTGGCCAATATTTCGCTGGAGACGAAATCTCGCATTGAGTGGGATGCGCGAAAAGAGCAAATTACAAATAATAAAGATGCGAATAAGTTGCTTCACTATGAGTATAGAAAACCCTGGAGCTTAGGCTGATATTCACCTGGCAATAAAATCCTTAGTGTTAAATTCGATAGAATGAGGGCTTTTTAAAATGAAGTTAAAAAATGATGGTCATTTTGGCGGTGTAACACGTCGAGAATTTCTTGCGATGACGGCAGCGGCAGGGGCAAGTATTCCTATCACCGGCTTTGCAAAAAATGCAGATGATATAATGAGAAGCAAAGGTGATAAAAGAAAAGTGTGTATTTTTTCCAAACATCTGCAGTGGTTAGACTACGATGCGATGGCTGAGAAGGCAGCCGAGATAGGTTTTGACGGAGTGGACCTTACCGTTCGCCCGGGCGGTCACGTTTTGCCGGAAAGAGTCGAGCGTGATCTGCCCCGGGCGGTAGAGGCTGTGCGAAAAGTTGGCCTTGACGTTTATATGATGACCACGCGCATTACAGACCTGCGCGATTCGCATACAGAGCCTATACTGAAAACAGCAAGTCAACTTGGAATAGGTTACTATCGAATGGGTTATCTAACTTACAATGACTCGCTGGCGGTTTCTGAGAGTCTTAAATCCTACAGGCCACAGCTTCGTGATTTGGCGGCGATGAACAAACATTACAATATCCACGGCGCATACCAGAATCACGCCGGTACGAGAGTGGGAGGACCTGTCTGGGACTTGTGGATATTATTACAAGACCTTGACCCCCGGTGGATTGGTTGCCAATACGATGTCAGGCATGCCACGCTGGAGGGTGGAAGCTGCTGGCCTCTCGGCTTAAAACTTTTGAGCACGTACATCAAAATAACGGCAATAAAGGATTTTAGATGGGCTAAGATCGACGGCAAGTGGAAGGCGGAAAACTGCCCTCTCACTGAAGGGATGGTGGATTTTAAGCAGTACTTTAGACTGGTCAAAGAATATAACATAGATGGCCCCATTTCGCAGCATTTCGAATATCCACTTGGTGGTGCAGGTAAAGGGAAGAATGAATTAACAATTAAAAGAGAAGAAGTGATTGATACTATGCGAAGAGACGTTAATAAATTGAGGTCTATGCTTAAAGAAGCCAGTCTATCCGGAAGTTAAATATATACTAAATTAAATTTGGGAGAATTAGCTGATGATCAAAAAACTTTTATTGTTTTTAGTTTTGGTGACTTTGACGGGTTTACCCGCTTACGCAGAAAAATCGCAATCGATCACTGCTGGGCCTGTTTCATTTGCAAAGGGCGGGCAGTTGAATATGGTTTACGATATCAGGCAGCGGCCTCAGGCTGTTTATCTGGATGGCAAGGTGCATATTGTTTTTGCCGGCAGGACAGATAAAGTACCTGAAGGGGAAAAAATATCGACACGGCCTATGCTCATCACTTATGATCCTGCTTCGAGGGGATTTTCAGATATTATGATGCTGGGGCCTGGTAAGGGCGATCACCATTATACGCCTATTATATGGGTCGACGAAAATGAGTATTTTCACATTCTCTACGGCTGCCATAAAACTCCTGGGACGCATCTTATCTCGAAACTGGCCGGCGAGGTTGGGACCTCGCTGGAGGCCTGGAACACCTTAGCGCAGATAGAAGGGTCAATGTCGTATCCGACGGTTTTTCGAATATATGATAATAAGGAATTGATCTACTACCGCACCATAGGGCACAACAGTTCCTGGGCGTACCGCATTTCCGGCGACAATGGAAAGACCTGGGAGGGGCTGGCGAATGACGTTACCGATATGGATCTGAATTTCAAGAGATGGCCTGAATGGGCCTCGTATCAATCCAAGCTGCCCAGTTCTGACGGCAGGAGTCTTTACGTTTGCTTTATGTCGTACGATGATGTCAAGAGCAATGATCCCGAGCGGCTTTATAACCCGAGATATAAGCAGCCTGTAATGAACGGGTGGAAGTATAATCTTTATCTTATTAAGGTCGATCTGGAGACCCATGACGTGACGAGTTTCGATGGCCAGGCATTGCAAACGCCTATAGATCTTGACCAGGCAAATGAAAAATGCATAATATGGGATACTGATTGGCGAGGTGCGGGCGTGCCTCCTGCGATGAAACTTGACAAGAACGGCAATCCGGCTATGCTGCACGTTCTCTCCGGCGATACTTTGAAAGAGCATTATTATTACTACGTTAGATACGTCGGCGGGAAATGGAAGCAGACGCGAATTACATCCTCGAACCATCAATGGAACAGTTGCCATTTAACCGATGGCAGTGACGGGGCGCTGCACGCGTATATCATCACGGGCGAGGAATACCTGACCTATGGGGGCTTAATGGACAAGCATGGCGGGGGCAGGATCGAAGAATGGTTATCTGCCGACAATGGGGACACATGGAAAAAAGCGCGGGATATTAAGCCTAAGGGAAGAAAATACGCAGGCTGGAAATTCAATAACATTCAGCCTATAAAGAGGCCCGATGGAACCATTGTTGAAAATATGCTTCTTTTCTATGGCTGGAAAGACAGCGTTGCCACCAAAGCTGAAGCATTCCTGCTGCATGAATAGAAAGCCAACAGGCACTTGTCGGACTCTTTCAGTTTAAGGTAGGTTTATCTAGTCTCTAATAAGTTTGGCAACTTGCTCTTCAAGTTCGGCGACGCGCTGAATATAGAAATGTTCTTCTTTGGAAGTCAAATTTCGTCCTCAAGCCATTTGCTGTGGCTATTATCGTGCGAACGTGGTCCTCCGATTGAAAAAGACAGATATTTTCAGCTTGTATTACAATCTTGAATATGTCATAAGGTGAATTGGACATTTAAGAGATGGGTATTTGATGTTGGGTGTGTTGCCCAATGCTATGAAAATACCCGTAAACGGTTACAAGAAAGGGAGATAAAATGAAGACGTGGAGATGGCTGGCTGCAGCTCTGGCCCTCAGACTTGTGACCACCACGGTTGGGGCCCAGGAGAAGCCTGGTAGAGTAGGCGCGCGTGGAGCAAGCGTCGTGAAGGTGTGTGATACCTCGCTCACAGTGAAGTCCACCAGGGCTGGGGGGATGTATTGAAGGATTTCGCCGTGACGGCCAAGACGCCGGTTCTGAGCCTGACGAAGCGTGACGTTGGGGTGGACAATTGGTCCATCGTTCTCGGCCGCACGGATGGTCAAGGTACTTTTACCGCTGCGAGAATCGAGGTCCTTACGAAGGTCCCCGAGAAGGCCGTTGCGTCTGCGGACGAGACAAGTGTGGTTGGTGTTCTGGAGATCGAAGAAGACAAAGGCAGGGTAAAGGTTGGCGATAAGTCCGTGTCCGTTACCTTCGACGACGGAACGAAATTCTATGCTGCGACCGTCGCGAAGTTGACGGATGTGAAAGCCGGCGATGGGGTTGACGTGGTGGCCAACAAGAACGACAAGGGCAAGCTGGTCGTCACGTATATCCTTGTGAGGCGTAAGGGGAGGGCAGAGAATAAGGAAGTCTCAACACCCCCGACGAGTCAGACGAAAGCCCCCAAAACCGTGAGTATCGCAAAGTTTCCGAAACCCGTTCAAGACGCCATTGTCAAGGAGTTAGGCGAGAACCCTGCTCTCTTGGCCGCCGAGGAACGCAAAGGGAAGAAAGAAGTCGACTACAGCGTGAAAGCCAGGCTCCCGGAAAACCGCGAACTGCAACTCCGCATCCTGGCGAGTGGCTATGTCCTTTTCAGGGAGGTTTCTGGCGTAACACTGGAAGAATTGCCCGAGGCCGTCCGCACCGCGGCGGAAAAGGAAATAGGAGAGTTGAAACCCGCCCCCGGCGTGAAATTCTTCATTTCCAAGAAAACCACAGAGAGTGAAACAGAGTACACCCTGCGCAAGACCGCCAACCAATTGGAAACGCGCTTGGAGATCCTCGACAACGGCAGGCCGTTGGTGAAGCGGGAAGTGAAAAAGCTCGCGGACCTCCCAAAGGGTGTTCAAGACGCAGTTAACAAGGAGACGGCCACGACGCCTGGCGCCACCGCGATGGTGCGATGGGTTACCAAATTCGACTACTGGGAAGGCAAACCGGTTGATGGTAGGGCTTGATGCCCTTTGCGGCTTCGTGGTATGGCCGAAAATCGCCCATGGCCTCACGCAGAGGCACGGATTAGAGCGGATTGAAGTTTGTATAGTGTAGATTAGTGGTTAAGCTAAAAGCCGGTTTCAAGGCTCTGCTTGCGATGCGGAAAGGGGATCCGCAAACGATAACAAGAATCGAGCAACATAGCTATACGCTCTACCATGGAATCCCTCTACTGGCCGACCGTGTGTTTTTGAGGCTTGCCACATCAGAACGCGGATCAAATTGTAAACCAACAAGTGCATATATATCTCTTTGCGAACAATATCCGCACTTTTACCACGCAGGATGTCCATACCCAAGGTTGTTTTAATATCTCGCAAACGCAGTTCCACTATCCAACGATCCCTGTATAACCCGGCGATCTGCTCAAATGGATATGCCTTCGGGTCCAACAAGGTCGTCGCCACGATGATCGTCTCACTGCTAAACCCTGGTATCGTCCTGTGAAAGCGAAGTACCCGAACCGTTAAAGTTTCCGGCAGACATGCAAAACGCTCCGCCGACAGACCGCGAGGACATATCTTAGGCCGATACCATGTTAGTAGGCGGTCATTTTTGCCTAAGTACTTGCCTCTCCGAAAATCCACTATCCGCGAACGAGCCCCCAAGGACGACGAAGACGACTCGCCTGACTTGGAGATGACTGGTTCCGGTGATGCGTAGAAAACGCCCCTCGGCGTTGCCAGATTATTTCATTGAACTGAGCTGTTTCATAGTGTATCATACTGAATATATGAAAAAAATTGTCAATATTATTGCACCAAACTGGTGGAATTTTTCAAAAGACCCGGTCGAGTTTCTCGCTGCTCGTGAAAAAATTGCAGAGCAGATTCTTAAGCTAAAGTATGGTGATAAGTCGCAATCCATACAGAGTTTAATTACACTTATTTAGGAATAGTATAATGTATCGACAAACCGAAAATGTCCTGTGCGCAATCCGCCTATGGCGGACCCGCGAAGCGGGGTCCCTGTTAAGGTGTGTTTTGCCCTTGTGTCTGCTCGCCAATATGGCTTTGGCGCGGACGGAAGTAACTGTTGGTGTGACTAATGATTGGCCAACCTACCGTTTTGATGTCACGCGGAGCGGCGTCACCGGCGAAACTGTAGGTCACGCCCTTTATCCACAGTGGGAATTTATACCCGAACATGTACCGGCGCCCGCCTGGCCAATGCCAGCGGAAGAGATGCCCAGAATGCACTCTGACAATGCATATCATGTAGTGGTAGCCCGCCTACCCAGAGGCTTGTCCGTCGGGCAGGCCGGTGACAGTGTGTATTTCGGCTCATGCGTGACCAACAAAGTCTACTCTATAGACGCAGCTTCCGGCGAAATACGCTGGACTTTCTTTACCGAGGGGCCTGTTCGTTTTGCTCCGACAGTTTATGAGGATCGCGTTTATGTTGGCTCGGACGATGGCTATGTCTATTGCCTCGATGCCGAAAACGGCAAACTCATCTGGAAATACCGCGCCGGTTACAGCGATGAAAAGGTCATTGGCAACGGCAGAATCATATCATTATGGCCGGTCAGAACCAGCGTCCTCGTTGATGACGGAGTTGCTTACTTTGGTGCAGGTGTCTTCCCCTATGAAGGCATATATATCTGTGCACTGAACGCCGATGACGGCTCAGTCATCTGGCGAAATGATACTATCGGCGATCGCGCACACGAGCTGGACTACGGGGGCATATCACCCCATGGTTACCTGGTCGCATCCAAAAATATTCTCTACGTTCCCTCGGGCAGGGCCATGCCCGCCGCTTTTGATCGCAAAACCGGAAAGTTTCTTTTCTACAGCTCTGCCGGCGGTAAATACGGTGGTACGTGGACCCTGCTGGACGGTGACAACCTTATCGCCGGAGTGGATACAAGCGCGCAGGCCGGCAGACCCGCCAAAATTGCCTACGACGCGAAAACCGGCGGTCGCAAAGGAGATGTTTTCGACCGGTCTCCCGGAATTGATATGGTCCTTACTCGTGAGGTCGCCTACATCTTAACCGTGGATGGAATCAGTGCCGTCGACCGTACCCCCGCTGCTGTCTTGCGCCAGCAAGACGCGGGGGAGGCTGTGAAAAAAACCAACGAGTCAGACCAGAAGCGACGGAGACGTTTTAGCTTTAAGTGGCGCTATTCCAGAAAAGGACTGTGCACCTTGATTTTAGCCGGCCAGATTCTCTTTGCCGGCGGCGAAGGGGCGGTCGTTGGCATTGATGCACAAACCGGTAAAGAACTCTGGAAGGGGAATGTACCCGGCAGGGCTGTCGGTCTGGCCGCCGCTCGTGGACGACTGATTGTAAGCACCGACAAAGGTCCGATTCACTGCTTCGGTAAAGAAGAAGTATCCACAGGCATCCCGCAGAGCGGGGTCCCATCCAAAAAGATCAAAATGGCCATTAATCCATCACCCTATCGGAAAGACAAACATACGACACTCTACGAATCAGCAGCAGAAAGAATTATAAAAGAGGCGTCCATTGAAAAAGGCTACTGCCTCGTGCTCGACTGTGATATTGGCCGACTCGCCTTTGAATTGGCCCAAAGAACAGACCTGAAGTTTGTAGGCATAGAGAAAGACCCTGCGAAAGTCAAGATAGCTCGCCAGAGTCTAGAAGCCGCGGGTCTGTGGGGCTCACGTGTGGTTGTGGAGTCTTGGGACATTTCATCCTTGCCGCCTTGCTTCGCCAACCTGATCGTCTCAGACGGGCTGCTACTATCAGGTAGAACCGACTTTCGTCGCGCGCAGCTAAAGCAAGTTCTCAGACCTTACGGAGGGGTCGCCGTTGCAGGTATACTGAGTGATAATGGCGAGTATAAATGGCGCAAGTTCGTACGCGGAAAACTGGCTGGAGCCGGCAACTGGACGCAGCAGTACGGTAATCCGCAGAACACAGCCTGTTCCGGGGACGAGCTGGTCAATGGGCCGCTTGGAATCCTCTGGTATGGTGAACCCGGTCCGGTGCCAATGGTAGAGCGGCACGCAGAGGCCGGAAGTCCGGTATCAATTAACGGGCGTCTCTTCATACAGGGTGGGGAAATCATTATGGCTGTTGACGCCTATAATGGGACAGGCCTCTGGGAAAGGAGAATACCAGGAGCAGTGCGAGTAAAAACGAAAAGCGATTGTGGCAATCTTGCAGTCACCGAGGACAGCCTTTATGTAGCTGCACAGGACAAGTGTTATCGTCTCGACACGACCACGGGCGAAACGGTCCGGGTGTTCAATCCCGATGTATATCGGGAACAATCGGCTGACGGAATTCCACGGCGTTGGGGATACGTGTCGGTCCAGGGTAATATACTTTACGGCTCAACATCGGCGGCTATGGAGGAGGAATATGCCGCTTTGCTGAAGGTCACGGTTGAAAATGAAGAATGGAAAGATAGAGACCAGATTCCCCCCCAGTACAAACAGCGATATGATTCTTACAAAAAGCTGTATCCGGTGCCGGACGAGAACTTGCGAAGGGCCTTTCAAAGAGCGGGAACACTATTTAAGCACATGACGACATTCGGCAAAGGTGGAGAGTTCATGCAAGCTGGGGCTGTAACTAAGAGTCTAATAGTCAGCGATAAAATTTTTGCCATAGATACCGAAACAGGGAAATTGCTGTGGGTGCATAACGGCGACAGAATTGCAAATATGACAGTGGTCCTCGGAGATGGAAAAATCTTCTTTGCCGAAAGTACGATTACAGAAGAGCAGAAAAACCGTGCCCTTGAAGATAGGCGGGAACTTATCAGGAAAGGATATTACAAAGAAAGAGACGGTATTCTTGAAGAGTTACGCGCCAAGAAAAAACGGCGTGCCGAACTGCTCAAGGCAGATAAAACCTTCAAGACAGGTCGAATAGATTATGAGATTAGGTCTTTGGAGTCGGAACTGTTCGAGGAGGAATGCGAGGAAGGGCGACTTTCCTATGACGATGCCGATGTGAGACTGGTCGTTGCTCTCGATGCTGCCACCGGAGAAGAGCTCTGGAAGAAACCTGTGGATCTTACAGGATGCTGCGGTGACGGTATGGGGGCTGCATATAGTGACGGCATGTTGTTGTTCTTCGGCAACTACGGTAACCACGACGCCTGGAGGTTCCGGGCCGATGCGCTCAAATGGCGGCGCATCACGGCTCTGTCGGCCGATAACGGTGATGTCCTTTGGTCCAGCGCTCTGAACTACCGCACACGTCCGTTAATAGTGGGCGATAAGATCATCATAGAGCCGCTCGCCTGTGACCTCCGCACGGGCCAGATAATAAAGCGCAGGCATCCTATCACCGGCGAAGAGGTGCCCTTGGAGTTCTTACGGCCCGGCCACACCTGCGGTGTGACGTCTGCCTCTGCCGGTGGTCTGTTCTATCGCTCATCCTGTACGGCATTTTATGACCTTGCGGCCGACAGAGGAGTAACTCTCTTCGGTGCCTACCGTCCGGGCTGTGCCATCAGCATTATACCAGCGAGCGGCCTGCTGCTCTCACCTGAGGCGAGCTCCGGCTGCACCTGCTCGTATCCGCTGAGATGCTCACTTGCACTGATTCGCAAACCAGCGAGACCTCAACCATGGACCGTCTTTGTCACCCAGGGTGCTATGACACCGGTCAGACACTTCGCGATTAATCTTGGAGCTCCCGCAGATATGAAAGAGGATTCCCGCGGAGCGGGGTCCCACAATGAAGGAACCGTCTGGTTCGCCTATCCTAACCCTACGACCGAATATGACAAAAACCATTTTCCAAATTATGGAGTAAAGTTCGACTTAAACGACGAAGTTTTATCGGGTGGGGGATACTTTTGCTCAGATTTCAAAGGCACAACTATTGAGGGCTCACGCAAACCATGGCTTTTCACGTCCGGCTGTCGGGGATTGATACGCTGTGAGCTGCCGCTGATCGATGATTCTGCTGGACAAAAGCCTGCAACATATACAGTCAGTCTCGGCTTTAATGCCTTGCCTGGCGACCGGCAGGGACAACGCGTCTTTGACATTAAGCTTCAGGGCCGATTGGTGCTCAAAAACTTTGATATCTTGCAGACAGCAGGAGGGACACCGCCCGGCGGGAACCCAAAATCTAACAAGGCCGTTGTCAAAGAGTTTAAGAGCATCCGGGTAGAAAATGTCCTCGCCCTCGAGCTGGTTCCCACGCCGGCTAACCCACAGGCCGATCAAGCACCTGTAATTAATTTTATCGAGGTTATTAAGGAAGACGAAACTTCGTAATGATTATCTTGAAAGAGAAAAAAATGAAAAAGATAAGCTTAGTGGTGATGGCGGTCAGTATTCTGCTCGGTCAGCCGCATCTGTCTACGGCAGAACAGGACCCGACTATTCTCGAGAAAATTGGAGCGAAACGTGGAATTTGCGTAGTGCTTGGCGATCCAAAGTGCGATCTAACTTTGCGGCTCGCGCGCGAAAGCCAGCGATTGTTTTATGTCCAGCTGCCACGCCAAGAGGACGTGAAAACTGCGTGCACGATAGTTGACCAGGCGGGTTTTTACGGAATACGTATCTTTATTGAAAAAGGTGATTTGACAACATTGCATCTGGCCGACAATCTGGCAGATGCGCTCATCGCAACCGATGACGCAGCCCCCGATCAGGTCGGGGGTATTTCTGAGGCCGAGGCGGTGCGGGTTCTACGTCCTGGTGGAAAAGCCTTATTGGTTGACAAGGTTCTTACCAAACCATTTCCCGATGGAGTAGACGATTGGAGTCACCCGTATCACGGCCCCGACAATAATCCACAATCAGAAGACCGCGTCGCTCAGGCACCTTATTTGACACAGTTTTTAGCTGAGCCGCGCTACGCACCGATGCCTCAGGTAGCGGTGGCCTCTGCAGGCCGTGTGTTCAAGGCGTTTGGACACCTCGCATTCAAGGACCGCGAAGAGCCGTATCTAAACAAGCTTGTGGCATTCAATGGCTACAACGGCACAATACTCTGGCAGCGCGACCTGGCTGAAGGCGTTATGGTTCACCGCAATACTATGATTGCAACGCCCACGATCTTATATGTCGGTGATGATAAGTCTTGCAAGCTTATCGACACGGCGACAGGCCAGCTCAAGAATGAGATAATCCCGTCGGCAGATATTGCTGGAGGAACATTCTGGAAATGGATGGGAATGGAAAATGGCGTGCTTTATGCGCTCATGGGCCATCAGGAGCAGAGGGACCCCACAATGCGATGGCACCGCAAAAAACACGGCTGGCCTTGGAATCCTATATCAAAAGGCTTCAATCAGCCCGATGGCATTAAGGATAGCAACAAAGCATACACAGCACACCCATGGGGCTTTGGTCGAAACGTGCTGGCCATCAATCCAAGAACAAAAAGGATACTATGGCACCATCGAGAGGATGAACCCATTGACAGCCGAGCGATGTGTATGAAAAACGGGCGAATTTATATCTTTCGATTCGGAGCCCTGCCCGCCGTACGAGACTCTGGGCAGGCGGGGTATCTGGCCTGTCTCGATGCGAAGACCGGTCAGATTATCTGGCGAAAAACGCCGGGCAATGTCCCTGAACTGTTCAGGTCACTCGGGACATATCTAAACAGGCAGGATTGGCGCACCAATTGGCGAACTACATGTTATCTGAAGTGCAGTGACAAGGTTTTGTATTTTGCAGGCCCACAGGTTGGCAAGCTTCTTGCTGTCTCGACCAAAGATGGTAGTATCCTCTGGGAGAATCCCTATAGCAACTTTCAGTTGGTCTTGCGAGATGATGGGCTCTATGGCTTAAGTGGTCAAAACGATGTTGGCAGTGGCAGCATGAAGTTTAACCCGCTTACCGGGCGGGTACTGGCCCAGATAAAAACAGGTCGTCGTGCTTGTACTCGCCCGACGGGTGCCATAGACGCCATTTTTTACCGGGCCTTGGGTGGTTCGACGCGTTTAAATCTGGCAAGCTCGCCACAGATGGGTCCTCAACTGCTTTCGCCGATGCGCCCACCATGTCACGATGGCGTAACCATCGCCAATGGCCTGTTATATTGGTGGCCATCCGTATGTGACTGTCTCCTTACGCTCTATGGCGTTACTTCTTTGGCACCGGCAGGGGACTTCGACTTCACACCACCAGCTACAGAAACAGAGCGACTCGAAACAGGATTCACCGCAGAGAGCGCCGAGAGCGCAGAGAAAAAACTAAAATTAAAAAACTCTGCGGGCTCTGCGAGCTCGGCGATAAAAAAAGCTGACTGGCCCACCTTCAGAGCAGACAACACCTGCAGCGCAACAACGAAAGCAACTGTCTCCCAAAAGAGCAAGTTACTCTGGCAGTTTAAGCCCGAGACATCACTTCCTCCGACGGGCTTTCTTCCTACAGCCCCGGTTACGGCTGGTGGCCTGATATTTGTTGCTAGCGCCGATGGCATTATCCGGGCCTTAGATGCTGTAACCGGACGCCTGCGTTGGAAGGCCTATACTGGTGGGGCGGTTCGCCTTCCGCCGACTATATGGAAGGGTCGTGTTCTGGTAGGTTCTGGTGACGGATGGGTCTATGCCTTCGAGGCAAAGACAGGCCGACTGCTCTGGCGATTTCGTGCAGCTCCTGCAGAACGTAAAATACCTGTCTATGGATCGCTGCTCTCTACGTGGCCGGCCGCAAGTGGAGTGCTTGTCGAAGATGGTATCGCCTATGTCGCCGCCGGTATTGTTAATTATGACGGCACTTATGTATATGCTTTAGATGCCGCAACTGGCCAGATAAAATGGCAGAATAACGCATCCGGCCATCTTCAACAGCAGGCTCGCACCGGCGTTAGTGTACAAGGTCATCTGCTGCTTAACGATGGGAAGCTCTACCTGGCTGGTGGCAACGCCGTTTCACCAGCTATCTATGATATCACAGATGGAAAATGCCTTAACAATCCGAGTTTACTCCGACAATTAACGCAAAATAATGTCATTACATCACATAGTCCACGCGGCTGGGAGCTTTCTCTGCTTGCAGACCAGGTTGTGGCTTTCGGTAAGCCCTTTTACGCACACCCCAAATACGACGTGTTCGATGACACTGTTTTCAACAGGGTTTTTCTAACACGGAGTGGAGGTCGGGACATCGTTTGGGCAAGTAATCAGGTAAGCAGCAAGGTCATGTGCTTTGCTCATATTGACAGGATGTTGTTAAGCAATAAAATGGCACAACCCCGTAATCGATTCAACGTTGATTGGAGAAAACTCGGCATCAAGAACAAGCCTTTATGGAGCAGCGACTGTACGGGAAGCGTTGCCATAGCGGTTTGCAGTAATGCAGTGGTGGTCGCCAGGGAATCAGAAGTTGTCGCCCTGAATCTTAACGATGGCAAGATACTGTGGTCTCAGCCGGTGCCATCAGCCCCAGCTCCTTGGGGCTTGGCTGTTGATTGTGATGGTCGTGTAGTGGTGACTCTTGAAGATGGACAGGTTTTGTGCTGTGGTCGTAGAGGCTAAACACCTAAGCTGAAGAAAAATGCGAAAAAGTAAGTTGAAAAGCATAGCTGCTCCATCGCAGGGCGACTGCGTGCAAAGATCTGTGATTCGCCGTGCTACGGCAGGATAGGCTCTGGCGTTAACAGCTCAATCATCAATAGTTAGCATAACGTCTCTATAAGATTTTGGAGTATCGACAAATGCCTAATGCAACCTTAATTACTGGCGATGGAATTGGGCCGGAGATCGCAGAAGCTACACGCAGATGCATCGACGCTACTGGTGCAGCAATAAACTGGGAAGTAGTTGAAGCTGGCGTAGAAACAATGGAACGAATAGGTACCCCTCTGCCGGATGCTACTGTCGAATCTATTAAGAAAACCGGTGTGGCATTAAAAGCTCCCATCACCACGCCGGTCGGCAAAGGTTACAGAAGTATAAACGTGCATCTTCGCCAGAGCCTTGATTTATACGCTTGCCTGAGGCCCTGCAAAAGCTACAAAGGCGTACGCAGCAAATATTCTAACATAGATCTTGTGGTTGTGCGTGAAAACACAGAAGACCTCTACGCAGGCATCGAATTTCAAAAGGGAAAAGACGATACCACTGAAATCATCAACTGGATAAATAAACACAGCAATCGGAAAATAAATAAGGACTCTGGCATAAGCATAAAACCTATTTCGGTCAAGGCCACCGAGCGGATAGTCCGTTTCGCATTTGATTACGCCCGTAAAATGAAACGCAAAAAGGTAACATCCGTTCACAAAGCCAATATTATGAAATACAGTGACGGATTATGGCTTGATGTGAGCAGAGAGGTTGCAAGACATTACTCGGACATTGAGTTTGAAGACCGCATTGTTGATAATATGTGTATGCAGTTGATTCAAAAACCGGAGCTTTATGACGTTCTTGTGCTGCCGAATCTTTATGGCGATATTATAAGTGATTTGTGTGCAGGTTTAGTTGGCGGTCTGGGTGTTGCTCCCGGTGCAAACATCGGCGATAAAGCAGCTATCTTCGAGGCAACCCATGGCAGCGCACCAAAATATAAAGGCCAAAACAAGGTCAATCCGACAGCCTTGATACTAAGTGGCGTAATGATGCTAAGACACATAGGAAAAACAGTCGAGGCAGACAAACTCGAAGCAGCGGTGGCTACGATAATTGCTGAGGGAAAGAACGTAACATACGATTTGAAAGCGGACCGTAATGACCAAACCGCCGTCGGCACAAGCGAGATGGCTGACGCCATTATTGGAAAAATTAAGAATCCCGTGTGAAACACGAGGCTAAATATTTAGCCTGCGGTTTTACCGCAGGTTTGGAAGATCATGCAATTGAAGCAGGACGGTTTCCGCAAATTAATTTCATGTCAAAGTGGCGGTATAAGTGCGGCGCTTTTACGATTTCTTCTGACCGTTGCTGAGATAGGTTACTCGATTGTTATTGGACTGCGCAATTTTCTATATTCCAAAGGTTGGCTGAAAGCACACCAGGCAAATGCAAAAGTCATCAGCGTCGGTAATATAACAACCGGCGGGACAGGCAAGACTCCACTTGTAATCTGGCTGTGCAACCATATAATTTCAAATTTCAAATTTCAAATTTCAAATTCTGAATGTGCAATACTTACCCGTGGCTACAAGGTAACTAAAAACTCAAAACTCAAAACTCAAAACTATGAAGATGAGCCTGCAATTCTTGCTGAAAGCTGCCCAGAGGCACAAGTAATTGTAAATCCTGACCGCATCGCTGGTGCTGCTGAAGCTGTCGAAAAATTCGGCGCCAAGGTCCTGATTATGGACGATGGATTTCAACATCGCCGATTAGCCAGAGACCTGGATATCGTGACAATTGATGCGACACAGCCTTTCGGCTATGGTAAGCTTCTTCCGGCAGGAATGCTCAGAGAACCCGTCACAGCACTTAAGCGAGCCGACGCTGTTGTTATTACCAGGTGCGACCAAATCATAAAAGATAAATTGGCTGAACTCGAACAGACACTGCAGCAAATTAATCCTAATATGATAGTTGCAAGGTCAATACATGCTCCTGCCTGTGCAAAATCCGAAGAAAACCAGGAAATTAGTGTTGAAAATCTAAAGGATAAAAAAATATTTGCCTTTTGCGGTATAGGCAATCCAGACGCCTTTTTCAAAACAATCAAAGGCTTAGGTGCTGAAATGATTGGCTCGAAAGTTTATAACGACCATCATCACTATACAGAAGATGAGATTGCTGACATTCAAAAACAAGCCGAACGCTTGGAAGCAGACTTAATCCTAACAACACAAAAAGACTGGTTCTCTACGCAATACGCAATACGCAATACGCAATACGAGATACCTTTCGCATATTTGACAATTGAGCTAAAATTCCTGGCCGGAGAGGATAAATTTAGAGCCTTGATAAAAAATACATTAGCGGATAAAATCTACACGAAGTGAAAAAGAAGAATCCCACGTAAAACGTGGGGCTAAATAAAAAGAATAAATATATTTAGCCCCCGGTTTTACCGGGGGTTTTGCTGTCATTGTAAAAAAGTTTTAGATGTACAAAGAATTACTAAAGACGGTAACAAACCTCGGCTCGCCGAAGATTCTGGTGGTAGGCGACTTTATGCTCGACGTTTATGTCTACGGCGATGCTTTAAGAATAAGCCCGGAAGCGCCCGTACCAGTCCTGAAGGTCTGCAAAACAGAATATAGCTGCGGCGGAGCAGGCTCAGTGGCCGCCGACGTAGCAGCGCTGGGTGCAGTACCATATTGCATTGGAATTATTGGAAATGATCAGAACGGCAGCACTCTTAAAGAAAAGATGATAAAGGCTGGAGCTGATATTACAGGATTATTTACCGTGTCAAATCGGCCCACTATTAGTAAGCAAAGACTAATAGGTCTGGCACAACATCGTCATCCGCAGCAACTAATGCGAATCGATGAAGAACACACCGAGACGCTCTCCGATAAAATGAATGAGGGAGTTTTACAGGCTTACAAAGACAGATTGAAACAAGCTGATATTGTTTGTCTACAGGATTATAATAAGGGTTTAATTAGTTCGTCCCTTTGCCAGCAGTTGATACAATTTGCTGTGCAAGCAAACAAAAAGGTTCTTATTGATCCTTCACTGATAAGCGATTATTCAAAATACATCGGTTCTACTCTCATTACACCGAACCGGAAAGAAACCTCTGCAGTAGTTGGTTTCGAGATAAAAAACACTTCAGATGCTGCCAGAGCAGCGAAGCAGCTCCGTCAGAATTTAAAGCTCAAGGCTGTTGTAATCACATTGGATAAGGAAGGTGCATATCTTGAAACAGAAACTGAAAGCCAAATCATACCCACCAGGCCGCGCAGCGTTTACGATGTTAGCGGTGCAGGTGACATGGTTTTGGCAACCCTTGCTGTAACTTTAGCTGCTAACTGTGATTATAAAACAGCCGTCCAATTAGCCAATATAACAGGCGGAATTGAAGTGGAAAAATTCGGCACTACAACGGTAACTATTGAAGAAATCATTAATGAAATTATTAGTCAAAATCGAGATAAAAGCGGCAAGGTGCATCCTATTGATTCTTTGCTGGAGGAGCTCACCTGGCATCGCAAGCGGAAAGAGACAATAGTCTTTACAAATGGCTGTTTTGATGTGATTCATAGGGGACATATCGAATTTCTAAAATTCTGTAAGTCACAAGGTGATATAGTTGTCCTTGGCTTAAACAGTGACAGTTCGGTAAAAATTATTAAAGGGACTGACAGACCTATAAACAATCAGGATGACCGTGCTTTTGTCTTGGCTGCGCTGGAAACAATAGATTACATTACGTTTTTTGATGAGCCGGACCCGCTCAATCTGATTAAAAAAGTAAGACCGGATGTATTAATAAAGGGTCAGGATTGGAAAGACAAAGGCGTTGTCGGTCGCGAGACCGTCGAATCTTATGGCGGCAAAGTCGTTCTTGCACCACTTGTTGAAGGCAAAAGCTCAAGCGCAACAATCAAAAAAATGAAGGCATTAGGAACAAAAACCTGATGAGCAACAATATTAAAAAACTGATTGCAGAAGCGATTGAAACACACAAGAAGATGACTGATGAGCTTCAAGAAAGCGGCATTGAAACAATCACTGCCGCCGCACAGGCAATCATAAAAGCATTAAAGCAAAACGGAACAGTTTATCTATGTGGCAATGGAGGCTCTGCCGCAGATGCTCAGCATATAGCTGGTGAGCTGGTGGGTAGATTTAGAAGAGAGCGAAAAGCTTTAGCGGCTGTAGCGCTCTCCACCGATACTTCTATACTCACATCTATTGCCAACGATTATGCTTATGAGAAGGTCTTTGCTCGGCAGGTAGAAGCGCTGGCAAAAGAAGGTGACATCCTGTGGGCCTTTTCAACCAGCGGCACTTCGGAAAATGTGATTGCAGCAGTTGAATTAGCCAAGAAAAAAGGAGCTTGTGTGCTGGCCTTTACAGGAAAGGCTGATAGCAGGCTCGAAAAAATTGCCGATATTTGTTTTTGTGCCGGTGATGAATCAACAGCTCGTAGCCAGGAGATTCATCAACTGGCTTATCATATAATATGTGACCTCGTAGAACAGAGTTTTTGTAAATAAGTTAAATGCAAAGCGAATCTAAATAGATATGTCTAATAAAGCAGTATTTTTAGATCGTGATGACACCATGATTGAAGACCCCGGCTATATCAATCATCCCGACCAGGTGAAGCTGCTGGATGGTGTCGCCGAGGCGCTTATCGAACTGAAGGCTATTGGATATAAGCTGGTTGTCGTCTCTAATCAATCGGCTGTCGCACGTGGAATTATTACCGAGAAGGTTCTCACCCAAATCCATGATCGCTTAAAACAACTGCTCGCCGAGAGTGGAGCGTATTTAGATCAGATTTATTACTGTCCATACCATCCCGAGGGAAGTGTCCCTAAGTACCGCAAGGAAAGTGACTGGCGAAAGCCAAATCCCGGAATGCTGTTGACCGCTGCCGATGAGATGGACATCGACCTTAGCCAGTCCTGGATGATTGGCGATAGTAGCCGGGACATAGAAACTGGTTTACGTGCCGGCTGTAAGACTATTTTAATAAACCGCTTCTCGGATTACAAACAGCTCAAACCAGGCGAGCCTAAACCAGACCACAGGGCTGTAAACATTAAGGAGGCAACAAATATCATAAAAAAATATCTCCGTTCTACCAGCAACGATGATGCCCAAACTCAGCCTGCCCCCCCCGAGCAAACTGAACCGCTCATTCAAATTGATGAACAACCTCAACTATCGGAGCCTCCTGAGTCGGAGATAAAGCCCCCAGAGTTGGAGATAAGTCCTCCGGAGCCAGAAACGAATTCAGCGATGCAACAAACTGATGGTGACAGGAGTGAATACGCCATTGACGTACTAAATAGCATTCTGGAACAGTTAAAAAGTATGCAACGGGCAGATATGTTCGGCGAGTTCTCCATAATGAGACTGTTAGCTGGGATTGTGCAAATCGCTGTTCTGTTTTGCCTGCTGCTAACTGTATGGTTTCTAATGAGTCCAACCAGGCAAGACAATGCCGTTTTTATTGCGCTCGGCTTTGCTATGGTTCTACAGTTGATGTCGCTGACCTTTTACATAATGCAGGAACGAAAATAGACCTGCGGTAAAACCGCAGGCTAAATATTTAGCCCCACGTTTTACGTGGGGTCTTTCTTTTATATAATCGAGATACGAGATGCAAGATACGAGGTGCAAGATTTTAGTATGGCTTCCTTCCCCTATTGGTGATGCTATTCTCTGCACACCAGCCTTGCGGGCCATTCTTCAACATTTCAAATCCTGCAAAATTTCGTTTTTAGCAGAGCTTATGATTCATGAAATTCTATCGCCAAACAACTTTAATAATATATGGCTGGAGCAACTGAAGAAAAACCCGATAGCGATTGCAAAAATGCTCAAGCAGTATAAATTCACCCATGCAATCCTTTTTAAAAATTCCTTTGTTTCGGCACTGTCCGTTTTTTTAGCGGGGATACCATCGCGTATCGGCTATGCCCGTGAAGGCCGAGGACCTCTGCTAACCGATAAACTTTACCCAGCAAGATTGCCAAACGGCAAATTTGAGCCTATTTCTATGATTGACTACTATCTTACAATTGCTTCTTGGCTGGGCGCCGAAATAACCGATAGAAACCTTGAATTGCTCATCGACCCACAGTGCACTAAAAATCTAAGGGCCAAATTACCAGAACTTGATAACGCCGCTGGACCGATTGTTGTTATTGTCCCCGGCGGAGCATTCGGACCCAGCAAGTGCTGGCCAAGCAAAAGGTTTGCGCAAACAGCCGATTGGCTGATTGCTAACTACAACGCAACTGTTGTAGTCTCTGTCTCCCCTGATCCTGTTGAGAAAATAATCGCCAACGAAATATGTGATTTAAGCAAACACAACCTTATCAATTTGGCAGAAAGGCCTATGGGTCTTGGCGAATTAAAAGCGCTTTTTTCCAGGGCAGAGTTGGTGATATCAAATGATACAGGCCCGCGACACATAGCCATAGCGCTGGGCCGTAAAGTTGTTACTCTTTTTGGACCTAATGACCCAGCCTGGACAGATACCGATTACGAAAATGAAATTCAGATAGTCGGCAATGTCCCTTGTGCTCCGTGCACTAAGCCGTTATGCAAAAAATCCCAGCACTGGTGTATGCAGGCAATCACTGTCCAGATGGTCGGTAACGCTGCAAAAGAACTGCTCGAAAATAATCGCAGAGAAGCAATAGTTTTCGCCCAACAAAAATTCGAAGAAACATCAAAATCCTTTTTCATTGACCTCGATTACAAAACAGCATTTAACAAATTGGGCTTAACTTCTATCGGCGCCATCTTTTCTTTTAACGCGGCTAAGAATCTGACCAAAAACAATCTCGCCGGCTTCCGCAAGCGCTTACAATTTGAAATAAACTCACCGCTCCACCAGAAGAACGGCAGACAAACAACTACGGTATTTTTGAAGCGCTATGATGGGCCGCCAATTTTAACTCAACTGAGAAACTGGCTTTCACATCGCAGCCGAAACAGCTGCAGCTTCCTCGAATTCGAGCAGACAAATGAACTGGCAACAACGGGTATAAATACTCCCAAAATTATTTCTTATGGCCAACAGTTGGGTGTGTTTTTCGAGAAAAGAAGCTTTATAATCACCGAAAAAATTCCAAATGCAGAATCTCTGGAGCGAAAATTGCCCAACTTTTTTACCGACCCAGCAACGACAGAAAATTTGAAGCTGCGTAGAGGTTTCATCGCTCAATTAGCAGGTTTTGTAAAAAAATTCCACCAGACAAATTTTCGTCACCGAGACCTTTATCTTTCACACATATTCTACGATGATAAGGGTAAATTTCACTTGATAGATTTAGCACGGGCCTTTAAGCCAATCATCTTGAGCCAGCGATTTCGAGTAAAGGATATTGCCCAGCTATATTACTCAGCTCCAGCGAAGTATTTTTCAAATACGGATAGGCTGCGTTTTTACTTTGGTTATACCGGCAGGGACAAGCTAACTGACAAAGACAAAATATTTATTCGCAAAGTGCTAAATAAAGCAAGGCGAATGGCTCGACACGATATAAAGCACGGCAGAACTATTCCTTTTGTAAGCTGACCAAATTCAATTGAAAGTAAGCCACGAATTGACACAAATAGGCACGAATAAAAGAAAAAATTAAAGCAAATTCATGGCAAAAAACAATGAAGAAGAAAATAGCGATTATAATAGAGCGAGCTGATATAGGCCTTGGGGGTGCGGAACGTTCAGTCTTTGAGCTGGCAACCGCCATTTCAAAAATCGGCCCTAAAGTGGATATACTCGCCGCAAAAGGTAGCACTAATGCAAAAAACATTCAGATATTATGTAGGGACAGTTCCGGCAAGCGCACTTGTTTCTTCACATTTGCAAAAGCACTAAGGGAACATTTATCCAAAAATCATTATGACATAGTTCACAGCATCCTGCCCTTTGATTTTGCCGATGTTTATCAGCCTCGCGGCGGTACATACGCTGAATCGATTTTACGTAATGCAGCCAGTTATCAAAACAAATTCATAGAATCTTATAAGAAGCTTACTGCTTTTGCCAATTTCCGCCGAACTATACTTCTGCGGGCTGAGCGTATGCTATGTATGCAATCCGACGGGCCGAAAATTATTGCAATTTCGCAGTATGTCGCCGAGCAGTTCAAACAACACTATGCAGTTAGCAATGACCGCATTAAACTTATACATAATGGCATACGAATACGCACAAGAGTTAACAAGAAAAAAACTGATAGACTCCGCTCACAAATATTGGCCAAATTGAACATCAAAGAAGCCGATGAGCCGGTCTTTTTACTATTCGTTGCCAACAATTTCAGATTAAAGGGACTGGCTGTTTTAATAAAAGCAATGCAGTTAGCAGCGAGCCGAGAAACATCTCGGCCATGTTTTCTAATTGTTGCTGGTAACAGTAGAGTGCGCAAATACCGTCGCCTCATAAAAAAACTTGATCCACTTACAGCGGACAAGAAAATCATCTTTTTAGGACCGGTCAGACACATTCAAAACGTTCTGTTAATAAGTGACGTTGCTGTTCTGCCTACTTTCTACGACCCTTGCTCGCGGTTCATTCTCGAAGCATTAGCAGCCGATAAACCTGTGATAACTACCAAATTTAACGGTGCAACCGACTTATTCGTTAATGATAGACACGGCAAAGTTATCGATTCCCCTGATGATGTCCCCGCATTGGCAGAGGCCATTAGTTATTTCACAAATACTGAAAGTATCCAGAAAGCATCCCAGGCCATTGCTGCAGATAATCTCAAAGGGAAAATCTCCATCAGCCGAGTTGCTAAACAGCTAATAGATGTTTATGAATCTATATTGCAAAGGAAAGGCTAAAAAATAATGTATGTGATTTTTATATTCGCTGTCATAGCAGCTTATTTGCTGGGCTCGATACCCTTTGGGCTGCTCATCGCCAGAGCACACGGCAAGGATTTGCGAGCAATAGGCTCAGGCAATATCGGCGCCACTAATGTTGCCCGTGCTCTCGGCAGAAAATGGGCCTATCTCTGCTTCTTGCTCGATGTGCTTAAGGGCTTGATTCCGATGCTTGCAGCCTCGATACTCGTTTCTCGATTCTCGATTCTCGACGTGCATCGAGCATCCAGCATCGACGAACAAGTTCTGCTTTGGTTATGGCTGGCGGTAGGCTGCGCCGCCATTATCGGCCATATCTTCCCCATATATTTAAAATTAAAGGGCGGCAAAGGCGTCGCTACCAGCCTCGGCGTAGCACTGGGCCTCTGGCCTTATTTTACAGTTTGTGCCTCGTTTGCCATTGCAATATGGGCTGTAGTTGTCTTGATATGGCGGTACGTTTCATTAGCCTCAATCACCGCCTCGGTTGCTTTTCCTCTGTTATTGTTTTTGATGATAATCCTAAAACCAAGCTGGGACTTTATCAGTCTATGGCCATTACTTATCGCAGCAACTGCGATCCCCCTGATGGTCATTATCCGACATCGAGAAAATATAAAAAGGCTGATCACAGGGACAGAAAGCAAAGTCTTAAAAGCTAAAAAACCGGAAAGACCAACCGGTGGGTAATTCATAGCTATCGCTATCAACTACAAGTCCAATATGCAAATCATCAGCATTATCATCGAGACTCAAGTAAAGGACGATTGCTCTTCAACATAAACAGGGCCTTTATCTCGTCCTCCGACAGAGCACGGTCATAGATGCGAACATCATCTATGAGGCCCTTAAATTGTGAACCTATTCTGACATCCAATTCGTCGCCGGTTTCGATTGGCCAAAGATCCAAAAGTCCGATGTCATGAATTTCGGCTAAAGAACCATCCTTGTACAGCTTGACATCGTCATAGAGATTCGGCAGCTCGGCATCTTGCACCACTACTGCCACGTGATGCCACACATCGTCGTGAACCTCGGGATTAATATAGAGATACCCGCCATTGGGCGTCACGCCTATGCGCTTCCTGATGAAGCCGAATATCCACATTTGGCCGTATTCATCCAAACCCCAGGAGATAATTTCGCCTTTGGAGGTGGTCGTTTTGATCCACGCCGTCACGGTTCGAGGCTGCGTGCCAGTAACGCCTTTATAGTTGTTTATCTGTATATAATCCTCTCTGCCATCGAACTTCAGGGCTTTACCTATTCTGCCAGGGACAGAGTGCTTGTCAAACGACAACTCTTCCTTAAGGCTTCCATTGCGGTTATGCTTGGAAGAATCTGCAGCGGTTTTGCCAGAAACATCATCAAACTTCCACCAGCCGACAAGATTAGGATCTGTGTCAAGGGTTACGGGCTTGTCACTGGCTTGTTGAACGGGTTTTGTCGCCTTTGGCCCCGTTCCACATGGAAACTCCGCCTGGGCAACAGTACTCCACGCCGAGCACAATAGTAATGTCAAAACGAAAAAAAATAGAAAATTCTGTCCTCTACACATGATACTGCTCCTTTCAGGAATCGAACTATAACCATATTTTTAGCCGAGTTTGCCAAATCCAACTCATGGACGGATAACCTTATAGGCAGGGCTATTTCCATTTGCATTTGCGCTGGGCCAGGCGGTGGTCACCGTGGCAATCGGTACAGTACTTTTTTCCACGACCGAGCTTAGCCGTTGGATGACAGGCCTTGCAAGATGAATTTATTCTTTCTGCTGGGTACATAATATCTGGTGGCGTGCCGTTTTCACCCCAGGCCCAGGATTCGTCCGCAATGTGCTCATCGCACTGGCCATGGCAATCCGCGCAGCCGATATTGGCCAGCGC
>CAYNKI010000005.1:30367-34189 GCA_964397675.1 uncultured Pirellulales bacterium
ACGCATTCCCAGTCCTTTAGCCATTGGTAGTTGGCCGGCAGGTTGGCCCACATCTTGTTAGTGACGTTTTTCAACTCGGCCCTTTCTTTCAGGTCGAGCTGACGGCGCTCCTTCACGGCCTTAGCAACGTTATCGGCGTGATGGACACTGTTCATACCAGGGATGGGTATTACGGTGTTGCTGTGCAGGATGTACCGGATGGCCAGACGCGCACGACGGTCGTTTTCTTGTTGGTTGTCCGTGAATAGCGAGCCAGCCGCAAAAGGCTTAATGCCGAAAGCGCCCACGTCACACTTCTTGAGAGCATCGAAGAGACTGTCTTTCGGAGCGGTCTTGGTCATAGTCGTGAAGGGAAAGAGGATGACCTCAATCTGGGGAAAATATTCTATCATAAACTTGAACCATCGGCGGTCGTGCGAAGCGATGCCGACAAATCGGGCCTTACCCTGCTTTTTGGCCTTCTCCAGGGCAGCGACGACCTCACAAGAGGTGTTAAACGAGTGCCTGCCGCCGGGCTCGTAGACGGTGATTCGCCACAAATCGGTGTATTCCAGTTTCGCCCCGCTGAGGGCTTCGTCTAAAACTCCTATCAGCTTCTTGGCGGTACGGTAATTCGTATTGCGCGGCTCACGACCGGTCTCGGAAAGGGACAGATACACCTTGTCGCGCCGGTTGCCAAGGGCCTCGACGTCCCTGCGTAACTCGCCGCTGCCGGTAATGTCAATGTAATTGATGCCAATATCGATGCAGCGACTGACAATTTCGTGGCGCAGCTCGCCCTTGGCCCGCGAGTGCCCGCCCAGGCCGACTACCGAGACCCAAAGCCCGGTCTTGCCCAGCCGGCGATACTCCATATCCGGATTGTAGCTCGGCGTTTTCCTGATAGCACTATCCGTCTTGCCAAAGGCACGTCCCTTGTCCGCTAAAGTACCGGTAATTGCCCCCGCGGCCATCAGAGAAGTACTGCGAATGAAAGTCCTACGTGTAAGTTTATCGTTCTTCATAATCACCTCCAAAATCTGTATCATAATTTGGTACTAATATGATAATCTACCGCAAAGAAAGTGGCAACAATATTTTTCGCAGTTTTTTGCCCTGCTTTATTTCCACAGAGCTTTTGCGTTCTTGCCCACTTACATAGGTACAAGCCTATTGCAGAAAAGCTCCGTTCTGACGAGAAAACGCAGGAAGGCTAATTACAGGAATGACAAACAAAACAATACAGTAGTTGCCCCAAAAAATAGGAGGGGGGCAGGCCAATCCCAAAGCAAAACCTAAGTAGCCATCGATTTATTCTACTATCTGCCCTTAAATAATCCTCGGCGAGGCAGCTTACCAGTCGCTTTGTGACTGGTACCCCCCAAGTTACATTAGCAAAACCTTTCTTGGCTTTAACGGCGATCAATACTATCTTGATATCCAGACCTCACGCCTCCTTGCTTGGCCCCCAAAAGACGGGTCCGTGCATCAAATATCACGTCCACAATTTTAAGGTGAAATCGGAGCACTAAGCAAATAGCATTTTCCCAAATTTGAACTTCCTAAAGCCTATTATTAGAATGGCAAAACCCTATTAACAGGCTGCCAAACCCCCATTTTAGATCAGAACAGAATTACTAAGTGCATATCAACAGGATTTTCTTGAGCTTTCCACAGAAATAATAAGATACTTTGTTCGGCAGAATACAGGCAGGACAAAAACCAGTCTTGACAAGGCGGATTAGCAAGGCTTGGTTATTGGTGCCATCCGCGCAGAGTTACTACGATTCGAGAGAGGCCAGCCCACCAAGGATGGCAATCTTAACAAGCTCAGCTATGCTGTGTGCATCCAGCTTTTCCATAATCTTACGGCGGTTCGCCTCGACGGTCTTTGTGCTTACATGTAATCCCAAAGCCACCTGTTTCGTATTTCTGCCCTCTCCGATAAGCTGAAGCACCTCACGTTCTCTTTCAGTGAGAGACTCCAACGGCGACTCCGCAGTCCTGGACAAGCGCTGTACGTAGTCGCTGACCATCACTCCGGCAACTTTAGGGCTAAGATAAACACTACCATCGACGACCATTCGTACAGCCTCAACGAGCTCATCGAAAGTGCACTCCTTCAATACATAGCCGGATGCTCCAGCCCTAAGCATGTCCGCCACAAATGCACGGTTAGAATGTACCGACAGGGCAATTACCTTGATTTTATGGAACTGGCGAACAATCTGCCGGGTGGCATCCACTCCGTTGAGATTCGGCATAGTTATATCCGTAATTACTATGTCCGGCAACAGTTCCCGTACAACATTGATTGCCTGTCGGCCATCCTCAGCCTCCCCAACTACTTCCATGTCAGGCTGATTCTCGATCAATGAGCGCAGACCTTCACGAGTAATGGCATGGTCATCAACTAAAAGAATTCGTGTGCTCATATTTATCCCCCAATTTCTATTTCCTGCCACCAAGGCACCAAGACACTAAGATGGTAATATATTATACTTTTAACTTTGTGCCTTTGTGGCTATTCCTTATTTTCACTCTGTTTTAGTGGGGCCGTCATCACGACCTTACATCCATGACCTGGTTCGGACTTTATCTCAAGATTGCCGCCCAATTGCTCTAATCGTTCCCGAATGCTAAAAAGTCCAAATCCACCTTCTCTAACTGATATCGAAGCTACTTTAGCAGAGTCAAATCCCACTCCATCATCTTCAACACTGACGCTTATCTGGCTTCCAATTTTTCGGACAGATACTTTTACTTTATTAGCGTTTGCATGTTTAACAATATTGAAAATCAATTCCCGCACATTTCGGAACAAAATAGCCTGAATATCATCATCCAGCGGCTTGGCCTTTCCATCATTCTCAAACTCGGTTGCGATGCCATGTTTCTGCTCGATTTGTTCGGCAAGCAACACTTCCACAGCCGCTTCAAAACCCAGCTCGTGAAGTATAGGAGAGCTGAGGTCAAATGTCAAGGCCCTTATGTCCGCAATGGCCTGTCCGAGCGAGCCGCAGACCTCCTCCATAACCTTGACCGGGTCCTCAGGTGAAACAGAATGGCGAAGTCCATCTAACTTAATTTTGGAAATAACCAGGGACTGGCTGATTCTGTCGTGCAGGTCTGTAGCAATGCGGCGCCTTTCCCGCTCCTCGGCCAACGTCAACTGCGAAGCCAAAGACTTTAGCTTCTCCCAGTCTTCAAGAAGTTTTTCCTCCGCCTTCTTGCGCTCCGTGATGTCTTCCACCGTGCCCTCATAATATAAGGTATTTCCTTGCTTATCGCGAGCTACACGTGTATCTTCAATAATAAATAAAGTGCTTCCGTCTCGTTTCCTCCAAGACGATTCTAAACCTACTGCTCTTCCTTGCTTTTCAATGCGCTCTATAAATTCAGACCTTTGATATTGCGGTGCAAAATATTTTCCATCTTCCAAGTTTCGTTCGGCAAGCTCATCAAAGGAAGAATAACCAAGCATCTTTATAAGAGCCGGATTCGCCATCAGAATGCGACCGTCTGGAGTGGTTCGATACACACCGACTAAACTATTTTCAAAGATACTTCTGAAACATTCCTCGCTTTCACGCAGCGCCTCCTCCGCCTGCCTGCGCTCCGTGATGTCCTCTCCGGAACTCAGCGTAGCGATAACATTGCCTTTTTCGTCTCTAAGTATGGTATTGTGCCAGGCGACCAGCCTTTCATCACCATTCTTAGTCAAAATTGGGTTTTCAAAATATTCCGGTGGGTTAGCCTCTCCAGCCACCAGCTTTTCAAAAACTGCTCTTTCTTCGCCTCTAACTCCCTCCGGGAGGAAGTTGTCGAACCAGTTTTTTGCAA
>CAYNKI010000005.1:34289-37404 GCA_964397675.1 uncultured Pirellulales bacterium
AGTGTCTCCTCGGCCTTATGCTTGTAAAGAGCTATCTCAATGTTGGTGCGTAATTCTCTCGCTTCGAACGGTTTGATTATGTAACCGAATGGCTCTGTTATCCTTGCCCGCTCTACTATTTCCTTATCTGCATAAGCAGTGAGGTACACCACAGGAATATTGAAACGGTCGCGGATTTGCTCGGCAGCGGCTATACCATCCACATTGCCTTTTAACATTATATCCATCAATACTAAATCCGGCTGTATCTCGGCTGCTTTTTCAATAGCTTCTTCTCCAGATAAGGCAATAGCAGGAACATCATATCCCTGCCTTTTCAGCGTATCTTGTATGTCTTTGGCGACAATGCTTTCATCTTCCGCAACTAATATCTTTGCAGTTGTCACTTGGTTGCCTGCCAATACTTAGGTTTTTGCTTTTCCAAAGGTAATAGTAAATGCTGTTCCCTCGCTCTTGTCAAGCTCTATTGTCCCCTCAAGCTGCTCTACTAACATAATTACTAACTGTATGCCTAACGATTCAGTTTTTCTAAAGTCCATATCTTTTGGAAATCCAATGCCATTATCTTTGACAAGCAATGTGAACCTGCCATCTTTATCTGAATAAAGTCGTATCCATATTTCGCCTTCTATGCCCTCTGGAAAGGCATACTTTAGCGAATTTGAAACAAGCTCATTGATAATCAAACCACAGGGAATTGCCGTATTGATATCAAGTAAAATCTCTTTGATATCTACATTCGATCGAACGGCCTCACTAATTTTATGGAGCCTGAACAAATAAGTTGTAATGCTGCGTATATAATCAGCAAAATCAATTCCAGCTAAATTCTCGGATTCGTACAATTTCTCGTGTACCAGTGCCATTGACCTAATACGGCTCTGGCCATTCTCGAACATCTTAAGTGCTTGTTTATCCTCGATGTGTTTGGATTGAATATTTAGAATGCTCGATATTACCTGCATATTATTCTTGACTCGATGATAAATTTCTTTTAGCAACACCTCTTTTTCTTTAAGTGCTGCTTTAATTTTTTCTTCGGTCTTCTTACGCTCCCTGACATCGGCCTGTAATTGCTGGTTTGCAGCTCTAAGCTGCTGCTCGTTCGCACGTAGCTGCTGATTGGCGGCTTTGAGCTGCTGCTCACTCGCACGCAACTGCTCGTTAGCAGCTATCAATTGCTGCTCGCTGGCCTGCAACTGCTGGTTGGTCGCTCGCAGTGCCTGCTCCGTCTTTTTGCGCTGCGTTACGTCCTGGCCCTGGGCAATAGTAGCTAAAAGAGTCGTGCCGTCTTGAGCATAGATGTTCGCCGAGTTCCAGAGTGCTACTCGAATATCCCCATCTTTGCGAAGAACCTGGATTTCCATCGACTCCCAATATTCACCCCTCAAGGTGCGTGCGATATCCTGCATTGATTCCTCTCGGCTTGCCTCAGGGAAAAGTATGCTTAATTCTCGCCCAATTACATCATCGGCTGTATGCCCCGTCAGACGCTCAAAAGCGCGGTTGAACCGGCTGATCCTAAATTTCGCATCCCATACGATAATAGGAGCGTTAGCATAGTCAATTAGACTCTCCAGGTAGTCCCGTGTCTCCCTCAATTCAGCTTCGTTTGCTGCTAACTGCTGGTTGGCAGCCCTTAGTTGTTGATTGCTCGCGTCCAACTGCTGATTTGCAGCTTTGAGTTGCTGCTCATCCGCTCGCAACTGTTGGTGCGCCGCTTTGAGGGCTTCCTCGTCCTTGATGCGCTGTGCGATGCGCCCTAATCGCTCAGCAAGGCCGTTTAGCAGCTTCCTCTCCTCGTTCAGGAAAGGACCTTCATCCAGTTCGGGTCTTTTCTTGAGGTAGTAAACCTCCAGCGCCCCTACCTTCTTGCCAAGCAGCTCAATATCCGCCAGTTGCCTCCACTTAGTTTCCTTGAAGTTGGGTGTTTTGAAGTGCTCGCCCTCAAAGACCACTCGTACGCATGTAATCTCAGGATACTGCCAGCCGTGTTGAATTAGCTCGACTAAACCCTGGAAAATCTTGTCTAATACTATATCAGGCCGCTCCACCAGTTGGGACAGCCCATAGAGACAATCCAACTCTTTAACGCGCTCCCTTAAATCCTGGTTAACCTTGCGCAGCTCCTCTTCGCCGGCGCGCAGTTGCTGATTGTTGGCTTCCAATTGCTGATTGGCAGCCCTAAGTTGTTGCTCGATAGCACTTAACCTATCGTTATCCGGCGGATGTTTTCTTTGCTTACCCATTTTTCCTCCTAATTTGATAAACGGTAAGGACAGGAACAATCCTATCCTTATATTTTCTATGCCCTGTACAGTTGCATTTCGCTGCCGTTACCTTCGGTGCAGAATACAATTCCACGCTCGACATCGAGAGAAACACTTCTTCTAACTGTTCCTCCGACTTCCTGAGCTTGCACTCTGAACTGCTTTTTCAGCAGCAATTCCAGGACTGATTCCACATTGTCTTTGCAAATCGTGTCATCTTCTCTGCCGAGCACATTTGCCCCACCGACCAGCGCGACTTCGATATCGTCAGTTTTTGAACCTAACTGGGACATCTGATTGAGCATTGCATCTATGGCATCAGCGGCATATCTCGTTTTTACGCCGAGCTTCTTCCCCACAGCAGCCCTACCAGGCAGCATAACGTGCGCCAGCGCCCCAATTTTTTTCGTGGCGTCATACGCAACGATAGCAACACAGGAACCTATAGCCGTCGACTTCAATATGGCCTTGCCCTGCTCAACTTTGACCTGGCCTATCTGCACATCGATAATCGCTTTCATTTTCGTCTGCCAATCTCAGCGCTCACGTTCTCTAATTTAGACTTGCGCAAGCGCAGTGCTTAAAGCTGCCCAATAGTTTTTTTCTTACCTCTGCTGGAATCTCGCATGACCACATCCCTTTAGCTAACTGACCGCTTATAATTTTATTTACAATTAAAGCTGGCCATTCTTAGCCATTTTACCATTCTTCCCCAGTTTCAACTGAAATGGTAAATTTTTATAATGGTATCTGGGTATTTTAATACTTACTAAATATTTGTCTAAACAAATTTTGTAACCGTTCAGGCCATTAGTTGGTCTGAGGCAGAAGTGATGGAGTAGGAG
>CAYNKI010000006.1:0-12972 GCA_964397675.1 uncultured Pirellulales bacterium
TTATAGATAGCAAGTTTGGTATCGAAGCTGCTTCCACACAGGCTGACGGTGGCGTTACCTGAGCAGGTAGCGGTGTAACAATACCAGAGATTTGGGCTGGTCATATTACCAAGGCCCGGGCCATCGAATGTCGCTGTGCTGGTATCGAACGGCAGGTTTGTTACATCACCGACCGGCCTTGCGTAATAGCAGTCATCGTTGAATTCTGGCGGTGGCGGTGGCGTTGGGATAAAATCCTGGCACGTAATACTCAACACACCTTGGCTGGTTATATCATCGTACCCTCCAACCTCGACCAGATACTGCTGGCCTTCGAAAGCTGTGAAAGTTAGATACGACTCATTATCATCACAGCCTGACTGGTCATAGTCATCATTGCATTCGATTAAGTCATCCTGTGTCAGGGCGCAATCATATCCATCATAGACAGCGAGAACTGTGTCAAAGTCACTGCCACACGTGCTGACGGTGACTATGCCCGTGCACGGGGCGGTATAGCGGTACCAGATGTTGGCGCCGTCCATGCAATCGCCCGGACCATCGAACGTAGCGCACCTGATGTCGAAAGATAGGTGCCATACGTCACCGATCGGTTGTGCGTTCGAGCAGTCATCGTTGGCCGGCGGACAAATAGCTGGCTCACAAGTGATGTTCATTATACCCAGGCCGGTTGCGTCCTCGAATCCACCAATCTCGACCAGGTACTTGTTGCCCACGATTACGCCG
Organism: uncultured Pirellulales bacterium; assembly: GCA_964397675.1. Taxonomy (GTDB): domain Bacteria; phylum Planctomycetota; class Phycisphaerae; order Sedimentisphaerales; family Anaerobacaceae; genus CAYNKI01. Next base: position 727 of record CAYNKI010000006.1, read on the forward strand.
AAGCTAACCTGCGATCTATAAGAGCAAAAGTCGTCGTTGCATCTGATCTGATCGATAGCCGACGGGTAGCAACCGCACCCCTCATAGACGGCGAGCCTGGTGTCATAGTCACTGCCACATAAGCTAACAGTCGCGATTCCTGTACACGTAGCGGTATAACAGTACCAGATGTTTGGACTGTCCATGCAATGGCCTGGACCATCGAACGTAGCGTCTGTAGTATCGAACGCCAGGTCCGTTACGTTACCGACCGGCGTTGCATTAGAGCAGTCATCGTTCAGTGGGTAGGCAAGCGAAACGCTCACAGTGCCATCTGCAGCGCCGAACAGAAATGTCAGCGCGCATACCAATAACAGCTTTAATTTTAATCTCTTCATGATTAAATCCTCCGAAAATAACAAATAGTTCTTTTATATGAAATCCACCATTTATCCCTGCTCAGCTACGCCGCTGAGCCTTATTTTTAATATAATATCAAATTTATCTTAGAAAATCAATAAAAAAATTATAATATCGCCGATTCTCTAAAGTTAATTGTTCCAAACGACTTATTTGTTATAATGGTCGAGCTGGTTTTTAGCAGAATCTTACCCCAAGAAGGAGAAGAACTCATGAGAATAAAGTATTGGCTGCTTACAGAGCTTGCTTGTATTATGTGGATTTCAGCTACATTATCAGTTGTGATGGGCTTCGACGGTGAGCTCAGCCGAACTGTTCAGCCGAGAGGTCTCGAACACAAGGCCAAGCAGATTTTAGATACTACTAACATCAAAGGCGGTCTAATCATCCACATTGGTTGTGATGACGGAAAGCTTACTGCAGCACTGCAGGTGGGCGAAAGCTACCTCGTACACGGCCTGGACAGCGACGCGGATAAAGTGCGACAAGCTCGGCAGTATATCCAGTCGCTTGGAATCTACGGGAGCGTTGCGGTCGAACAGTTTGATGGCAAGCGACTTCCCTATGTCGACAATCTGGTCAATCTGGTGGTTGCAGAGGATCTCGGCAACGTCACGCCAGACGAGCTGACGAGGGTGCTTTGCCCAAAAGGCGTGGCCTACATTAAGCGAGACAACAGGTGGATTAAGATGGTCAAACCTCGACCAGACGAGATTGATGAGTGGACCCACTACTTCCATGATGCGAGTGGAAATGCGGTGGCTCACGATAAGGTAGTCGGGCCACCTTGCCATCTACAGTGGATTGCGGAGCCGCGGCATACGCGGAGTCACGAACATATTCCCGGCATTTATGCGTTGGTGTCTGCTGGTGGTCGTATCTTCTATATTGCGGACGAGGCCTCCATTGCATCCATCCGACAGACTCCCAAATGGCAACTTGTGGCTCGCGACGCCTTCAATGGAATTCTGCTTTGGAAGCGGTCTATCAAGATGTGGTTTCCCCATATCGTCAACTGGGGTCAGACGCCCCGTCAGCTTCAGCGAAAACTGGTAGCTGTTGGAGACCGTGTCTATGTCACCATCGGTCTTCACGCGCCGCTGAGCGCCTTAGATGCAGCGACGGGTGAAACCCTTAAGCTCTACGAAGAGACTCGAGGCACGGAGGAAATTGTATGCCACAAGGGGATTCTCCTGCTCGTCGTCCGAAACGTTACCGAGGAGAGAGTCGCCGAGCTGGCAAAATGGGCACAGCTTATCGAGAAGAAGGAGTCCCCCTTGCATACGCGAGAATCTGCGGAGCCGCTGGTTAAACGCCTTCGCGCGACCGAAGCGAAAGGTGCAAAAGCGGTTCTTGCTCTCGATGCCGATACCGGGCGTTTGCTCTGGAAAAAGGATGGTGCGGACGTCACCGGGCTGAGAACGTACAGTCTGTGCGCTTATAGGGACCGCGTGTTCTACCAGAACGGTAAGGACATTGTCTGCCTCGATCTGAGAGCTGGACGACAGCTGTGGTCAGTGGCCTCTACTGCCCTGCGTGTGGTAGCCGGTGACAGCGTCTTCTGTGCTGATGGCAAGAAGGTAACAGCCCTATCGACGGAGACTGGACGGACACAATGGACACAGGCTACCTTACTCAGCGACATTCGGGATGTGTTCGTTGCCAACGGCTCGCTCTGGTTGGGCGGGTTCAAACCGTTTCCTAATAAAAGGGGACCTGCGTGGGGCCCGTACTTCGTGACGCAGCGTGATTTGGCAACGGGCAAAATGCTGATGCAAATCGAACCGGAGAACCCGGGACACCATCATCGATGCTACCTCAACAAAGCTACCGACCGCTATATCCTCGCGGGCAGAAGAGGGACCGAGTTCATCGATCTCGCGTCGGGCGATGTCCTGTGGCATAGCTGGGCTCGAGGTGTCTGTAAGTATGGCATCATGCCGTGCAACGGGCTGCTCTACGTCCCGCCTCATGCCTGTGGGTGCTACATCGCGGCGAAGCTAACCGGCTTCAATGCCTTGGCACCGAAACGACAGAAGCCTGCCCTGAGCGAAGCCGAAGGGACGGAAGACAGAAGACAGAAAACAGAAGAACGGCTACAGCGAGGCCCCGCCTATGACAAAATACGAGTGACGAGCGACGAGCGACGAGCGACGAATGATTGGCCTACTTATCGCAATAATCCTGGACGCAGCGGTTTTACGGGGACATCCGTACCCTCAGATTTGAAACGCTCCTGGCAACAAAAACTGGGCGGCAGGCTCAGCAGTGTGGTTATTGCAGACGGCAAGGTTTTTGTGTCCTCGGTGGATACTCACACCGTGCACGCTTTGAACGCGGATTCGGGAAAGAAGCTCTGGAGCTATACAGCTGGCGGGCGCGTGGACTCGCCGCCGACCATATACCAGAGCCGAGTGCTCTTCGGGTGTCGAGACGGGTATGTATACAGCTTGCGAGCATCAGATGGCGTTTTAGCTTGGCGTCTGCGAGCTGCACGCGAACAAGAGCTTATAACGGCTTGTGGCCAACTCGAATCCGCATCACCTATACACGGAAGCGTGCTGGTCCAGGATGGTGTGGCGTATTTTACAGCGGGCAGATCATCTTACCTGGATGGTGGGATTGATCTCTATCGACTCGATCCCGAGACCGGCAAGACCCTGTCGAGAACGCAGATTTATAGTCCAGACCCTGAGACCGGAAAACAGCCCAAGCATTTTGCCCCATCGGCCATGCCTGGCGCCCGTGCGGATATTCTCACGAGCGATGGCAGCCACATCTACTCGCGGGACATGGTGTTCGATAAGCGCGGCATTGAGCTGCCGGAGGGAAGACCCCACTTGTTCACGCTGACCGACTTTCTGGATGACTCGTGGCCTCACCGCTCCTACTGGATATTTGGCACACACTGTTCAATCTCTACCGGTTGCAGCGGGCGTGACAAGAATCTTATCTACGGCAGGTTGCTTGTCTTTGATGGGTCAAAGATTTATGGATATGGACGAAATAATATCCACTGGTCGAACCAACTACAAGACGGAGCATACCGGCTTTTTTCCGTGAAGCGGGGCGAGATAACACCACAGTGGGACAAGCCCGTGACGATACAGGTCCGGGCGATGGTCCTTGCGGACAAGGTGCTGTTCGTAGCTGGCCCTTTCGCCGATGCAGCCCCCAATCGAGCTGGGGGTGGACCAGAAAGACCTGCCCGACGGACAAGCCTCTGGGTAGGCGGGCGTGACGAAAACCAGGCAGGGCCCCCGCAAAGCGGGAATCCAGCTCTGCTCATGGCTATCTCAGCCTCTAATGGGACGAAGCTGGCTCAATACCGACTTGATTCGTTGCCCGTCTTTGACGGCATGATCGCCGCGAACGACAAACTGTTCCTGGCATTGAAGGATGGAAGCGTTGTTTGCTTTGAAGGGCAAGAATAACCATAATTCCTTCTCCCCGCTTTTACGGGGACAATCCCGATGTACATCGGGACCCGCGAAAGCAGAGAAAGGAGGCACGAATATGCAGGATATAAGACTTCGGCTGGCAATCCCGATATACATCGGGATTCTGCTCAGTTGTGCCTCGTTGAAACATCCCAGCTTGAGCTCAATTGGTGCGGGATCAGAATATCTCGGAAATAATCAGCGTACAGGCTATGTCCCGATGTCCATCGGGGCCGAGATTCCTGCGTCTCCGATTCTTCTATGGACGTACAATGAAAAACATCCACCGAGGCATGCATGGAAAGAGCCGAATCGCGAGGTACAGACAATCGACTTTGACTATGCCAGCCAGGCCGCCATAAGTCACGGGATGGTCTTCTTCGGCTCGTCTGCTGACCACAAAGTGTACGCTCTTGATTTGACCACAGGCACAGAGAGATGGCATTTCTACACCGAGGGACCCATCCGGTTCGCGCCGGTGATTCATGGGGACAGCGTGTATGTTGCCTCAGATGACGGCTGTCTGTACTGTCTTGAGGTAGAATCAGGCAAACTTATCTGGGTATTCCGCGGAGGCCCAAGGGACGACAAGCTCATCGGTAACGAGCAGATGATCTCCCACTGGCCTGCGCGTTCCGGGGTGCTTATCGACGGAGACAAACTCTATGTCACGTTTGGTATGTGGTCACGGGATGGCGTCTTTATCTACTGCCTCGACCCGGAGGATGGAACCATCCTATGGAAGAACGACACATCCGGATTTCACTTCATGTCCATGCCTCATGCCGAGGGATTCGGAGGGGTGGCACCACAAGGATATCTGCTGCTTCACAAGGGCGTCCTGGTTGTCCCCACGGGCAGAGGGGCTCCGGCCTTCTTTGATGCACAAACCGGAGAGCTACTCCAATATGAAAATGGACACGGATATAAACCCCATCACCCGGGCGGCTCCTGGGTCATGGCCTGGGACGATTATGTGATCGTCAAACGCAGGCTTCACCACACCGAAGAAGGGGTCCGCTATGAAGAGAGGGACCCGAATTCCGGTCCGGTGTGTGGGCTGTATGCCTTTCATTACCAAACGGGTGAGCCTCAGTGGTCACTTACAGATAAGGACCTGGCTGTAGCCAGGGGTGACATGATGGTCCTCGCCGGGGCGGGGCCCGTAATCAAGGTTAATATGAATGACCTCTTAGAGGAGTATCCGAAATACTATGAAAATGGCAAGCTCCTTGCCTTTGACCAAAATATCACTGAGCCGACGGTTGATTACGTGAACATGGGCATCTTCCGAAATGCCAAGAATGTATCTGGTAGTCCTATACCCAAACCTGCCTGGATGAGTCCTGTTCCTTTCAAGCAATGGGCCACCGATGTAGGACGGGTCTATTTCTTGTTACAGGCGGGAAATACGGTTCTTGCCGGTGGCAGAGGCAAGGTCTCTGCTCTGGATTACGAAACAGGACAGGTTATCTGGCAGAGGGACATAGACGGTAATGCCCGAGGGATTTGTGCGGCAGACGGCCGTTTTATTGTGAGTTCCACAAAAGGGAAGCTGTACTGCTATGGAAGCAGTCCATCAGACATAGAAAAAGAGGTCAGGCACGAGATAAACAAGCCTGTGATTGATCACCAGACAGGGGAGCTGGCCAAGTCCATCCTCCAGCAGACGGGAATTGAAGCTGGATACTGCCTGATGCTTGGAGCAGGCGATGGCAAGTTGATGTGCGCCCTGGCTGAGGAGAGCGAGCTGGTTATCTACTGCCTTGAATCGGACAGGGACAAGATCAGCAGAATCCAAAAGATGCTGGATGATGCCGGTCTTCTTGGTGTCCGGGCAGCCATGCACTACGGCTCATTGAATAAACTACCGTACAATCCTTATTTTGCCAACCTGATTATCTGGGGTGATAGATTAGGCAGCGGCATCGAGAACCTCAGCAACACGGAGCTTTACCGGGTCCTCAGGCCTTATGGTGGTGTCGCCCTACAGTTATCCGGTAGCGATACGGAATCGTCTACACGTCAGTGGCTCTTGGCTGCCGGTGTGCCGGAGCAGGAGGTTGCGACCTCAGAGCTTGGGCTGGTGATCAAACGTGGTCGCTTGCCGGGAGCCGGCGAATGGACCCATCCCCATGCCAACGTAGGGCGCACAAGATCGTCGGAGGATAAAATCGCAAAAATGCCCCTGGGACTACTCTGGTGGGGCGGGCCAGGCCCCGCACGCGTTGTGTCAAGGCACTGGCGCGCTCCTGTGCCCCTATTTGCCAATGGAATTCTATATGTCCAGGGCCAGCATGATGTTTTTGCCGTGGATGCCTATAACGGCATGGAGATGTGGAATCGGCACCTGGAGAACGTGGGACGGTTTCCCCCATCCCACCGCGGCGGCAACATCATAGCTGATGAGGATTCTGTCTACTGCCTCCAGGGGCTTACGTGCCTCCGGCTCGATTCTCAAACAGGTACGACACGAGGAGAGTATGTATTTCCGCTAAGTACGACGCATACTCGTGAAATGGACAAGCTGTTGAGCTATGTGGGTGACACCGGTGAGCATCGCGTTGTGTGGGAATACCTGGGCCTGTCCGGAGACTACCTCATCGGCACACTCGGCAATGAGCTCGATACCGAGAAAGAGAAAGAGCACGTCTCTATCCATCAATCCAGATTTGTGTTCGTATTCAACAAGCGCTCAGGTGAGCTGCTTTGGGTGCATCTGCTTGAACGCGCGGTATGCCCCGGGGCGATTGTTGCGGACGAAGAAACGCTCTATCTGCTGGATCGTACTGATGAGTACCAGTATAGGACATTACACAATCGCAGCAATGCAGAAGATACTGAATCTTCGCTCAAGGCCCTGGACCTGGCAACAGGGGACCTAACCTGGGAGAACAAGGACATCCCGCTCCAGCGACAGGCTCTGATGCTCAAAGATGGCGTGATCGTAGCGGTTCCCAACCCGGCGATCTGGGGCAATATTGGACCTGACACAGACAACGGAGTCTCAACCTACTCCGCGTCGGATGGGAATCTTTTGTGGCAAAGAGACAATGACGCAGGGGCTGTGTATTACGGCCGTGGTGCTGTTATTCGCAATACATTTATTGTTGACGACACTCTGTTCTTACCGTGGGCTTATGATCTGCGCACAGGCAAAGAACGGCTGCTCATGAAAAATCCCTTGACAGATGAGCCGGAGAGGTTCCGCGTCAAGGGAAAGAACTTCTGTGGCACCGTTGCCGCCGGTGAGGATATCGTGACGTTCCGTTCTGCGTCTGTCGGATTTCAGAGCATATCCGAAGACAGCGGCGCCTATTGGCTCCCTGAGGTCAAACCGTCATGCTGGATCAGCGTTATCCCCGCGGGGGGGATTGTGCTTGCACCGGAGGGATACAGTACGTGTATCTGTCCTTATAACTACAAGACTTCTCTGACACTGGTGCCTATCCAGAGGAATGAGGACTGGTCCATCTACCTGGCGCAGGACCGGATGGAATACAATCAATCCAGAAAGAAACAGGGCGAGGCAATAATAGAACGGGTCAAAACCCTCCGTGTGAATTTCAATGCGCCGGGCGACCGGATGGATTCCATGGCAAATCTGTGGATGGCCTATCCCAGGACCATAAATAAAACCCGCTACTATTATGCCAAGGCTCTGCCCATAGAACATGAAGGACAAGAAGGAAGTTTCCTTTACAATTCCGATTATTACATCGTTACCGGCACGCAGAGGCCCTGGCTATACACGTCAGGATTGAAGGGACATCTGAAGCTCAACATACAGATGTCGGACAATGAACGACACACCTACAAGGTAAGACTTCATTTCGCTGAAGTAGAAGACGTCGATATCGGAGAACGTGTCTTTAACATAGAGATGCAGGGAAAGACCGTTATCTCTGCGCTGGATATCGTCAAAGAAGCGGACCGAAACCATATCATAGTCATAAAAGAATGCAATAGCATCGAGACTCGCGGAAGCATTGCGATTGAGCTTTTGCCCAGAGAAGGAAGTGAACCACCTTTGATCTGCGCCATGGAGATTATAGAGAAATAAAGGTGCTATCCACCTACACAACATACATATTCTTTGCCTTGGCAGGTGCAGCAGGGAACGGGTCGTTGGTCTTCTGCTTCCAGGCGTTCAGCTCGTCTAATAGTGTTGCTTGCAGGTCAGCATAGTTCGGCTGATTGACAAGATTGTCCATTTCATACGGGTCATTCGTCAGGTCGAACAGTTTTGTAGCTGTTTGTTCGCCGTTGATAGATTCGACTACCAACTTATGCTGGCCCATTATTACAGCCCGCCAGTCACCTGCCTTTTCTGCATAGATAGATTCATCCTCGGGCCCAAGGTCTTGCAAGCTTTGTCTGACCAATGCTGCCGCGGATTTATCCTTTCCGGTACATGTCCTGGGCACTTCCAGAGAACATATTGACAATATCGTTGGCATCAGGTCAATAGAGCTGATCAGGTTATCAACCACTCGATTTGTTTTGAGGCGGCCAGGCAAGCGCATAAATAGCGGTATGTGGCACGATTCCTCTTCCGGATGATTTTTGTGCGCTATCCCGTGCGACTGAATGCAGTCGCCATGGTCGGCAGTGAAAACTACAAGTGTGTTATCATCTAATCCCAGGTCCTCCAATGTTTTCATCAAACGACCAAACTCGTGATCAAGCGAAGTACATAATCCGAAATATTTAGCTAAACTACTGCGATTGCCCTCCACAACATTTGGACGAAATACAACATCATCCGGGTTGTATATATCGAAATTATCCGGCGGGTTGTATGGAGTATGTGGCGGTCCCCACGACAGATAACAAAAGAAGGGTTGATTTCTGTTTTGTTTTATAAAATTGATTGCCAGGTCGGTCTGAAACGTCGGCTCGTATTGGCCGGATGTATACTGTCCGGCAGAGGACATCTTCACACCATCGTTAGTAAACGTCGGAGAATCATAGTAAAAATGCCCACGATTGAAGCCCTCGAAGGTCGTAAATCCTCGGCGGCGCCAGCCTTTGGGGACAAAGCCCGGCTTGGCCTCGCCATCCATGTGCCACTTTCCGATGTAGTGTGTCGTATAGCCTGCTTCATTGAATACCTGCGCTATGCACCGCTCATTGGGCGGCAGCATTAAACTATTTTGAATCATGCCGCTCTCGTGTGGAAATCGACCGGTAATAATAGCCGAGCGATTCGGAGTGCAAAGAGGATGGGCGCTATAGCATCGAGACCACCGCACGCTTTGTTCAGCCAGTTTGTCGAAGTTAGGAGTCTGCACCAGCTCATCGTGATTTGCTCCATGACTGAACGAGCAACTTCGCCACTGGTCAGCTAAGATAAAAAGTACATTCGGGTAATTGTCACCGATAGCAAGTTCTAAAGCCTGGTTCGAAAGCACCAGTCCTCCGACTGCTCCACATTTCTTTAAAAAATCGCGTCGTTTCATAATAACCTTCTCTCTTATTTGCTTTTGCCTTTCTTTTTGCTTTTGTGTTTGAGCCTCGATCCCGATGTACATCGGGATCGGGGCTTGGTTATCCGGTATAGTCCGGGTTGCGCTCTGTCGGAATAGGAGCACCAATGGATTTTTGCCAATTTGTAAGCAGATTAAGCATCTCATCTCTTTTGGCAGTATTGATATTAGCCAAGTTAGTTGTTTCGCCAATATCATTTTCCAGGTCGTAAAGCTCTATCGCATTGTTAGTTTTAATGGTGTCCAAGCCGCCATCGAGCACCCATTCTTCAAAATATTGCAGCAGTTTCCATTTGCCTTTACGAACTACACCGACCGGGCGCGTTCTGAACTTATCGTCTCTGGAGCCCGAGTAATCGCCCTGAAGATAGGCTGGGAAATGCCAGAAGATAGCCTGGCGATTAAGGCTAGTTCGGCCTTCCAACAGTGGCACGATACTTTCCCCATCCAGAATTAAATCCGCTGGTTTGGGTTCCAGCCCCGCGGGGTCCCTCTTAATCCCTGCCATCTCCAAAATGGTAGGGAAGAAGTCTATACTAATAACCGGCACATCGCAGGTAGTGCCTGGTTTGACCTTGACCGGCCAGCGAACAATCATAGGTTCTCGAATTCCACCTTCGTAGAACATTCCCTTAAAGCCACGTAATGGCTGATTAGATGTGGCACCGCCAAATCCTCCGTTATCCGAGAAAAAGAAAATAACCGTGTTATCGGTCAGCTTCAGCTCATCCAGCTTGTCCATAATTCTGCCTACACCCTGGTCGACACTATCTATCATGGCTGCATAGGTCGGATTGCGGTGCCCGTCGCTGGGTGGCTTACTCTTATACTTGGCGATTAAATCGGCCTTGGCCTGGAGCGGCGTATGCACCGCATAATGCGTCAAATAAAGAAAGAATGGACTGCTCCTGTTAGCTTCGATGAAGCTGAGAGCTTCGTCATTCAGGCGGTCGGTCAGGTATTCACCAGCCAGCCCATCCGGCAAACATGGATTATGATAAGGAGAAAAATAAGTCCCAGCGTAAGGACTTCCTCTACCTCCCCCTCCGATATTAACATTGAATCCCTGTCCGATAGGCCCAAGTTCCGGATCATCACCCATGTGCCATTTACCCATACAGGCGCTGGTGTAGCCAGCGGGTTTAAGAGCCTCGGCAATCGTTATATGGCTTGCGTCTAAAGTGGTGTCATTAGCAATGGGAATCAATCTTCGGTCTTTTGAGGCACCTCTACCAGAGGAGCCGACCGTATATACTCCATGCCGTGGGCTGTACTGACCGGTCAGTAAGCAAGCGCGGGTTGGTGCGCAGTTGGCTGCATTGGCGTAGGCATTGGTAAAAACCATTCCCCGGCCGGCGAGCTTATCGATATTGGGAGTCTCATAGTATCTGCTGCCCATAAAGCCAGCGTCTGTCCAGCCCATATCATCGATAAGGATAAAAACGATGTTGGGACGCTCACTTCCAAGGCGAGCTTCCATCGCCCGATTTGACAGCACAAAGCCTCCCGCTACGATTGCTCCACAACTTTTCAAAAAATCACGTCGATTCATAATTGTCTCCTGCTCTCTTATTATTTTACTGGTGCAGGAAGGTCCTGAAGTATTTGCTCGAAACGCAGACGAGCCTCCAATACTTCAGGGTCCTGCGAATCCGTCACATCAATATAGCCTTGCTCATCGCGCCTGTCATCGCAATCCCAGAACTGCCCCTTGCCGTCCAGCAGCCATCGCTGGTCGCGGAGCAATCGGTCATACTTTAAGTAGCTAAAAATCCACTCGCGAGTCTGCTGTTTTTCTCCACGCAGCACCGGTGCGAAGCTATGTTCGTCTGTGACGTAACCCGTCGGCAATTTGGCATCGGCCAGGTCCAGCATTGTAGCCATAATATCGGAGAAATCGATAATCGCATCGCAAGGGCCAATAGGTTTAACTATTCCAGGACAATTAACAACCATAGGGACACGAGGACCTTTTTCCTGCTCTACTTTTCCTTTGCCGTAACCTGAAGTCCCATTGTCACCGGTTATCATAATAATAGTATTATCCCGAATCCCAATTTGCTCAAGACCTTTGGCGATCTTAGCCATTAGATGGTCCATATATTCCACGTTGCCCTTCAGGGATGGCTCACCTTTATCACCGGTTTTTTGTCCCTTTTCATCAAGCTGAGGCGGCGCCACATAACCCATACGTTTGTTGTCGAAATCCCAGGTCTTATGAATCAGCACCATCGGATAATAGACCAGAAACGGCCCATCTTTATGCTTTCTGGCGAAATCAAGTGCGAAATCCGCAAAAATATCCGGGCCATAGTCCTGGTCGTTTGTATCTAATTGTTGGCCATTTAGAACAATGGCTGGATGCCAGTACCTTGCCGGTCGGCCAGGAAGATTACCCTCGGGTGGTTCGATAGGGCCATCGAATGATTTGGTCGCCCGCCACATACACCATTCATCGAATCCGTATTGGGTCTCCGTGCCACGTAGCTGCCATTTGCCGCAGATAGCAGTTGCGTATCCAGTCTCTTTTAGCACCTGCGCAAAGATGAGGTGGTTTTCAGAAAAATTATATCCCTCCTGGCCCTGTGCCGGCTTCATATTATTGTGATACCAGCCTGTGCGAAAGCCATATCGGCCGGTCATAATCTCCGCTCGCGTGGGACTGCACAGCGGTGTCGCCCAGCAGGTCTTAAACATCACACCGGTTTGGGCCAGCTCGTCAATTTTGGGCGTATGATGCTCCGCATGCCCATAGCAGCTAAATTCCCTGGCTGAAAGGTCATCCGCCATAATCACAATAAAGTTGGGACGCTTGGCAGCAGTACGGACTTGTAAAACTCTATTCGAAAGAACAAATCCTCCCACTACGCCTGTACTCTTCTTTAAAAAGTCACGCCTATTCATTTTCCATTTTCCAT
>CAYNKI010000006.1:13072-29801 GCA_964397675.1 uncultured Pirellulales bacterium
CATTTTCCATTTTCCATCACAAATTAATAAACTCGCGGAAAGACGATGCAAGTGGATCTTTGGCCCGTCCCATCCACACAAGCAGCTCCTGACGCATAAGGTTTAACTGCTCCTTATACGTTGGATCACCGACCAGATTTTGCAGCGCATCCGGATCCTCTGTGAAGTTGTACAACTCCTCCGGTACACGGTAGAGAAACAACTGCACGCGTCCGGCAATATAAGGATCAGTCTTCGCTGCTTGCTCCATAGCGTTCATAGTCAGGCCCGACTGCGACTCGTTCTTAAATACCATCTGTCCGTCCGACCAGGCATTGTAGATGTATCCATACGTTTTATTCTGAACGCACCGCATCTCATAGCGTCGTTTGGCTGAGGTCTCGTGGAAGACCGTGAAGACCTTATCGCGGCTACGCTGCTTCTGGCCGGTCAGTAGCGGCAGAAACGAGGTACCATCCATCCCTGCAACTTGAGGTAATCCCGCAGCTTCCAGAATCGTGGGCATATAGTCAATGCCGGATATAAAATGGTCGGTATCAATCGTGCCTGGTTTGACCACGCCCGGCCAGCGAACTATCCATGGTGTCTTGGTACTGTTGAGGTAGCAGTTGGTCTTGGCGAATGGAAATGCCATACCATGGTCTGAGAGGAACATTACTAACGTGCTGTCCTCGAATCCGGTATCTTTAAGCGCGCGCAGTACGCTGCCGACCACCTCGTCACAACGATGGACAGACGTGAAGTATTCCGAGACCTCCTGGCGAACGTCAGGAATCTCCGGCAAAAAACCGGGGATTTCTGCCTCTTCACGCGTAATCTTTCGGCTGTAAGGCGTATGGGTTTCCCATTTATTCTGTTCCTGCTGACTACCGGCAAATGGCCGATGAGGGTCCTGGGAATTAGCCATTAGGTAGAAGGGCTTACTTGCAGCCTTGGCGTCTTCAAAGAACTTCTTAGCGTATTGGTAGTACAGTGCCGGGTCCCGACCTTTTCCAAGGTCTGACGCTGTAATATAGTAATCCCAGCAGAATTTCTCCCTGGGCACAAGGTGAGAGTTCTTGGCCATGATCCCGTTGATATACCCTGCTGGGCGAAGCTGCTCTTGTAGCGTCGGAACATCCCTGTTAATTGGCTCGAAACCCTCGGCGCCATTGCGATGTGGATATCGGCCCGTCATTAGGACTGAACGGCACGGCTGACAAACGGCAATAGTAACATGCGCATGGGTAAAACGCATTCCTTCGTTGGCGAGTCGGTCGATATTCGGCGTGACATCAGAAATACTACACCCATAAACTCCTACCGAGTCGTAGTTCATATCGTCAGCCGTGATAAAAAGGATGTTTGGCCGCCTGTCCCCGGTACCAATTTCTAAAGTGCGGTTCGAGAGCACAAATCCTCCCGCTGCGATCGCACCACATTTCTTCAAAAAATCACGTCGATTCATATTAACCTCATACTAACTAAATTTACTTTTTATGTTGAGCGGCTAAGCCTGTCCCGGCAGGGGCCAGTATTCAGAAGGTGTTCGTGCCGTCTTCATATAGTTTGCAATCTTTGCAACGATTTCCGGGTGTTGGTCAGCAACATTGTGCATTTCTTCGATGTCTTCTTTCAGGTTGTAAAGCTCTATCGGCCCATCCGGATTTTTCGTCACGTTCAGCCGAACGCCCTTCCAGTTGCTCATCCGCACAGCTTGCTTTTTACCCTGCTCGTGAAATTCCCAGTAAAGAAACTCATGTTTCTTTTGCTTTTGATCCCGGCCGAAAAGTGTTGAAACTATCGAAATGCCGTCAAGGCCTCTTGGGATTGCTACACCAGCCAGCTCACAGCAAGTTGGTAGAAAATCCCAGAATGCTGAAACGTGTCGGCTGAGCGAACCAGCCTTTATTTTGCCCGGCCAGCGGGCTATCATTGGCACTCGAATGCCGCCCTCGTACAAATCACGCTTGATGCCCCGTAGTGGTCCATTGCTATCGTTGAAGTCTGGATCATTTCCACCCTCGCGGTGGGGGCCATTGTCGCTGGAGAACACCACCAGCGTATTTTCATCTATGCCAAGGGCCTTGAGCTTCATAAATAGCCTGCTGATGTCACGGTCCATCCGCGTTATCATTGCGGCGTGACCTTTTTGAGGCTCAGGCCAATCCTTATCCGAATATTGTCCAAAAGAAGGCACCTCCATACCTTTATTTCCGGCTTCGTTGTTGGCATGTGGAATCGTATAGGCCAGGTAAAGAAAGAATGGCCCACTTTTATTCCGCTCGACAAAAGCCAGAGCTTCTTCGGTAAATAAATCATGTGAATACTCGACGCGGTTTGTAGCCACTCCGCCTGGTGATCGGTCACTTCCGCCGATGATGTGATTAACCTCGTTCGCAAGCTCGACCTTCTGCTTGTTTCGCCACAGAAACTCTGGCCAGTAGTTGTGTGCGTGTCTCTGGTTTAGGTAACCGAACCAATAGTCGAAGCCCTGCCTATTTGGAATACCGGTGGTTCCTGCCTCGCCCAGGCCCCATTTGCCAATGACGCCGGTATTGTATCCGGCTTGCTTGAGCAGCTCAGCAACAGTTACATCCTCAGGTCTCAACGGCACCCGGCCATTGCCGCGAACCAGGCAGTGCCCCGTGTGCAGGCCGGTCATCAGCGCACACCTCGACGGCGCACAAACAGTGCTGCCGGCATAGTGGTTCGTAAATCGCATTCCCTCCGCTGCCATCCGGTCCAGATTCGGCGTCTTAATTTCATCCTGTCCGTAGCAGCCCAGATCGCCATAGCCCAAATCGTCAGCCAGAATGAAAATAATATTCGGCTTGCTACCGGTACTAATTTGTAAATTCGTGTTCGATAGCACAAATCCCCCCGCTGCGATCGCACCACATTTTTTCAAAAAATCACGACGTTCAAGCACATTACTCATATCATCTCCTGCTCGTCTTCGCCAAAGACTTTAGTCGGATAGTTGGGAATTGGCGGACGCTCCGGTGATTGACGCTGCTGAGTAGCGTGATAGGCCAGCCTCACCCGAAGTTCCTTGACCTTATCGGGAAACTTTTCGACCAGATTATTTTTCTCATACGGGTCCTCGCGGATGTTGTATAACTGTGTTACTTCTGCTTTCCAGCCATAATATTCCACGTCCCCCTCGATCAGTTTCCAATCGCCACGGCGTATGGCCCCTAAGCCGTATACTATCTCCTCGTGTGGTGTGGATTTGCCTTCAGCAATTGTCGGCCAGGCATCTTTCCCGTCCAAGGCAAGAGGCTGCGCCAAAGAGCCACCAGCTAATTTCACAAATGTCGGATATATGTCCACAATGTGAAGGGGCTCGTTCACAATCTTGCCCGCCTTCAAACTGCCAGGCCATGAAATCACAGCAGGAACACGAATACCGCCTTCAAGGTATGAGCTTTTATATCCACGCAGTGGTTCATTGCCCGGATTCTTGGTGCCTCCGTTGTCGCTACAGAACATCACCAGTGTATTTTCGCGCAAGCCGCGTTTGTCAATCGCATCCAGAATGCGTCCGATCGCTGCGTCTAAACACTCCACTGTAGCAGCGTAGTCGGGATTACGGTATCCTCTCTGCTCATACTTCTGGATGACTTGCTGTGGTGCCTGTCGTGGCCCATGCGGCGCGTTAAACGGTATGTAGAAAAAAAAGGGTTTGGATTTGTCGTATGTCTTTATCAGTTTTTCGGCCTCGGAGACAATCAGAAAGGTAGAGTAACCCTCTTCTATAAGAGGTCTGCCATTGCGATGCCAGTCCAGCACACCACCGCGAGTATGAGTATAGTAGTCGATTACTCCGTTATAGTGACCATAATGATGGTCAAAACCGCGTTGATTAGGCAGAAACTCCTTCTCCCACTGACCGAGGTGCCATTTACCCAGCATTACCGTCCAGTAACCGGCCTCTTTTAGAGCTTCGGCAAGAGTCCGTTCATCTATAAGCATGCCTGTTTTATGCTTGGGGGCGAATCGTATCACCGTGCCCGTCTTGAAAGAATAGCGGCCGGTCAACAAGCAGGCACGAGTAGGCGTACAGACAGGCTGCACGTAGAACTGATTCAACTGGACACCTTCTTGTGCTAAGCGATCAATATTTGGGGTTGAAATATCACCTCCCTGATACCCCGCGTGTGCCCAGCCCATATCATCGGCCAGAATAAAGACAAAATTGGGGCGCTTAGTATCGGCATAGACTTGCAAAGTCCGATTTGACAGCACAAATCCTCCGCCACCAATCGCTGCAAATTTCTTCAAAAAATTACGTCGATTCATAATATTCTCCATTCCCATTACCAAAACCAAAGGGTCGCTAATAGTTTATCTTCGGCAGCCATTTAGCCATTTCATCAGCAATTGCACGATGCTCGGCATCGGGATTAGCCGGCCAAAGCAGGTTAGTCCATTCCAGCTCATCATTGTTGTGGTCGTAAAGTTCTTCCGTCCCATCGCTGTAATGGATGTATCGCCAGCGCTGGTTTCGCAGGGCGTGGTTATTACGGTTACGCGTCGAAAGTGCAGGGTAATTCCATTCGGCGTCAGGATTTTTTAGCAATTTAACAAAGCTTCTGCCTTGGTTATCTTCCTTGGGCGGCAGTGAGCAAAGCTCCAGGAGGGTCGGGTAGATGTCCATAAAGCTTACAGGCCTGTAGCATTTTCCGCCTGGCTTGGTCACACCTGGAACAGAGAAAAACAGCGGTGCTTTTGTCGCTTCTTCCCAGGGGGTCCATTTTGCATAGTGCAGTTTTTCCCCGAGGTGCCAGCCGTGGTCGCCCCAGAGAACAATAATTGTATTATCCCTGTATTTGCTTTTATCGAGGGCATCCAGGACTCGTCCAAGCTGGGTGTCAGTAAAAGAGATATTTGCCAGGTACGCCGCTACCGTATCTGCCCAGGCGCCCGCCGCCATAACATCGCCGTACTTGCCGTTGGGTGCGGCGATATCAACTCCTATGGGGGGGATGTCGTCCAGGTCATTTGGGTTCACCGTAGGAAGCGTGACACTTTCGGGCGGATACATATCGAAATATTTTTCGGGCACGTGCCACTTTATGTGCGGCTTATAAAATCCGCATGCAATAAAGAATGGTTTGTCATGGTCCTGCTGGAGTTTGTCTATGGTCCAGCTTGCGACCTTGTAGTCATCCATATCCTCTTCGGTCCCGATGATGGGTCCCCAGGTAAAATTGCTGGCCTCACCGTAACGGGGGTGGTCGGTCTGTGCGGGCAGATCAGGGCCTTTGGGAATATATTCATCCCACGCATTCGGGTGAGAGTCCGGGTATGGGCCGTGATATATTTTCCCTCTGCCGATGGAATGGTAGCCATGCTCCATGAAATACATGGGGATAGTTTTTGCATCGGGCAGGAAATTTCGCCACCGATCCTTGTTGTCATAGACGCCTGAAGTCGATGGCAGTATCCCTGTCATCAGGCTGCAGCGCGATGGGTTGCAGACCGGGGCCGCCGAATGTGCGCTCATGAACAACACCGAGCGAGCGGCAAGCTTTTCAAAATTAGGCGTTATCGTATCCGGGTGGCCGCCCATTGGACTGATCCAGTCGTTCAGGTCGTCCACGGCGAAGAAGAGTACGTTGGGGTGCTTGGGGGCCACACGGACTTCCAGAGCCCGATTCGACAGCACGACCCCTCCTACTCCGAC
Source organism: uncultured Pirellulales bacterium (assembly GCA_964397675.1). Lineage (GTDB taxonomy): Bacteria > Planctomycetota > Phycisphaerae > Sedimentisphaerales > Anaerobacaceae > CAYNKI01. The sequence goes on from CAYNKI010000006.1 coordinate 18,744, forward strand.
TGCCACGCATTTGGTCAAAAATTCACGTCGTGTATAACCATGTACGTTCATAATTATTTACTCCTTGTTAATAGGATATAAAAACTTGCTTCTTACTATAATTTGGATTATGCCTTTATGGCGGTTTTATTGCATCGAATCCAGGATGGCCTGAAGACGTGCCCTGGCTTGTTTAGCTTCCTCGGTACCTTGGCCCGGCTCGATGGGATTGGCCTCGAGCCGGTCGGCTGGGACATCGTAAAGATTGCCATTGGCGTAAAGTTTCCATTGCTGGTCGCGTGCGAAACGGTACAACGTGTTGCCAGGATTCCTTTGATACCAGCAAAATATCCAATCTCTGGGAGTGCTCTTCTGGCCGCGAAGCTGAGGCAAGAAACTGCGACCGTCAATGGTCACGTTCCTGCCAAGCGAAGCGCCGCCCGCTTCTGCTACAGTCGGAAGGAAATCGCTGAAATCGACAAGGTCTGTGGACACCTTTCCCGCCGGGGTCGTACCTTTCCAATTTGCAATAAGAGCAACATGTGTGCCCGCATCACTGGTTAGGCCTTTGCCCCCGTCGATGGAGCTGCCGTCTTTCATTTGCGACGTAATTCCTTTGGGCGTACCGTTGTCACCGGTGAACATAATAAGGGTATTCTCACGCAGGCCGACTTCGTTCAGTTTCTGCACGATGCGTCCTACGATTTTATCCATATAGGCAACCATACCCTTGTAGAATTTTTGGTTATTGATATCCTGTCCCCACTCAGGGCTGTCCGGCGTGGGCTCAAAGGGACTATGCGTCAGAGCCATCGGATAGTAGATGAAAAATGGTTTGGATTCCCCGGTTTTGTGGCGTTCTATAAATTTGAGGATGCGGTCGCAAAAGATATCAGGGGCATATTTGCCCTCAAGGCCTTCAAGCAACTGGCCGTCTTCTATAATCTTGGGGTCCCGGTAGCGCGAGCCTTTGGGTTTGAAGACATCCTCCATGTGCCAGAGGCAATATTCATCAAAGCCGGCATTGTACGGACCATCAGCACCTCGGCCCATTAATTGCCACTTGCCCGCGATATAGGTATCGTAGCCGGCGCCCTTCATTACATGGGCAAAGGTCTTCTGGTCAAAGTCGAACACACCAAATCTGACGTAGTTGCGGAAATTGTACCTGCCGGTCATAATCTTGACACGCGACGGCGTACAAAGCGGCTGTGAATAGCAGTGCTCGAACCGCATCCCTGTCCTGGCAAGCTCATCAAGCACAGGCGTCTGGTACGACGCACTGCCATAACAACCGAGGCATTCATAGCCCTGATCGTCAGCCATCATCAATATGATGTTTGGCTGCTCGGAACCTGTACCAACTTCCAAAGTTGGATTTGACAGCACAATGCCGCCAAGTCCAACTGTCGTACATTTCTTTAAAAACTCACGTCTGTTCATAATGTTCTTTCTTATCCGGTATAGTCTGTATTGTGCCTGGTCGGAATAGGAGCATTTATAGACTGACGCCATGCAACAAGCTCTTGCAGTAGTTCATCTCTTTTTTCTGGCATCGTCTTGGCCAGGTTGTTTTGCTCTCCGATGTCATCGGCTAAGTTGTACAATTCCAATTCCGGTAGACTTGGTTCCTCACCGAACTCTAATTGCTCGAAGTACTGTATTAGTTTCCAGTCACCTTTACGAATTGCACCAGCCGGCCGTGTCCGGAAATACGTATCTCTGGCACCTTCATTGTTACCCTGCAGGTATGCCGGGAAATGCCAGAATATAGCCTGTCGTTTCAGGCTCTTAGCACCCCGCAGCAGCGGCACGATACTTTCACCGTCGAGCAACTGATTTCCCGGCCTACGGACGCCGGCAATCTCCAGAAAGGTCGGGTAGAAATCAACACTGTTGACGGGTACATCGCAGCTCGTACCTGCTTTGACCACACCGGGCCAGCGTACAGCCATCGGCACACGAGTGCCTCCTTCGTACAACATGCCCTTAGCACCACGAAGGGGGTAATTTGAGGTTTGCTCACCGGCACCACCGTTATCCGAATAGAAAATCACGAGCGTGTTGTCTGTTAGCTTTAGCTCATCGAGCTTGGCCAGGAGTCGCCCCACCCCATCATCTGTGTGCTCAGTCATTGCAGCGTATTTGGAGTTGTTTTGGCCGTGCCACGCAGGCTTGTCCTGGTACTTGACAGTAAGCTCATCCGTTGCCTCCACCGGTGTATGGATAGCATGATGCGGCAGGTACAGGAAAAACGACCTATCCTTATTTTCTTCGATAAATTTTATTGCTGCATCGGTAAAGCTGAAAATATGTTTCGGGTCTTTGGGGTCTTTCTGAAAGTCACCGCTGTCGACGCTGACGTCAAAGCCCTGTACGAGTGGGCTGAATTTAGCACCGCCCAGATGCCACTTTCCTATGCAGGCGCTGACATAGCCGGCCGGCTTCAACGCCTCGGCAATGGTTACAATTCTGGTGTCAAGGCTTGTCGTGTTCTGTGTCGGAATCAGTCTTCTAAAACGCGACTCGCCACGCTCGGAACTTCCGACCGTATAGACACCATGCCTTGGCGTGTATTGTCCAGATAAAAGACAGGCCCGGGTTGGCGCACAGTTCGGCCCGCAGGTATAGGCGCTTCTAAAAACCATCCCTTCTCTGGCGAGCTTGTCAATATTTGGTGTTTCGTAGTATCCACTACCCATAAAGCTCGTACCGGTCCAGCCCATATCGTCAATGAAGATAAAAATGATGTTAGGACGCTTGCCCCCAAAACAAGCTTCCATCAACCGACTCGACAAGATAAATCCTCCTGTGGTAACTGCTGCACATTTCTTTAAAAAATCACGTCGATTTATAATCGGCTCCATTTCGCTTACTCGCTTTCTTTGCTTTTCTTACTATCCGCCAAAGTGATAATACTTAGGGGGGCTACTACCGCCCTTTTTGTAACTGTCTCCACGGTCGTCCCACCACTGCAGCCACAGTTGCTCAAGCTGTTCTACCTTCTCAGGATATTGTGCAGTAAGGTCGTTTAGCTCTGTCCGATCAGTGTTGAGACGATACAGTTCCCAAGGCCGAGCGTAAGCAGAAACCAGCTTCCAATCTTCTGTGATTACGGCACGGTGGTTACGAAATTGAAAGAATAATGGCGGGCGCGGCTGCCCGGTCTTACCCTGTAGAATAGGCAGTAAGCTCTTGCCCGGTAATTCCGGCAGAGGCTGGCCTTCAAACTGCCTCGGCCAAGACCAGCCCGCTAACTCCAGCACGGTGGGCATGATGTCGATGAGGTGGGCACACTGATCAGTAATTGCACCGCTAATTTTTACCCGCCGCAGGTGGACTGGCCACCATGCGATAAAGGGCGTAGCTACACCGCCCTGATGCTGATTCTGTTTGTAGAGCCGGAAGGGAGTGTTGCTCACGTTCGCCCAGGCAACGCCGTATTCCCAATTCGACTCCCGTGTTCCTGGTTCCACTTGGTAGTTCCTCTTACGATCGAAGGGGCAGCCACCGTTATCGCTAAGAAACATCACCAGCGTGTTCTGATCCACGCTTAATTCCTTCAACTTTGCCATCAGCCGCCCGATGTTTTGATCCATTCGATCCACCATCGCAGCGTAGGCAGACATCCGCTTATCTTCAAACTCACGTTCTTTTTCATTTAATGATTGCCATGCTGGGATGTACTCTGGCCGTGGCGACAGTGCCCATTGTTTCTTGATAAGGCCCATAGCCACCAAGCGATCATATCGTTCTTGGCGCAGCTGGTCCCAGCCCTTGAGGTACTTGCCGCGATACTTGGCAATGTCTTCCGGCCAAGCCTGCAACGGGTAATGCGGTGCATTATAAGCCAGATATAGGAAAAACGGCTTATTCGCAGCTTGTTGGTGTGCCTGCTCAACGAATCTTATCGCGTAGTCGGTATTCGCATCAGTGCTGTAGAAGTCCTCTTTGAAGTCTGTAAACGGCTTATCATCGAGCCGCCATGTATCATTGCCTTTGAAGTAGTCGGTCGAGCCGCTGAGGTGGCCGAAGTAGCGTTCGAATCCACGGTCCACCGGATTGCCATCGAGATGCCACTTGCCGACCGCTAATGTATTGTAACCGGCTGCACGCAATGCCTGGCCCATGGTAATGCCGCTTTTAATTCCCTGACCGGAGTCCTGCCAAAAAAGACCAGACAATAAGCTTGTGCGTGTCGGTGCGCACTTGGCGGTGTTATAGAACTGCGAGAACCTTACCCCTTCGGCCGCCAACTGGTCGAGGTTCGGCGTTTGTATTTCACCGCCATAACAGCCGAGGTCGGAATAACCCATGTCATCGGCTAAGATCAGTATGATGTTTGGTCGCCTAACACCGGTATTGACTTCAAAAGTCCGATTCGACAGCACAAATCCTCCCGCTACAATGGCCCCACATTTCTTCAAAAAATCACGCCGATTCATATTTTGCCTTTCTACTTTTCCACTCCTGATCTTTACCTGCTTTCCATTGGTGCAACCGAGGGTGTCTGGCTCTCCCATCGGGCCAGGGCCCCTCTCAGGTCTGTTAGGACCTCGGCATAACGCTCGTCTGCCACAGCATTGTGCATCTCCCACGGATCTTTGACCAGATCAAATAGCTGTTCGTGTTCTGTCTGGTCGTCGGTGCGGAAGAGTATATACTTGTGTGTCTGGCTTCGTGTCATGATACACGTGTTCTTCGTGCTGCCACCAATCTCAGAGAACGCATAGTCACGCCATTGCTCTGTGTTGCCCTGAACCAGTGGAACCAGAGATAGGCCTTGAACGTTATCCGGGATTGCCAGACCGGCGGCATCCAACAGTGTGGGCAGCAAGTCGATTGAGCAGACGAGTTCGCTGAGCCGTTTACCAGTTGAGAAGTTGCCGGGCCAGCGTATGATTAGCGGAACGCGAATCTGTGCATCATACCCGGTACGGCCCTTGGTCCAGGCCCCATGCTCGGCCATCATCTCCCCATGGTCGGCTGTGTACACAACGATCGTATTGTCGCTCAAGTCCAACGCATCCAACTCATTGAGCACACGCCCAATGTTGTAATCGATCTGTGATACCAGGCCATAGTAATAAGCCAGGGTTTGGCGATGGAAATGTTCCTCAGAGAATTTACCGGACTTGGTCAGGAGCTTCTCCACTCCTGGCATATGCTCATCGATAGTACCGAGATTGGGCGGGAGCGTCAATTGATCCGGGTCGTACTGTCTCGACCAGGGCACAGAAGGACAGATCGGGGTGTGCGGTCCCCAGAACGAATACCACAACACAAAAGGTCTATCTTTGTTTTCACGGAGGAACTCGATCACTTCGGTGGTAATCTGTCCTGCTCTGTGCTCGTCGTTGCTCAAGGTCGTTTCGCCAACTGCTGCTCGACCCGGATGTACCTCTTCGTAAGGCAGGAATGTCCCTTCCTTGGTAAGTCCTGGTGCAGACGGCGTAGACACAAGCTCGAAACCATGATTATGAGTGACTTTATTCATCACCATGTGGTGTTTTCCTATGGTGCCGGTGACATAGCCGGCCTCTCCAAACAGCTCGGCCACCGTCTTCTCCTCAGGATTCTGGGTCTGGCCGTTACTGTAGGTGCCGTGACTTCTAGCATATCGTCCAGTGAAGATTGAATAGCGGCTCGGCACGCACTGACCGGTTTGACAAAAGGCCCTCTCAAACAATAGCCCTTTGGCCGCTAACCGATCCATGCTGGGTGTACTAATCTGGTTGTTGCCGTAACAACTTAGTGCTCGGGCATTGTGTTGGTCTGACATGATAAAAAGGATGTTGGGCCGTTTAGAACCACGGTGTATTTCAAAAGTCCGATTCGGCAGTACAAATCCCCCCGCTACAATGGCCCCACATTTCTTTAAAAAATCACGTCTACGCATATCGGTCTCCATATCCTATATCAAAACTAACGATGGCTAATAATTTTTCTTAGGCAACCATTTTGTAAGTTCAACCGCTATCTGGCGATGCTCGGCAGCAAGTGGTCTTTCCGGCCAGAGCAGATTTTTCCACTCCAGCGGGTCGTTGCCACGGTCGTAGAGTTCTTCGGTGCCGTCACTATAACGGATGTATCGCCAGCGTTTTGTGCGGAGCGAATGATTCAATCGCCCGTGTGTTGTTAGTGCCGGCCGCTCCCAGGTAGCGCCTGAGTTCCTCAAAAATGGCATAAGGCTCCTACCTTCAAGACCCTCCCTGGGAGTGAGTCCGCAAACGTCTATAAGCGTTGGATAGATGTCGATTAGGCCTACCGGCTGATCACACCTTGAGCCCGGACGGGTCATACCAGGAACAACGAACATTAAAAGGTTGTGCGTTGCCTCTTCCCAAAGAGCAAATTTCTTCCAATGGAGTTTCTCACCAAGGTGCCAGCCGTGGTCGCTCCAGAGCACTATGATGGTATTGTCACGATAGGCGCTGTTATCGAGAGCGTCGAGGACGCGACCTACCTGTTTATCAACAAAAGCTCCGCTTGCAAGATAAGCAGCAACACCATCACGCCAAGCGTTAAGGCTGGTGATTTTATCGTGCGTACTACGCCCCGCCATTTTTACGCCGGGCGGCGGGATATCATCGAGGTCATTTTCGTCGATGTTAGGTAGTGTCACGCTCTCTGGCGGGAACATGTCAAAGTACTCTTCCGGCACACACCAGCGCAGGTGAGGCTTGAAGAAGCCGCATGCCAAAAAGAAAGGCTTATCGTGTTTTTGCTGGAGCCGCTCGGCAGCCCAGGTAGCAACCTTGAAGTCGTCCATATCCTGCTCTGTACCATCCACAGGGCCCCATTCAATATTACTGATAGGATTCAAGTAACGAGGATGAGTTTTAAGAGGCGGCGGGTCTGAGCCTCTGGGGATAAATTCGTCCCATGCACCCGGACCAGTATCCGGAAATTTGCCATGATATATCTTTCCTCGGCTCATAGCTTTATAGCCGTTAGCTCTGAAGTGCTGGTTCAAAGTTATCACGTCGGGCATAAAGTCTCGCCAGGGGTCAGGATTTTTGTAAACTCCAGAAGTTGAAGGCCGAATGCCCGTCATCAGAGCAGCCCTTGAAGGATTGCACGCCGGGGCCGCGCAGTGTGCGCTGGTAAAAAGTACCCCTCTTTGAGCCAGTCTATCAAGGTTTGGTGTCTTCGCGTCCGGATGGCCACCTAGACAGCCAATCCAATCATTCAAATCATCAATCGCGATAAAAAGTACATTAAGCCGCTTGTTACCAATACGGATGTCTAAAGACGAATTCGACAGCAAATGTCCTCCTGCTGCAACGCAGCGATTGCCTAATACAAATCCGCCTGCTATCCCGATGGACATCGGGACACAATTCTTCAAAAAATCACGTCGATTCATTTATAATTACCATTTAACCAAATCGGTTACGGCCACAGTTGCTTTTCAAGCCACACATCCGCCAGGGCAGCAAAGTCCATGAAGTTGATTTGACCATCCTCATACGGGTCAACGGGCGATAGGACCGGCTGCAATGGCTGATATAACTCGCTGCCACTGCCAAGAGCCAAGGCCAGCACCTCGGCGTGTGACAGAGCGTAGTCATAAATTCTAAACTCATCCAGCTTGCCTTTGTAGTAACTGCTGGTGCCATCTACATCTGTGCCTATCCTGGTCGGACCCGCTGCGGCACCGCTCATTGGCAAAAAAGCCTCTGTATTCTGAGCTACCAGCAGACCATTGTGATAAATCCTCATCATACCATCGTCGGCGTCCTTAACAAAGGCATAATGACTCCACTGGCCTATATAATTCTCAGGTCTTTGCTGTATCCAGGTCAATCGATCCCACTGCTGATTAGCATCTGCTGGACCTGCTCCGAAATCTACCCGACCAACAGAATTTGGGTTCACGTCCTCATCAAAATGTGCCCATACCGAAATGCTTACTTGCTGGGATATATTGCTAAAGACGTCACTTGGAACAGACACGCCAAAGGTGCCATCAAAGACCAGGCAGTCCCGACGTACGTCGGGATAGCCGGAGGGATCCCAGGCGTTTGCGCCGTTCGGGTCCACGGTCGCATGATAGCCCTTGCCGGAAGAATCATAAGCAGTAGTGCCGGAAGTCTCATCAAATTTGTAGTAAGCCTGTAGTCGATTGTTGTCAGGCTCTTCTGCCACAATGTTGTAATCGCTGGCCAACCAGTTACGCATAATCACATCAAGCTCTTCGTAGTCGGTGACGCAATCACCTGTAAAGTCAGTTATAATATACTCAGGCAGGCATCTGGACGGATAAAGCCGAATATCATCAATGTATATATTGCCTAAACCACCTGGGCCGGACACATCACCGACGCCAATAGTAAGCTTCTTAACACTGGCCAGATTTATGCTATTGGTGCCGGCAAAGTCCTGTAAGTCAATAACCCAGTTCTGCCAGAGCTGCTCTGTTAAGGCCGTAGGGTCGCTATATGCCACCGCAGCACTATTGCCCTTGACATCCTCCAGAGCCACGTATATCTGCTCAGCAGAATTATCCTGATGTACATCTGGATCGCCGTGGAACCGCAGCTCCAATGCTTTAATACCGCCCCCAGTCCAATCTTGGGCAGTATCAAATATCAAGTCAGCTTCAGAAATAAATGGTGGCTTGCTATTGTTATATATAAGCTTCATTGAGTTACCAGCAAACTCCGGCTCAAGCAAGACAACTGAACCAGCACCATTGGTCACGCTATAAGCCCACGTAAGCCACAGCTCATTACTGTTGGCATACGACTCAAAATCATCCACCAAAAGATGTTCTTCTACCTCGAAGCTCCAGACCTCACCTTGCCAGGGGCTATCCGGATGCTCATTATTGACCTCATCTATCCTCCAATAGTAAGTCTTGCCTAATTCAACAGCCACAGAACCAAAGCTGTTAGAATCAAGAGGTTGGTTTTTGCTCATGAGAGATAAGTTACTTGAATCGGTGCCGAAGTACACATCGTGCAAAGCAGCATACTTTCCCGGTGACCAGCTAAGCACCACACTTATGTCCTTATGTTTTGCACCATCAGCCGGGCTCGGATTACCAGCCTCTGGTGACCTGGCCAACTGGAGTATCTCGGCCGGTGACAGCATCCGGTCGTAGATGCGGACATCATCAATCAGACCAGTGAGCCATCTCTCGCTGGCATTGTAGCGACGAGCTATTTTAACATCGTAGTTTCCGGTAATATTAAATGCATCCGGGTCCGTGCCGGGCCTGGTATCATCTTTGCCATCCAGCCAAAGTATCACGTCTGGATGTGAAACAGTGGCGTTCTCCTTCACTGTAACCGCAACTTGGTGCCATTCATTGTCGTTCACATTGGTATCACTCTGAATATTGCCGGCTCCATGCTGACAGCGCAGCCTGTTACTGTCGATCCTGAATTCCACATTTTCCCTGGCGGAGGGCTTGCCCCAGCCCACAATCTCACCCTCGTCATCGGTGGTCTTAATCCACGCACTGATGCTGAAAGCATGCGTGCCGGTAACACCACTGTAGCCCGTTATTCTCACGTAATCATTTACGCCGTCAAATTGTAGCGCATCGCCATCGTAACCGGGCAAAAATGTGGGATTTCCATGGAGCGTGCCATTGCGGTCATTACCGGAGGAATCAAGCGCATTGCCGTCAAACTTCCACCAGCCGACAAGGTGAGGCTCATCAGCACTAACTACACTCGTCGAAGTCAGAACCAGCATGAGAATAAAGGATAATAAGAAGATCAATTGTTTATACATAGTACACCTCCATAAAACGAAAAAAAACAGTTACAATATATTATACACAATTTAAGCCTTCCAAAACAGACATTTTCTGACAAAATCTTAGGCTAAAAACGTCCGACCTCCGGCTGTGCTCATAACTGCATTTTTTGCTATGCTCAGGATGTGTCTATTGGAAGGTTGTGATTGGTGGTCTTTAGCACACTTTCTTGACTATTTTGTTCTTTTCAACAGGGCCATTGCCAGTTGTCGTAATGTGTCAGCTTTTTCGCCGAATGGCTCCAATGCTGCTACCGCCTCATCAGCAAGTTTCTTCGCCATTTGCCTCGATTTTTCCATCCCTACTACTGTCGGATAAGTCACCTTGCCAGCCCTTTCGTCTTTGCCGGCAGTCTTTCCTAAATGCTCAGTTGATGCGCTAACATCAAGAATATCATCAGCTATCTGGAAACCTAAGCCTATCTTCAAACCATATTCACATAAGCACTTCAATTGTCTGTCGTTTGCACCGCCGCAGATAGCTCCCATCGCAGTCGAACATCGGAACATCTTTGCTGTTTTATTGGTATGAATATACTCCAAGATTTTTTCGCTGCTGGCGGTCTTTTCCGCCTTCAAGTCAGCCATTTGGCCTGCAATCATACCTGCAGGCCCAGCGTCTTTTGCTAATTGGCCTATTAATCTTACTGCCATGGCCGGCTGGTCAGTCTCTTTGGCTAAAATCTCAAAAGCAAGCGTTAAAAGGGCATCGCCTACCAGAATAGCGGTCGCTTCGTCAAATGCTTTATGGCACGTCAGCCTGCCACGGCGAAAGTCGTCGTTATCCATAGCTGGCAAATCGTCATGCACAAGTGAATACGTATGCACCATCTCGATTGCTGCTGCTGCAATCTCAGCGTTATGATTTATCTGGCCGCTAACAAGCTCACAGCACCATAGCGCCAACGCCGACCGGATACGCTTACCCGGCGCCTCAATAACATAAACAAGCGCCTCTTTCAAATCGCCTTTCATCCCGCCTACAGCAGACTTGGTCAAAAGAAAACGCAGAGTATTATTAACAAGTGTTGCTTTATCGCGTAATTCAGTGTAAAAATCCTTATGTTTCATCTTGAAAATAGTAAATAGTAAATTGCAAATAGTAAACCCCGTTAGAAACTTTTTCTTTTTTATTGTATTATTAGCTGGTCGTAGAATTTCTAACGGGGTAAATTGAAAAATGATTCTAATTCTGGGCGTTACCGCATCGGGCAAAGGGCATTTAGCTTTCAGGCTGGCCGAATCCCGAAGAATATCGGGAGAAATAATCAGTATCGACTCGATGAAGGTCTACAGGCGGATGGATAT
>CAYNKI010000006.1:29901-35458 GCA_964397675.1 uncultured Pirellulales bacterium
AACGATGCTAAACGCATTATCAGGGCTCTGGAAGTTTATCAGCTTACAGGCAAACCCATCTCCAGTTTCCAGAAGCAATGGAACGGACGACAGACGACAGAAAACAGAAGACAGAAAGATTATGAGTGGAAAATAATAGGCTTGCGTAGGGAAAAAGCCCAAGAGAGTCGTAGGATTAACGCCAGGATAAAGAAGATGATTGCCGCTGGCCTGGTCGATGAGGTCAAGTCCTTGCTGGCTGAAGATAGACCGCTAAGCCCACAGGCCCGATGTGCTATCGGCTACGCTGAGATAATCGATTACCTAAATGGTCGTCAGACATTTGAGGAGGCTGTCGAACTAATTAAGAAGAACACCCGCCGGCTGGCCAAGAACCAGCGGACCTGGTTCAAAACCTTCAAGAATGTCCACTGGCTCGACATCGAGCCGGATGAATCAGCCGAAAAAATCCTCGACCGAACAAAAAAACTGTTAAATGGTATCAAATAACGGATGAAATCTTTATGCCAAACGCGATATATGCAAGGAAATAGTAGTTGCTTAGACACCTTGTAACTGGCGTTGAGCACGTAGTACCGCAGCGGTATCGCTTAAAACAAGCTGCTTTACCAAACCGGCTGGAACCAGTGTGATTCCTATATTAAAGATTTTTTCTTCAACCATTGAAGCGATCGTTCGTGCCGTTTGCCGGGGAACGTTGTGTTTAGTTATCAGGTCATTAACTATCCTGGCCTTAACCCATCGGGACCGGCTGTGCAGTTGCTCGGCATTACCAAGCAGCTCCGCATCGGCCGGTTCCTGGATATCAACAAAAACAACTTCAATTCGAGAGCGTTTAAGCTTACGTTCAAACTGGTATTCACTCAGCGCCATGGCAGCTTCTTCGTGGCCCGTAGCTGCCAGAACTACCTTAACTATAGAGAAAACATCGTTACTTGTTACATTGTACTGGTCTTGCCTGTGATAAAGATAATATGTTACAACCTCGGCAAGCTCTTCAGCAATACACATATCTGCTTGGCCGATCCTGCCAAGAGCATTATTAATGGTTCCTATGACTTTGGTGTGTAAATATTCCTCGACAGTTCCATCTGCCTTTATGATTTTAAGCTGCATCTATAGCTCCTCCTTTTTATATGGACGGTATTTAACATCAAAAGATGCAAAATGTAAACTAAAAAACTGTTAAATTTTAAAATTTCTTTTTTTGGTCCTTAACTTCAGGTTTTCAACTTACCCCTCGAACAGCTTCAACTGCTCCATAGGCTCAGCTTCTTTGATAACTCGGCTGACTTCCTCAATTAATTCGCCTGCATCTCTGAAGTGACGATAGACACTTGCAAAACGAATATATGCCACCTTGTCCACTGTTCGAAGATGTTTCATTATGCTTTCGCCGATAAAAGCTGACGAAACTTCCTTATCGTAGTTTCTGAATATATTCTCTTCGACTTTATCTGTTACTTGTTGGATTTGCTCCGCTGAAACCGGTCTTTTATAGCAAGCTTTTTGCAATCCGCCAATGATTTTATCCCTGTCGTAAGGAACCCGTGACTTGTCTTTTTTTATCACGTAGAGCTTAAAACTTTCACCTGTCTTTTCATAGGTGGTAAAGCGTCTTTTGCATACCAGGCACTGACGTCGCCGCCTTATTACTCTACCAGAATCACTTGAACGTGAATCAACGACTTTATCCCTGTCTTCCTTGCAAAAGGGACATCTCACAAGCTATGTTTACCTCCTTTGCTTATTAGTGTTTGGTTTTCCTGCCCCACTATACATTAATTTTCGTCGCATATCAATTCTACCCTATATATAGCCAGCCTATGTATTCTAAAGGCAACATATAGAGTGTCAAAGAAAAATTGCACTAAAATTAGAATAAATACAATCCCGTAACAAAACCATCCCCTCGGCCTTGCTCGGGACAGACCTGAGCCGGGTCGAAGAATTGCGGGGCTAAATATTTAGGTTTTCTCTTGCGTGTTTTACAACGCCAGCGGTTTGTATCGACATAGGTAGGCCCTCGCGGGCTTTCCCTGTCACACCACCGGGCATACGGGTCCGTACCACGGCGGTTCGGCTGGTTAAGCTGTCCACGCTTCGCTAACACTTCACCTCCATCAGGTTGTGTAGAGGATTTTCACCACCAAGTTGTCGAACATGCTCAGCACACAAAAAAGGCCGTGAGTCTTTTAGACTCACGGCCTTGATCGCGGCAGGCTGTTCATCCAAAGTAATTACTATGGGCAGCATTGCAGCCACTTCAAGATCATTGCAACTAAATCGTCGAAGTCCACTTTTCCATCGCCATTCAAATCCTGGCAAAGCACGTTGGGGGCTTCGCCCTCGCAAGTAATCGTTAGTACACCGGGACCTTTCCGCTGCCGGTAGCCACCAATCTCGATGAGATACTGATTACCAGCCACTACATTGAAATTAAGCTGCGACTGTAGGTAACAGAAATCATCATTGCATCCGATCAGATCACCCTGCGTGGGATAGCACTCGCAGCCTCCGCTGTTGTAGACAGCCAGCATGGTGTCATAGCTACTACCGCACAGGCTGACAGTGGCCTCGCCTGTACATGAGGCTGTGTAGCAGTACCAGATATTAGGGCTTAACATGCAATGGCCAGGACCATCAAACTTGGCCTCCGTCGTATCGAATGCCAATTCCACTACCTCACCAATCGGCTCAGCATACTGGCAGTCGTCGTTGCCTTGCCCAACCAATGCAAGACTCTGTATTTCTGATTCTGATAATGCTTGGTTGTAGACACGCACGTCGTCAAGAACACCGTTCCAGAAAAGGATTGCCTGGGGGGGATACCGCCCAATCTTAAAAGTCTCTTGTGTAGGGGCAAGTACAGTCGCTGTAGCCGATTCTCTGTCTAAAGCTCCATCAACGTATGTCTTGATGTAATTACCCTGAGAATAGACACCTGCAACGTGATACCAAACATCCGTGGTCATGACTGTTCCACCAGCGACATCTCTGTTCAGGGCGTATTGGCCACCGGACGATAGAATTATAAGATCAACCTTGTTGTTAGTATACATATTAAACAGGTAACCACCTTGATTACCAATATTACCAGCAATTTGTTGATCCAGGTCAGTTGCAGAGAGCTTTATCCACGCAGCTACGGTGACTTGGCCCGTAATATTCAACGAAGGACCACTCCCACAATCGATGTAGTCATCCTGTCCATCAAATCTCAGGGCACGGTCTATCATCCCTTCTACCGACGTGGGGCTACCTATGACAAAGCCATGGTTTCCATGGCCTGATGAGTCAACAACGGTAAAGCCGGATGTCTCATCCAGCTTCCACCATCCCATGAGATTTGGACTGACATCGCCGATGCTTACTTGAACTATGCTCAGTACCAGAATTAAATCGATTAAAATCCATCTCCTAATCATGATAATTCTCCTTTCTTTACAAACACATTGGTCATTTGATATAAGCTGGTTAATACGTTAGTGCTTATGTGAGATAGCACAAATCTCTTGTGACCGAAATGGATCCGATAGTAATTTGTCTGCACAAGACGCGAATAACGCCCGTCATCATTTTTGACCTCACTAAGAGTTCGTGCTCGAGCACATGAGTGCAAACACATTCAATCGGGCTGATTATCCTTTCCTGTCACTACCTACACAATAGTGCCATACTGAGCCGAACACGTAACGCATTTTTTAGCTTTAGGTATTGAGTTTCATCGGCTTGTAAAGATTCTTTCCCAATTTGTCTGATTAAATGCCATCTCTCCATTGAATGGGAATTCCCGGGCGGTATGTTATAAAAAATGCAATAAAGCAATAAACAGTCAGGTACAAGCGTCTTTACAAATAATCTTGATATCTGCGCCAAAAGTCTTTATTATCTTGTATGATTTACATAATATGTGCAATTTGTCCAGTCTAAGGTGGGCAGGTTAATAATGACTGATAAAAGACTATAAGGTTAGAATGGTTGTAGGCTTAGACATACGTAGCTTTGAATCCGATTTAGCTAATGAAATTTATATTTCTGCCACTCCGAAACAAAATGCGTCGCTGCAGGAACAGGCAATGGATGTCTTCTCCAAAATTGGGGACATACTGCGTTCAAAAAACGCACGTATTCTACGCGAGCTGATTTTTACTCCTGAAAAATCAATGGAAGATATATTACGTACAAGATCACAAGCCTATGGCGATACCGATGACGGAGTTGCTCCCAGTGTTCTTATCGGCAAGAAAGAAATGACTGGGCCAATTACGGGTGTGCAAGTCCATGCTGTTAGCAGTGACAGCAGGCCAGAAGTTGTTTATCTGGAGGGAAGTCCGGCCGGAAGAATCCTTCGTTTGCCGGGCTGCACATATCTTACACTTTCGAGTTTATCTGCTCCTCAGTTTGACAACGCAACCGAGCAGGCCAGAGCTATGATGGAAAAAGCTGAATCAGCACTCAAGCAACTTAAAGTAGATTTCTTTTCTGTAGCACGTACATGGATGTGGTTGGGACACATTCTGTCATGGTATGGCGACTTCAATCGAGTCAGAAATAAGTTTTTCGCCGAACGAAGGCTTATCGGTAAGGGCGGTAGGCAATTAATGCCTGCAAGCACCGGAATTGGGTTAGGCCCAACCGATGGAAGCAAGTGCGCGATGGACTTGACTGCAATTCTGGAACCGCGCGATTCAATTCAGCACTTACAAGCAGCAGGAAGACAACAGTGTGCGTTCAATTATGGCTCGGCTTTTTCGCGGGCTTCGAAAGCAATTACCCCCGCTGGGCAAACTGTATTTGTTTCAGGCACCGCCTCTATTGATGCCAGCGGTGCTACAACTAATGTCGACGACCCTTTGGGCCAGATAAAAGCAACAATAGAAAATGTTCGCGCTGTTTTCAAAAATACAAATGTTAATGACGAGGATGTGGTACAAGTCGTGGCCTACTGTAAAACAAAAGAAGTCGAGGAGATATTTAACGATTTCAAAGGCACTCTTGCCTGGCCCTGCGTAACAGTAATTTGTGATATTTGTCGGCCTGAGCTACTGTTTGAAATTGAGGCGACTGCTATGAAGCCTAAGAAACTAAGATAGGTCGCAGCATTATCTTTGTAGGCGGTTTATTCCCATGGTAAATATATAACGGTACCGCTCCGAAAGGTTTTTGTTCTTTAAACCGAGGCGGTAAACGGATATCGCTTCTGTTAGTCTCCCTTGCCGTTCGAACAGCTCTCCCAGCAGCAGGTATGCATCGGGATAGGCTGCTGCTGCATTAACTATCTTACGCAGGATGGTGATAGCTTGCTTCACGTTGCTGTTTTCAATAAGGTAGAAGGCATATGTGTAGGCGTACTTAGGTTCGTTCGGCCGCAACTGATAGGCTTTACGGCACCACTTTAGCGCCTCGGCCATGCGGTCTTTGGCCAAAATGACGCCGAGGTTGTAAGCCGCCACCGCTGAATTCGGATCACTTCTCAGCACCTTGCGGAAGGCAGCCTCAGCCTCGCTAATGCGTCCCTGCTCCCCCAGCAACATGCCTAAGTTCAGATGCGCGA
>CAYNKI010000007.1:0-29361 GCA_964397675.1 uncultured Pirellulales bacterium
CTTCAAAAACATCTAATATTGATATGTCGAATGTTCCACCGCCGAAGTCAAAGACAGCTACTTTTTCGTTCTTCTTCTTATCAAGACCATAGGCTAATGCTGCGGCGGTCGGCTCGTTGATAATACGTTTAACATCGAGGCCCGCTATCTTACCGGCATCCTTGGTTGCCTGACGTTGCGAATCATTGAAATAGGCCGGAACGGTGATAACAGCATCGGTAACCTTTTCACCCAGATAGTCTTCAGCGGTTTTTTTCAAATCCTGCAGAATCATTGCCGAGATTTCCGGGGGCGTGTATTCCTTGTCACGGACTTTGACCTTGACCAGCTCCTCAGGCCCGCCGGTAATTTTATAAGGGACTATCTTTTCTTCCGCTGAGACTTCGCTATGGCGCCGGCCCATAAAACGCTTGATGGAAAATACAGTGTGTTCCGGATTGGTTACCTGCTGATGACGTGCAATCTGGCCTACCAGTCTCTCACCCTTGTCTGTAAAACCTACTACAGAAGGCGTTAATCGAGAACCGGAAGAATTAATCAAGACCTTCGGCGTTGTGCCCTCCATTACGGCAACCACAGAATTTGTCGTTCCCAGGTCTATTCCGATGATTTTAGCCATAATTAAGTTCCTTTCGTGTATTATATATTTATATTGTCTGCTGCTGTCGCAATGAAACAAATGTGCAAAAGGCGTGCCAGTTGTTTAGATAGGTTGGCTCAGACCACTTAACGCCTTGAATGTAAACAAGTTAGGTATTTCTATTGGCGTTTTTTGATTCCTGCCTGTATAGCAATAGCCTTTTGATTGTCCATTCATTGTGCCATTTTGGCAGGTAATAAAGTGAATTAGTTGATTAGTTAAATGGTAATTAATCCACCTCGGCGGACGAGTTTTCTAATTCGCTAATTCTCTAATTCACTTATCAACTAATTTATGTTTCCTGATTCAGGGCTGAGCGGATGATTTGGGCTCGCAGCGCATCTCGATGTGTGGAATCCAGCGATTTTCCGTAGTTTAACTGCAGATGGGCCGGCAGCGTTAGCATAAACAGCCGGTTTATAGTCGCGATTGTAAGGCTTTTGTCCTTATCTTTAGTGCTAACCAGCGTGCAAAGCCTTTTTATAGCAGGAGTTGAAGCTCCCATATGCTGGTGCATATTAATACCCAGCCTCAAATGGCTGAGTAACAACAACGCCTCATGTGAACTTATCAAATGGGCATTTTGTAGTAGTGCCATCGCTCGAGAAATCTTATCATCGAGTGTGGCAGTTTGCTTTGAGAGCAGCTCATTTCTCGCTGCATTTTCATACTCGACTATCTCTGGAATTGTGGTTTTTTCAAATTCCGAAACGATGGTCTTTTCTGAGACGCCAAGGGTTACCTGGTTAGATATTTGATACAAATCGCTCGTCGCCTCTGTGCCTTCTCCGAAGAGTCCCCTCACAGCCAGGCCCATATCTTTTGCAGCGTTGAAGAACTTTTCTATTTGGCCTGTCATCTTCATAGCAGGCAGATGCAGCATTACCGAGCACCTTACCCCTGTGCCCAGATTGGTGGGGCAGGCAGTCAGGTATCCAAAGCGAGGACTGAAGGCGAAGCTAACCTTCTGCTCTATCATATCATCGATATGATTTATCTGTTTAGCACATTCAGATAGCTGACAGCCGGCTTTTAACACTTGCATTCGCAAGTGGTCCTCCTCATTAATCATAGCGGTGAAAAATTCCCGTTGGGCGATAACGACACCACGTGGGCCGCGGCCTGCAGCGTGGTGTCTGCTGATAAGATGTCTTTCCACCAAAAAATCTCTGTTCAAAGCGGAATTCTTATCCACGCTGATATAGAAGATTTTTTCGCCAAGCTTGAGCGACATCAGAACATCTTTAAGCTTCTCAAGGATTTTAGATTTTTCAGCGGTTGAGCAGCGGCTCAAGAATTTATGGCCAGCGAGGTTCCTGGCCAGACGAATCCGCGAAGATACAACGATGTCACCTAACGGCCCTGAACCACTAAACCATTCATTTATATCGCTACTTATGTCGGTCAGTTTCATATTCGTATGTCGTATGTCGTATTGCGCTCTTACTTTTCGAGTTGATTTATTTTATCTCTCAACTTTGCTGCTTGCTCATAATCTTCATTCCGCACCGCAGCCTCCAGTTGTTGACGCAGGTTTAAGTGTTCTATTTGCTTCTTCATGTCCTGTGGCGTCTTTGAAGGGACCTTGCCACAGTGGTTTGTTTTGCCGTTATGTGCTCTCTCGATAAGTGGCAGCAGTGATTTCTCAAAAAGCTCATAATCATAGGGACAGCCCAAGACCCCTTCCTTGCGGAACTGATCCAGTGTAAAGCCACAGTGGGGGCAACTATTCTTCTGCTCTGAAGGACCAAACAGCTCATCATCACTCGGCTGGACAGCAAGTAAACCGCTGAGCAGCTCATTTATTGAGACCTGACTCTTGGCTGCTATGCCCTGCTCGATAGCGCATTGTTCACACAGGTGCATCTCAGTGCGCAATCCCTCAGTAATCTCAGTCAGGTGAATAGTTGCTGTTCTTTTGTTACAAATCTGACATTGCATACTAGATCCTTGATTTTTTGTTATTATACCATAGCACTGCTGCTCCGGCAACAGTGGGTCGGCTCATCTGTGAAAGTATCGACAAATTTTACAAGCTGCTACAGCCTTATTCGCTGAATTTTGCCGAACAGCCAGGTTTCTCGAACACCTTGATATTTTGTAACTTTAGCCCTTTAGGCAGCTTAGGCTTGAGTTTTTTATGTATATACTTTGCTACGTTCTCAGCCGATGGATTGTTCCGTTGAAAATAGTCGATTTTGCCTAAGGATT
Source organism: uncultured Pirellulales bacterium (assembly GCA_964397675.1). Classification (GTDB taxonomy): domain Bacteria; phylum Planctomycetota; class Phycisphaerae; order Sedimentisphaerales; family Anaerobacaceae; genus CAYNKI01. Next base: position 2,852 of record CAYNKI010000007.1, read on the forward strand.
TATTGTCAAACTCTGCAATGATATTATCGACTGCAGCTTTGAACTGGTGAAAGTCTATCACAACTCCCATATCGTTGAGCGAAGCTGAACTGACCTCAGCGATAACTGACCAGTTATGATAATGCGCGGATTCTTTTGAGCCGTCCGGCAGAATCAACTGATGTGATGCACGAAAGCGAGTTTCGACACTAACCGTGAACATATCTCGTATCTCGTGAAGCGTATCTCGTATTTCACTTCACTCTTCACGCTTCACGCTTTTGAAGCGTTGTCGCAAACGATTATGGACATTTTCTGGAATAAGATTCGAGAGGTCGCCACCCAATGAGGCCACTTCGCGAATCAGAGTAGAGCTGGTAAAGCCATACTGTTCGCTTGTCATAACGAAGATAGTCTCTATCCCGGCCACAGCTCGGTTGGTCATAGCAAGCTGGAACTCATACTGAACGTCGGTAAGGCTTCTAAGGCCACGCAGGATGACATCCGCCTTTTTTTTCGTTGCATATTCAACTGTTAGTCCGTCAAAACTTTCGACCAAGACGCCGGCCATTTTTCTTTGGCCGATGATCTCTTCTATCATCTCGACGCGCTCTTTAGGGCTGAATAGCTGGTTTTTGATTGGGCTTCTGCCGACCGCAATTATAAGCTCGTCAAACAGTTTCAAGCCGCGTTCGATTACATCAAGATGCCCGTTTGTAATCGGGTCGAACGACCCGGGAAAAATCGCTCTTACAAACTTTATTGCCATCAGAACACTTTCCTTTTAGATAAACTCGCAAGCTATTATATCGCAGGTACCGAGCAGGTCAAATAGTACTGTTGACCAAACATGTTGAACTGCGGCGAATTATAGAGGATTGGACTATGCTCTCAGATAAGGTGAAATCAACGATTATCAGAAGGATAAACGGTGGTTTGGCATGCAGAGTTTGATTTGAGGCTGGTAAGGTCGATCTGTCTGATAAAATCCAACACAATCTGACAAAATATGAAATAATCTGATAAAACTGTGAGAAAGCCTTGAAATTCGGGGAAAATCGAAGGTCCAATCCGAGAAAATCGGGTAAAAATCCGACAAAATATGATATTGTTAGATTTTTTCCTTGATTTTTGCCGACATTTACCATATATTTAATATAGGAACAAAGTAGGTTTATACTACGTATTATATGCAGAGATTACGATGAGAGGTTGGCCAAAGGGTTCCGTCCCGCGGCAATGCCTCTCTTTTTTTTATCTTTCCTTGTATTCCAGTTTGGCTTTCATTTGGTTCAGAAAAGCAATATTTGGAGTAAATTTTCTTAACAACGATGAATATTTGTATTGGTTTGGAACGAGAAGCCTCAATAGCTTGTCCTGTTTCTTAAGATATTCAATTAAACAATAGTAATCACCGTCCCCCGCTACAATAATGGCCTTCTCATAATTGGGATATTCAATCATGGCGTAGAGTACCAGTTCGGTATCAACATTGCCTTTTCGTCTGCCATCACTTAGCCGCAAAGTTGGCCTAAAAACTAAAATATATCCCTGTTTTTGCAATGCTGTATAGAGGTTTTCGTTTGTGTCAATATAACCAATAAATAGAAAAGCATTAGTAACACCATACTGGTCGTATAAATATTTTCTAAAACGTTTGTAATCAAGAATCCATTTCTGCTCGCGTATGGATTGATATAAATTGTTGCCGTCTATAAAGGCATAGTTGTTTTGGTATTTCCGCATACTTTTTCTTTCGAGTTGAAAAACACAAGGTGTTTTATATTGTACAGTTTATAACAAATACTTAAAACGCAAATATGGTAAAATTTTTCTATTACTCTCTGTGCAATCCCGCCACCTTTTTCTGCATATCCTCGAAACAACCATACGCGCACATTTTATCCATCATTGCTCGTAAAGTGTAGCTTAACTGCTTTTGCACCTGTCACGGACGCTATTTTTTTAGCCATTGTTCAAGCCAGGCCAGTACTGTTTCGTGCCAGAGGACCGAATTTGCCGGTTTTTGCACCCAGTGGCTTTCGTCAGGAAAGTACAGCAATTTGCTGGGAATCCCCCGCCGCTGCAGCACATTAAAGGTGCCAAGTCCCTGTGTATCGGCCACCCGAAAGTCCAGCGCCCCGTGGATGACCAACATCGGCGTTCTCCAGTCCTTGACAAAATTTGCCGGATTGTGTTTTTCGTAGCCTTCAGGATTGTCCCAGGGCGTTCCAACGTGGTCCCACTCAGGAAACCATAGCTCTTCGGTATCAAAGTAGGCCATCCGCTCGTCAAGGTTGCCATCGTGATTGACCAGGCAGCGAAATCGGTCCGGCCAATTGCCCGCAATCCAGTTAATCATATAGCCGCCGAAAGAGGCACCAAGGGCAGCTACTCTTTCACCATCCATCCAGGGATACCGCTCCAGCGCAGCGGCCAATCCTTTCTTTAAGTCTTCGAGTGGTTTTCCGCCCCAGTCGCCTCGGATGGAATCGCAAAATGTCTGCCCGTAACCGGTCGAGCCGTGGAAATCTACCATTACCGCAGCGTAGCCTGCTCCTGCATAGACTTGTGGATTCCAGCGGTAGTGAAAAGTATTACCAAAAGAACCTTGAGGCCCTCCGTGAATCAGAAAGGCTACCGGATATTTTTTACCAAGCTCAAAATCTATGGGTTTGACCACATAGCAATAAACGGTTTCGTCATTCCATCCGCCGAATGCAAACTGCTCGTATTCTCCCATACGGACAGCAGCGATTTTTTCTGCGTTGATATTGGTGATTTTGCTGACATCACTGCCATCGGATTTAACTGAATATAGCTCTACCGGCGAGCTTATATTATTTAAAGCATAAATAATTCTGTCGTTTGCCACGCTGGGTGAGCTGACGCTGCCGTATTTGACGATTGTACGGACGTTGCCGGTCTTAGTATCAATAGCGAACATCGACCTTTGGCCCGTATTAGCTGCGGTGGCATAGACGATTTTGCTGTCGGCTGACCAGGCCAGCGCCGACGGACTGCGGTCCCAATCTTCTGTCAAAACGCGTTCCTTATTTACCGCAGAGACTGCGGAGTACGCAGAGTTTTTAATTATAAATTTATTCTCGGCGGTCTTTGCGCTCTCTGCGGTTAATCTTTTACCATCAGACCAGGACCGCAGGACAACACGAAAGCGGTCGGACTCGTAACCAGGCCTGGCCATCGCTAAGTAAGCCAAGGTCTTACCATCCGGCGAGAAAATAGGGTGCGTGTCCCATGCTTCATTTTTTTCAGTCAAACATTTGGGCGGTTCAGAGCCGTCAATGGGTGCTAAATAGAGGTCGAAGTCGGTCGACCATGGTTCTTTTCTGTCCACATCACGGGCGGTAAAAATAACGCCTTTGCTGTCCGGAGTGAACGTGATTTCTTCCGGCCCGCCAAATGGTTTAGATGGAGTGTCAGCGTCCATACCTTCCATCACATCAACTGCATCGCCCCCTGCAGAGGGCAACACGAATAAGTGTGAGCGTCGGCCATCTTTCCATGTATCCCAGTGCCGGACAAAGATGCGGTCGTAGATTTGGCCGGTTGCTGTTCTATTTTCAATTTCATCAAGTCGAGTCTTTGTTGATGCTGCGTTACAGTCGGGGAAAACCTCCATTGTAAAAGCGATGTGCTTTCCATCAGGTGATACCACTAAATTTGACACATCAAGAGTCTGGTCCGTGATTTGTTCAGCTTCTCCGCCGTCGATTCGGATTCGCCAAATCTGCGACGAGTCTGATCTGCTGGAGATAAAAAATATCGTTTTGCTATCCGCTGCCCATCGCGGATTTGTATCGGCTTCCGGATGAGTTGTCAATTGCCTCAGTTTTGTCCCATCGCTGCCTACGAGCCATAGGTCGGTTCGGCCTTTATTCGCTTCGATATCCGTATTGCGCAGCACAAAAACAACCCATTTGCCATCCGGCGAAACCTGCGGGTCGGAGATTCTATCCATCGCCAACATATCGTGAACCGAAAATGGATGTGTTTTATCGGTGGGCACTACTGCGAAAGCTTCGACACTAACACAAAAAAGAAAAAATAAAGTTCTAAGACGCATAATATTGACCTTAAAAAAAACTTTCTGAACCCCCCAGTAAACTGGGGGGTTAAATATTTAGGTTTTTACCTCTTTATCGAGTGTAACGGGGATATCAAGCCAGAAGGTTGAGCCTTTGCCCAGATCACTTTCTAAGCCGATATTGCCCGCGAGCATTGTAGCTAACTCCTTGCTGATAGTAAGTCCCAGGCCGCTGCCGGCAGATTGGCGTGTTATGGAGCCATCGACCTGCCGAAATTTTTCAAATATTTTTCCCCTGTCGTCTTCTGCAATACCGCAGCCCGTATCAGTTACGGCGATGCGTATCATCCGGCTGGTTGGCAGCTCCACACCAATTGAGTCTGAGCGAGCATTGGTTGAACTATCAGGTGGGGCGAAGCCTGCTCGAATCTCAATTCTTCCCCGCGACGGGGTGAACTTTGCAGCGTTACTTAGAAAATTATGCAGTATCTGCTGGACCTTGCCGACATCTGTCATAAGAACAGGCAACTCAGGATCGGTTATCACTTCGACTTTTATCTTCTTTTTCCTTGTCTGCAACGAAAAAGATGCCACCGCTGCTTTGGCAAGCTCGCTCACCGAGGTCTTTTCTATGTGCAATTCCATTTTCCCAGCTCTTGTTTTTGCCAAATCCAGCAGGTCATTGATCATGTTCAAGAGTCTATTTCCACTTGTTACAATATTCTCAGCGTATCTTCTGGCTTTGTCTTTTCTCAGAAGTCCGGGCTTCTCCCGTAGAACTTGCGCAAAGCCAAGTATCGCATTGAGCGGTGTTCTAAACTCATGGGAAATGTTGGCTAAGAATTCATTCTTTATTTTATTAGCCTTGAATAGCTCAATATTTCGCTCGGATAGCTCTGCTATTTTGGCATCGAGCTGTTTGTTTGCCTGTCGCAATTTTTCCTGCGCCCCCTGTAGGCCGTCCAGCATATTGTTGAATGCATCGGCGAGTTTCTCATATTCGTCTCCGGTCACAATTTTACTTCTTATATCGAGATTGCCCTCAGCAACATTATTTGCAATTGCTCTGAGCTGTCTGATAGGCCGAAGAATCACTCGCTGAGTGATCCAATAAAACGCAATGATTGCACCTGTCCCTGCTATTAGTCCAGCCACGCTTATCCAAACCCAATTTAGAAGGGTTCTTTTACTGATTTCGCCCGCCGGGTGTTGAATAACCAGTGCACCTATTAGCTCGTTTGGAGAAAAAGCGCTGCCAGAACCCTGTGGATTATGACAACTTATACAGTTATCAGTTGCCTTGAAAATTCTCACATAATTGCTTTGAGCAACGCCGTCTTTCTTTTCAAAATTGATTATTTCATTTCTGCTCTCTTCAGTTTTTAAGGATTCAATCATCTGTTTCTGTTGGTCGGTTAGTTGCTGGCGTTGTTTTTTGTTGTCTTCTGTGAAGCGGATCCATCGCATCTCAGGGTTGTTTACATCCGGCACGTTCCATGTCTTGAATTGATAGTGCTGACGTAGCAGCATCTCAGCTTCGGCTCCTCCGGCATCTAAAGAGGCTTTTTGGGTGAGCTTGCGCATCCAGATATAGGGCAGAAGCAGTGCAAGTGCTAAGGTAAAAACTACCGCCACCCCAAACATCAACTGACATTTCTTCGCTAACGAAAGAGGCCTTAATCTTAAAAGCTTCAAAAGCCTTTGCCAAATATGTTTTAGTTTAATTCGCATAGATTCCAGTTTTTCGTCTCTAAAACCCCACGTAAAACGTGGGGCTAAATATTTTTTTAGCCCCCAGTTTGGAACCCCGCCTTGCGGGAACCCTCACTGGGGGTTCTCTGGTAAAGTTCGGCTCTTAATTTTGGCAAGGCCTGGGGATACTTTTTCTTCATAAAATCTATCAGCTTTTCTCTGACCTCGCAACGCAGACTCCACGCAGTTGATGCGTCTGCAGCGCTCATAAGGGCCCGTAACTCAACTGTTTGCTCAGAAGTATTAGTAACCTGCAGGACACAAACCTTACCATCCCAATGCTCTGACTCTTTCAGGACGCGTTGGAGCTCTTCTCTAACAGAGTCGACAGGAACCGTGTAGTCAACGTAGATGTATACGGTGCCAAGAATATCCGCGGTGACACGAGTCCAGTTTTGAAATGGTTTTTCAATAAAATAGGTAATAGGGACGATTAAACGCCTAAGGTCCCAAATCTTAACGACCACATAGGTTAAAGTTATTTCTTCGATTCGGCCCCATTCATTTTCGACTATAACTACATCATCTACACGAATTGGCTGAGTAATAGCGATCTGAAGACCAGCTATAAAGGTTCCTATGGTTCGCTGAGCAGCCATTCCGACGACGATGCCAATGATTCCGGCTGATGCAAGGATAGTCGTGCCGAGCTGTCGAACTTTGGGAAAGGTCATCAACATAGTTGCCAATGCAACAATAGTTATCAGAACAACTGCTATTCGCTTTACAACCCTCAACTGAGTATGAATTTTGCGAGCTCTGAGGTTATCTTTTACTGCAACTTCGAAACGGCTGACAATATAATCCTCTAAAACATAGACAGTTTTAATCAATAGCCACGATACCAAGCCTATAAGCAACAAACTTAGGATGTGGTTTACAGTGGCAAGGTTTTGTTGAGGCAGTGTCTCTGGTAGAACCAAGCGAACTAAAAAGGCAATCACGGTCCATTGTAACGGTCGATAGCAGCGCTTTGTTAGAGATTCATCAATTATGCTTTCGGTTCGTTGAGCGAGTTTTAATAATATTTCAAAGACGAACAGGTGTCCTATCGAACCTATCAATATAGCTATACCCACAAGCCAAGCTGTCATTTCCCAGTTTTGTGCCAATGCCAGCATTTTATCCCCCCTGAAAATCGCGGAGTTTTTCCAAACGTTTTATGTGGTGTTCACATTTCACGCCGGTTTTTCCTCCTGTTCGATTGCGCGCGAATGTCTTTGCGTTCGCAGAGAAAGCTCCTCAAGCTGTTTTGGGTCTACCTCGCTGGGCGCATCGGTCAACAGACACTGGCCTCGCTGCGTTTTCGGAAATGCAATGACATCTCGAATATTATCGGTGCCTGTGAGCAACATAATCAATCTATCAAGACCAATTGCAATACCGCCGTGCGGCGGCGCGCCGTATTCTAAAGCTCTTAAGAAAAACCCGAATTGTTGTTCTGCCTGCTGTTTTGAGATGTTAAGCAGTTCAAAGACTTTCTGCTGCACTTTTGTATCGTGAATACGAATGCTACCGCCGCCGATTTCACAGCCGTTGACCACGATGTCGTACGCCTGTGAAAGAACGTCGGCTGGGTCGGTGTCGAGCTTTTCCAAATCCTCCGGCACAGGAGCGGTGAATGGATGGTGTAGTGAGTCATATCTTTTTTGGTCCTCGTTCCACTCAAACAATGGAAAGCCCACAACCCAGACAAACTCAAAGCTGTTTTCATCGTAGAGTTTCAAGTCCCGTGCAATTCTGCATCGCAATGGAGCTAAAGCCTTATTGGTAGCTTGTTCGTCATCGGCGATGAACAAAAGTAGATCGCCCTCTTTTGCCTCGAAACGCTGAATCACTTGCTGCTGTAATTCGGTACTGAAGTATTTACCAAGCCCACCGACAAATGTTGGTTTGCCGTCTTCATCCTTTATCTTTATCCAGGCAAGTCCCTTGGCACCGTAGTCAGCTACAAAGTCGGTGAGCGTCTTTTCGATGTCACTTCTGGAATATTTTTCACCTGCCGGTGCGCAGAGTCCCTTGACGATTCCGCCCTTTTCGATTGCTGATGTAAAGACCTTGAACGTGCTTTGTTTTGCGATATCGGATAATTCTTTTAGCTTCATATCGAACCGCAAATCCGGCCTATCGGTGCCGTAATCAGCCATAGCATCGTTGTAGGCAATTCGCCGTATCGGCGCAGCTACATCAATATCGAGAATTTGTTTCCAGATTTTTGCTATGAGAATTTCGTGTACGCCGATGACATCATTGGTATCAACGAAGCTCATCTCGACGTCTATCTGCGTAAACTCTGCCTGTCGGTCGGCCCGCGGGTCTTCATCTCGGAAGCACCGCACTATCTGGAAGTATTTATCGATGCCGCTGACCATCAGGATTTGCTTAAACAACTGTGGCGATTGCGGCAGGGCATAAAAGCAGTTCTTATGCAGTCTGCTGGGCACGAGGAAATCTCTTGCTCCTTCCGGCGTGCTCTTGGCAAGCATCGGCGTCTCAATCTCCCAGAAGCCCAATCGGTCGAAATAGTCCCGCACAATCTTGGTGACCCGATGACGTGTATGGAGTCGCTGCTGCATTTCAGGTCTGCGAAGGTCGATGTATCTGCTGGCCAGGCGCAGCTCCTCGTTTGTCTTCTCGGCGCCCTCCATTTCAAAAGGCGGGGTCTTGGAGACATTGAGGACTTCCAATTCCTGCACAGAGACTTCGATTTGGCCGGTCGGAAGCTTCGGATTTGCCATACCTTCGCTTCTTGGCTGAACAGTGCCTTCGGCTGCTATTACCCATTCACAGCGAATCTTCCGTGCTATCTTGTGGACGTCCGGCTGAGTTTGTGGATTAAAGACTAATTGGGTCAGGCCATATCTATCGCGCAGGTCGATGAAGACCAGGTTGCCGTGGTCGCGATAGGACTTGACCCAGCCGGCCAAAGTTACCCTTTTACCCGCATCATCCAGCCGAAGCTGCCCGCAAGTATGTGTCCTTTTAAGCATCACAAAAATCCTAAAAATATAGCTGAAAAAAATTGATAGGCAAATTCAAAGGAATCTTAATTCGCCATTATATAAAGTAGTTGTTTTAATTACTCTATGATCTCTCCATAATCTACCTGAATTCCACTTTTAATCTTTTCGTAGTATATGATCTTAACTGCTATATCCTCTTGAAGAGCAGCTTTAATCTTGTAAGTCTTTGGTTTTATTGACACAGGGATATCCCCTATATATCCGTCAATTCCTTTTGATTCTTCTGTGAAATCTGATAGACGATAATCCACACCTTTTATTTCAGCTGCCTTTTTTAAAACTGCTTCTTGAAATCTCAAGCCCATAAATGTTTTGACAATCACTAAATCACGAACCCATTTTTCGACCATATTTTTATCAATTTTCTCTGTGGCATTTTTAAGATTTTTTACCATTTGAAGTATTTTTTCGGTTGCTGTTTTTATGGCATCAGGTTTTTGTTGTAGATACCATTTCTCCCATTCAGGCAATGTTTTGCCTGTAAAGTGCTGGATTAGTTCGCTCATCTGGCCGACTACTTTGGGCCTTGTCCCTTGGACGTTTTGGTTCGCCAGATTTAGAATCTGAGTTGTATATTTGGGAAATTCAGTAGGTTCAATTTCCATATACGCCCTAATTTCATTATTGGTGAGTTTTAACTTCATTTGTCTATGATTCACTTGGCAGCTAAAACCATGAATTTTCTTTTCATCTTGTATTCTAATGTCGCATCCACATTAACAAAGCCACTTTTGATAAGATGGGCGTTGACGAACGTTTTATTCTTCAAGTATAGATAGCAAAGCAGATTATTTTCTTTATCATGCTTTGCCTCATCGAATCTCAAGAATACTTTCTGTCCCTTTGTTAAATTCCCAAGGAAACGGATAGCCTCTTTTTGTCTTTTTCCGTTTGGCTTTACTCCGATCAGATTTATTTTTGCCCCTGTATCCAGGATAAGTTCTGAAGCGGAGATGACCTTTTTAACCATGTAGTATCTTTCTTTATCTGTTTCTTTGCCGTCAATTCGCGAACCAAATCTCAAAAGTTTTGGGTCAATCTTACGTTCAAATTTTACAGGGTCCTTAAAAACATACGGAAGGTTTTGAATCTCTTTTGTGAAGTCTGCAAATTTTAGCTCCTGTTTGACAAACTCGACTATATTATCCTTCTCAAAGATGCCTGTATTTTCTGCCAGTCTGTTTTTAATAGTATTCAAATACTCTTTATTTATTTCATAGCCTATCGAGTTTCTCAGGACTTTGAGAGCCGCCACTGATGTCGTCCCACTTCCAAGGAATGGATCGAGAATTAAATCTCCGATGAAACTAAACATTTTAATCAATCTTTTCGGTAACTCTTCCGGGAATGGTGCTATGTGCTTATCCTGTTTCACGCCGCTAAAGTTCCAATGTCCGTAAAAATATTCGTTCCATTCTTTCTGGGAGAGCTTTGATTTTTCCTTTATTTCTTTTGATACTTTTGGAGACACGCCTAATTTTTTAAATATCAGGATAAATTCATAATCTAATTTGATGATTCCATTTCTGGGATAAGGGAAGGAACCCATTACCGTTGCACCACCAGTAGTATTGCAGGTAGTGACTTTTTGCCAGATGATTGCCCCCATATAGTCAAAACCTATAGTCTCACAAAACTTAATAATCTCTGTCCGAATTGGGATAATCTTATACCTGCCATAATAGACAGATCGGGCAAATTGATCGCCAATATTGACGCACAGGCGACATCCTTTGTGAAGTACCCGATGGCATTGGTTCCAGACCAAGTTTAGATTGTTTATATACTTCTCATAGCTGTCGTTGTATCCAATTTGCTCTTTTGGTCCATAATCTTTCAATTGCCAGTATGGCGGCGATGTAATAATCAGATGCACGGACTCATCCTTCACTTCGTGCATTTTTCTTGAATCACCGATTATTACCTTATGGTAGCCCATTTTCTCGCTACTTTTTTAGCTTGTGAGCCTGTTCTTTTTATAGATTAGGATAGTTTACAAAAGCTGTTTCGTCAATTGCATACCCTGCATTATTTTTTCCGAACGAACTTTAGAGCGGCTGAGTTGATGCAATAACGCAGGCCGGTCGGCGGCGGACCATCTTGAAAAACATGGCCAAGATGAGCGCCACATCGGCTGCACTTTACCTCCGTCCTTGTCATAGACATGCTATTATCCGGAGCCTTCCCGATATTCTCTTCTGCTGTTGGTTGGTAGAAGCTCGGCCAGCCACTTCCGGAGATGAACTTTGTTTCAGAGCTGAATAGCTCATTACCGCAGCATACGCATAAGTATTTACCTTCTCCCATAAAGTTGTAGTATTTGCCGGTGAAGGCCCTTTCGGTGCCTTTTTGTCGGGTGATTCTATACTGTTCGGGCGTAAGTATCCGCCGCCATTGCTCGTCACTCTTTACCACTTCGTACGGCATTTTTGTCCTTTTCTGAATTATACTTTTATCTTTTTCAGATTGTCCCTTGCGTGGTTTTTCCACATCAGCAGGTTTTTGGCTAATAGGATTCCATCGAAGCTGATGGAGCTCTTCCTTGGTGCGTATGAACTTTACTGTGCCATCATTTAATAGAACACAGCCACCGCGTGGGTCGTGGTTATCGAAAGTAAACAGCTCAAGGCCGCCGTGCTGATTCCAGCCCGCTTTCGTCTCGAATAAAAGCACTTTGTTCGGTGAAGATTTATATTTGCAATTTGGATTCATGGCGTAATGGCATTTTCCTTCGCCAGCACAAGGACACACAAAGGGACCCTTAACATACTTATCGTTCATGCTTAGCTTTTGATAGGCACGCACTATGGTATCACACCATTCAGTTGGTGCCGGATATGCCTTTTCAATTGTCTCAATCATGTAGTAAGAATGAAACCTATTCCAGAGGATTCTAAGATTGCGTGCACACTCTGCTCGCAACATAAATGGCTTTATAGGCAGCGTGAGCCTCTTAAGGCTTGTTAAGCCTTTGGGGTACATGAATCGTTTTTCCTCGGTTACAATGGTCTCGTTATTATATATCGTAAAGGACGGCAGACGCTCACTATCACAATAGCAGACCACATGAGCCATATTTCGTTCAGTGACAATTCCACTGTAAGACGCCCTTGTAATTCCACCCCAAGACACGTTGTTTACATCATGCGCAAGGGCTTTCAGGCCTTCCTGATCAGTCGAAACTATGTTTCTCAAGGACCGCAAACACTGTGTCTCCTCGGGGCTCAGGAGGTTACCCTCAGCAGCATAAGGAAAAAAGTAATCCAGCATTGATGGTTGATACCGAATCTTAATGCTTTTACAGCGGCTCAGATCAGGGGGCGTGGGCTTTGACCACTCCTCCTCTTCTTTGTATGGGATGTGAAGGCCATCGACCGTAATCCGTAAAACCTGCTCTCCCTTAAGGGTCTGGCCGGAATAATGGATCAAAACCTGTTCGCTCATATTCAGGCCTTCATTGCACCCATTAAAGCCCAACAATCCTCCAAAGAAGTCTTTAATAACAATGGCCAGATCGTCATTGGGGCTCGTATCACTTATTTTCTTTTCACCTTCTGCAAGGAAATCACGAACTATCCGAGGCAGGTCTTCCTCATAGAAACCGATTTCGATATCAAGGCGTATGGCATATTCAGTGCCCTGTGACCGCCGTCCGCCTCGTCCACCCCAAAACACACTGCGGCGGTAAACAGGTAGGCTAAGAAACAGTGATTCAACCCGCTCTTCACCTGGGCGCAAACGAACGTACCTACCACAAGGTAACTCCGCCCAAACCTGGAATGGAACATCAAGTCGTCTCCTTATCAGGAGGGTAAGGCCGTCTTCGGCCAAGTACACCTCAAAATCCCAATTGCCCCACACATCAACGTTGTCGCATATCCAAATATCTTTTTTGGAATCATTCCTGATTGTATATCGCAATTCAAGGGCTTTATCGTTTATGTTAAGTTCATTTACGGCGATTTTCACATCGTTCACCTTATTCTTGACATCAGGATCACTTCCTCGTTCTGCCTTTGTCCGCATTGCGAGCAGAACGCAGAGAGATAGCGCAACGATCTTAATTGTAGATCTGCTCATCTTTAGTCCTTTCACTATCATAAAGTAACATACGTCGGGCTGTGTCAATCGTTCATCCGATGATGTGCGGAGAACACCTTACTTGATGTAATAGCCGGAGACTCGCCATTTGCCGTCTTTATCCATCATCGGCGTCACCGTCTCGACAGCGGATTTTTTGTTTTCAAAGCTGCTGTCGTATTGAATTATCACGTACATGCCGTCCGGTGCTCCCGGAGCTGAGCTTGTCGATAGCGCCGATTTGAGCTTTCGTTGGACCAATTTGCCCAGAGGTTTTCTAAATGCCTCCGTGGATTTTTGCCAGCTCTTTTTGGACACAACATTTTTGAAATACTCAGCCGCTTCATTCCAGCTTTTGTCGTAGTCTCCGCTATCCACGGTCTTAAGCCAGGCTTCGGCCACCTCTGTAGCAACCTTTACAACCTTGGGATTGCTCTTTGGCGGTGATGGCGATTCAATCGTCTCTTTCTGGGCTTGTGATTCAGGTTCAGCCTCGGGTTCTGCTGGAGGCTGTTTTTTCTGACAGCCGCTTAATACTAATGCTGATACTATTAGAATTGGCAATATTGCGAGCTTTATGTTCCTCATAATATTCGAGCTCCTTCATAATTTTTGTTCAAAAAAATGTTTGTATAAATATTTGCTTCAAGTCTATTTGTTTTGGGCAATTATGACATTTTTTAGCCAAGAATCAAGGCCAAATATCGGCAGATTGTCAACCAAATCTGAAATTTTGCTTGTAATTATTTGGATTGTATTGTAAAATCCTAACAGAATTAGAAGCGAGAGATGAACTTTCTTGGGTGAAAAAAGTATATTTTGATAGAATTGACATAGCGAAGCATTCAACGGGGCTGAGGTTATCTCGCTTTTCCTCTCCCTCCGCACCTCAGCCCTGTCTTTTTATGCGCTTTTAATACAAACTCCACAATAAATTAGAATCTTTCCCCCCCAGTAAACTGGGGGGCTAAATATTTAATCCGACGATTAATATTGTCGGGTTGTAGTTTTGCTGCTGTGGCGGTAGTTGACGAAAAAATATCGCAGGGCGCCAATAGGCTCGTGCTGTGAAGATGTTCTTATTATGATGTGCTAAAAGGAAGAAACTGCAAAATCAAGTCTTTGTTGGCGGTGTACATACTTTTTTTTCTGATAACTAATCCCATTTTTTCAAGCTCATTCAAATCGCGCGAAAGGGTTCTTTCAGTTTTGTTCCTGTATTCTTTGCTCATAAGCAACAAAATACTATTCTTATCAACAGGCTCGCCTTGCTCTGAAACTCTAATCGCCAGCTTTCTTCTTCGTTTGATGGTATTATTGCTGTGCTGCGTGCTAAAGACCTCATAAATATAGTCCCGCCAGCAAACACTCACGATATGTCCGTGTATATATTGTAATTGTTCCTGCAGACCATCAAGAAAACCTTCGATAGCGTACGTGAAAAATTCCGTCGGTTCGCCTATTCTGCTTGCCTTGTCCAACTGTCTATAATATTCTGCGCGAGTCATGTTATAGTGGTTGCTAAGCAGATGCGCAGCCGGCGACGGCACGCCTGAATTTAGCAGTATCATAAATTCCAATAGTCTTGCCACTCTGCCGTTACCATCTCCAAATGGATGTATCCATGCTATATACAAGTGGGCCGCAATAGATTTTATAATAGCAAAATGAAGCGGTAATTGCTCATTGGTAAAATCTCCTCCGTTCATCCAATCACAGAATTTTTCCAGAAGCATAGACGCATCCTGGGCCGGTGGTGCTCTATACACATTGCCAACTACAACATTGTGGGTTCTGATCACACCCGGCACAGCAGCTTCATCGCGCGGGACATCGTTACTGAGAACGTAGCTATTGTACTGGCAAATTTGTTCCACGGTAATTTTTTTTAAAGCGCCCTTTAAAACATCAACAGCTATCTTATTACAGGCTTCTATGATATTGTTCACTTCCTTCTCGAGATATTGTTTTGAAGGTGGCAGTTTAAGCTTCTTTTCGAGCAAGTCTTTGACCTGCTCTTCAGAGAGGGTGTTACCCTCGATTGCGGTGGTAGCGTGAGCTCCCTTGGCCAGATAAATCCGGTGAAGTTGCTCTTTATTATGAGGTTTAAGTGGAATAGACTTTATCTGCTCGCACTTTGCCGCGCATTCGCCAAGCTTAATCCAGACATACCATGGAAGCCTATCCAATTTAATTTTGAAATTTATCCAGCTATATTTTGTCATATATATATGAAATTTATAGTAATATTTCTGTCATTCTTAATTGTTTATAACATAAGGACTTAAAATATTATTCGTCAATGTTATGTCTTGACTTTATTATAATTATATCAATATATTTGTCAATAATTTTTTAATATTGTGTTAATACATATTAATATCGCCGGTCTGCGGTTTTTTGGGGGTGTTTGTAGTTGATGAAAAAGTACCGCAGGGCGTCGATGGGATGGTCGTAGACGCCGTCTTTTAGCGGTAGTTCAGTAGCTGCATTTCCGGATTCAGGATAATGATAACACCGCATCGCCTCAATCAGCCTTGGACACCTCGGTGAAATCACAAGCCTGCTTTGGCCATCGCCGGTGCGTATCGCCCGGCGGATAAGCTCGATGCCCTCTAAAATGCTGCTCCGGCGAAATCTTACCACTATTCCCAGTGCACGCAGCTCCCGGACGGTACTTGTGCCGGTGACATCGTTTAGGCCGGCACCGGCTGGGTCGCAAAAGGTAGCTGCAACCTGCTCTTCGCTGCACGGCGTTCGGCTCTTTATCTCGTTTGCGTGAACATCAATCGTAGCTCGGCTGCGCACGTATTCATCTATCACTCGCACAACACCGTCGCTGTCGACCTGAATCCATAAGCACACAAACGGATTTACAAAACCAAAATCAAGCGTGCGGTATAATGGCAAATTCGGATCATAATCGACTGGCTGGATGTGCACATCAGGATCGAACTCGTCAAAGACCACGTTTTCCAGCATAGGTTTTTTGCAGAGCATCTCCGCTTCCCAGCCCGCCCTGCTTGCTCGTCGCATCTGCGTTATACAATCGTCTATTTTCAGATAACCGCAAGCGCGCTTAGCTTTGCCCTGACAATCTGTCCATAAGGGACATTGCGAGCAGTTTCTATCTGTGCACCGCTCAATCACTTCCCAGATGCACCACTTAAAAAGCTTAGCCCCGCCACCTGTCCCGCTACGGCGGAGGCCTTCGCCGAGACGAGTGGGCGGGGCGCCTGCTGATGAGATGATTCTTTGCATTAGGCCATAAGGCCGATGCATTGTACTGATTAGATCCATAGCAGCTACCAGATTTGCAGTGCTATGGGTAGTAAATTTTGCTGCTGCGAAAACATCCTCATCGAAAAGCTCAACCTCGTCACAGCGGAGTTTCTGAACATGCTGGCCTCGGACGCTGGTCGCTGACTGAGTAAGGACCTCGACGGCTGAGCCGTTGACAAATCGGCTTTTTCTTTTAAGGGCAGGTCCTGCCAAGTTCTCTTCGAAGCCGTTGTGCAGAAAGCCGGTCAGATATTCATACATTCTGCCGGATTGTTCACCTGAGCCGCCCAGAATTCTGACCTGGCAATTAGGCTTAAAGATGCAGTCCAGAAGCGTAGCGACCGCAGCCAATTCGGTCTTTCCACCGGCTCGGTTGGCCCAGACGATGCAGTCGGCATTTTCCGTCGCTCGTCGCTCGTGACTCGTAATTCGTGAATCGGGCAAGTCAGCCGAGAAACTGTACCAGAGGTAATCCATAGGGCTGCTGTGTTCGGGGCAGACCCTTTTATCGGGAATATCGATGCCCAGAAAGACCTTAACATAATTTTTAAGATCGCTTTTTGTTCTTGGCCGAGTCCGCCGAAGAGCTGAAAAAAAATGAAGCGCCCTTTCAGTATCACATATCATATCGTTATTGCCCATCATAAAAAAAATTAAAATTTAATTAGCCATACGTCAAAAAATATTGCATATTTTACATAGACAAACTGTGCAGCACAGATTACCTAATAAGAGAGACGAGTCTGGACAAAACATAAGTCAAATATAAAGTGAGGACCTTCGTCTCTCTCTTTTTTAATGTATTTCCCATCTACTCGACTACCAAGTAATATTCGGTGCCGGGCTCTAAATCAATTGTTAGACCTTCACGCAACTGCCTACCTGTATATATTTGTTTTGAATTGAATTTCAGGTCGCAAACCGTATAAAGTCTTTTGGTTTCGACGGTGAACCATTCGGGGAATTGATTGATGCGTGGCCAATCGAGCGGCATCTTCATAATAGTCTTGTGACGTGGCGTGTCAAAGATGAGCTTGCCTTGCCATGGTTTTTCGGCTCGTAAAGTTATCTTTAACACGTCACCATCCTGCATAGCTCCAAAAATAACATCCTTTCGCCAGGGTCCAATAGTTAGGCCCTTAGTTTTCCACAGACAGTACATGATAGTAGTTCTGGCAAAATTGCCGTCACCGTGCCAGCCTTCGATGACGCCATCTGGCTGTTGTTTATTCCACATTACCTTTATCTCGCTGTCCAGCCACTGCGCAACCGAGCCGACAGGCTCACGATTGTACAGATTGATAGCACCTTCGATGGAGTCTGCATATCCATCGGCTCCGCCCCTTTCCCATTGATAGTCTCTGTAATGCTCGTTCAGATTGCTCAGGGCCTTGCGGACGGCCTGGTGATAACTCTCGGTTTTGTCGATAAGATAGACGGTGTAGAAGCCGTTTAGATTATAGCCCCAGTTGTCGGTCAGGCTGTCGGTGTGCCGGCCGGTCTGCGGCTCTATCCAGTTATAAAAAAGGCCATGCTCATCTCTTCCAACCTCCAAAATCCGGTCAAGCATTTCGTGGATAGGCTTTTCGTAGGCGCGCTTCTTCTGCGGCTCGGCAAAATGAAGCGTTGCGTATAATTCGCAAAGTCCGGAGACAATCTCGCAGCCGTGGTCGTCCAGCGACAACTTCTCTGCGTCTTTGGTTGGGTGGTGTCCATCCAGCAGGTAATAATCGCCCAGGCGAATGGCCCATCGCAGATATCTTCTCCGGCCGGTCATCCAGTAAACACGAGAGAGCACCTGCAGCATTTCGCCGTTGACTTCCTGGCTGGTTGAAACGATTTTCCCATATTTAGTTTCAATGGGGGCGTGCTTCCATATATCATCGAGAATGGTCAGCATGCGCTCTGACCAAGGACTTTTGCCTAACCATTCGGTAAGCGGCAGCAAGCCGTCTTTGATATATTCCGATGAGCCGAAGATAATCCCGCCAAGATCGGATTCAGCATCCCGGAAACCTTGCTTGGAAAAAGAGTATGTATCCGGCATCGCACCAATGCGAGATGTGAGTTTCGTTTCCATGTGGAGCATATCGAGCATTCCTCCCTCGAAAAGTGGTCGGTCGGTGATAGCAGTGGTGAGCACCATAAACGGATAGTTGTCTGCAGCGCTATCCTTAGCGTTCCAGATGTCCCTGTCGCGCTTGAGGTTTCTGGGGATAAGGCCGGTCTTTGGGTCAGCATATTTGAGCCAGCCTTTGACTAAATTCCGGCAGCGAATAAATCCTTCGTTGGCCAGACGCCCATTCTCCAGAGCCTTTTTAAAGGGCGGGTAGGATGTGTTTTGCTCACCTTTAAGATAGTGATGTGCACTTTCTGATGCGGAATTGCCACTATCAGTGCCCTTGATTGCCAGACCAACTTTTTGCAGGAAGGCATTATAAATAGCATCAGTTATCTTCTTCTGCCTCTCGTCAAGACCCAGCCTGACAATGACCATGTTCCATTCGGGGATGACGAACATGTCATTATTGTTATACCCGCTGGCTGCATAGGTTCCGGCTTGAGCATCGGGCCATTTGCGTTGGCCATCCGGCTTGACGCCATTTGTCCACCAGTTGAAACCATACACTCCCCTCCCGTCGGCGCCGCTTAATTGCTCCAATGGCAAAGATGCCGGCACATGTGCTTTTGTCGCAGTATCGACCCATGACTGACTTATCAATTGTCTGCCATTCCAGAGGCCTCGGTTTAGAAACAGATGACCGAAACGAGCTAATTCGCGGGCAGAAATAAAAATGTGTTTGTTTTGGTTTCCTGAGCCGCCATTTACCACAATGCCGTCAACCTCCCCGAAATCTCCCCAACGCCACTTGCTGGGATTCATGCCGATAGGCTCAGCGATTCTACGCTTAAACAGCTCCTCGATAGGCTCACCAGCTATACGGATCAGAGTGTTAGCGAACTGATTCATTGCTGAATCCCAATAGGCATATTTGGTGCCCGGTGGAAAAAGGGGTTCTTCGCAGGGAAGGAACGGTGTACGGCTTGGCCCATGTTTGTAGCCGCCGCGAGGCTCGTCACCGACCGCGTAGTAGCCGCTCGTCATGGTAGCAAAATGCCCCAGCGTCACCGTGGGGTACGTCTTGGTCATACTGAGCACATAATCCTTGACGAGGGTTTCGAGCGTCGCTTTGCCATCGTCGATGAGTAGTCCCAGCACAGTGCTGGTAAAGGACTTGGTAAGCGACCAGACGCCGTGTACTTTGTCGATGTTGGACCCTTTCCATATCATATAGCCGTTACGGATAATGACCAGCTCATTGACTCCATCCGGCCCGGAATTGTCTCGCAGATAGGATACGGTGGCTTCGAGCCGGTTTGAGTCCAGGCCCTGTGACTCGGCAGTTGCCTGCTGCCAGTCGGCACCGGGAAAGACCATTTCGACCGACTCGATGGGCTTACTCTTTCCCACGCCGCGTTTGGCTA
Organism: uncultured Pirellulales bacterium; assembly: GCA_964397675.1. Taxonomy (GTDB): domain Bacteria; phylum Planctomycetota; class Phycisphaerae; order Sedimentisphaerales; family Anaerobacaceae; genus CAYNKI01. The sequence continues at coordinate 22,502 of CAYNKI010000007.1, forward strand.
ATTCTTTCAGCTCAGCTAAGTGATGCTGATAGACACCTCGGGGCGTAGTATTATATTTTTTGCACAGTGACGCAGCCAAGCCGACGACTTCGCCCATCATGCCGCAGGTTCGCATCACCCGAACAGTCCCCAACGCCACGTGCGTGACACTGATGTCGCGACCTGCCATAAACAAATTCTCGATGTAGCGAGAATAAAGACAACGATACGGTATAGGATACGGCTGGATATGGGTATGTCTGGCGACCGACCGGAATTCCTGGCCTGGGAAGAGCTTGCTATTCTTAGGATGGGGATAATGCAGGTCAATCGACCAGGTGGTGGGGACAAACGCATCAGGAAATTCTCTGTTTTGCTGGATATCCTGCTGCTGCAGGATGACGTCACCGAGGAGTCGGCGGGATTCGCGTTTGCCGCCTATATAGGCTATCCAGGCCAGCTTTCTATTGGCGTATTTTGCTTTGTCTCGGCTGTTGTTTTTCTGAAAAGCCCAGTTGCCGTAGATAGCACGAAACATGTGGTCGCGGATATGCTCGGCTTCGGCTATCGTGTCACGATGCAAGCCTGTCTCCCAGTCCCAGTTGCCCATGGTGGCATCCTGGCAGGTCTTCTCGGTAAACTGAAGGGCCCAGGGACATTCTGGAAAAGATATAGGCTCATCGTTTTCGACAGAGTACCACATTACCGATGTGCCCAGTGTCATCTTGTCGGGCTTTTCCGGTGCCAGAGATTCACCGCTTTGGCTTTGGCTTTCGCGTCCCATACGCCAGTGGGCTCCTGCCAAAAAGCCAATAGTGCCATCGCCAGTGCAGTCGGTAAATAAAGGTGCGACAAAGCGGAGCTCCTTACCGATTCTGGTGTGTTTGGCGACGACCGCAACGATGCGGTCGCCCTTTTTCTCTACCTGGTTGACGTGCATGTTAAGAAACAAATGGATGTTTTCCTCTTCCTGCACAACTCGCAATTTTTTCTGGTCATCGTAAAATTGAGCCTCTCTGGCGTTGCCGTGGTGGCCGGAGTCAAGCTCATTGACGATATTTCCCAAGGCTGGATATGGCAGCAGATTTATCTTGCCGCCCAGGTGCACGCGGACATCGGAGCTGTTATTGCCGCCGAGCACGGGACGGTCCTGTATCAATGCCACCTGCAATCCAAGTCGGGCTGCCGAGACCGCGGTGCAGGTGCCTGCTATACCGCCGCCGACCACGACAAGGTCGAACCGGCCGGCGTCTTCAGGTTTTTTTGGCAGGCCCAGTGTCTTTAGGCGAAAGGCTGCCATTTCCTTACCTTGGTTCGGCGGAATAAAGTCCATATTAGTGGTAAATACAATCGCATCGCATCGGCCTTCGAAGCCGGTCAAATCATGCAGCGCCAGCGTGACTTGTTTTTTGTCTATCTCGACCGTTCCACCATCCTGCCAGTGCCAGTCGGCTCCCTCAGTGCCGAAGATGTTTTTCAACGGCTTATTATTGATGAGCAGTTGGAATTTGCCCGGTGCGCCGGGCGCAGCCCATGTCGCGACCCAATCCCGCGTGCGGACCCACACTCGATATCGGCCGGTGGCAGGCAAAGCAACGCTCGTGGTAGCGTCCGTGACCGGCTGCCCTAAGCCGTGCGCCAAAACATAGGGCGAACCCATCTGGTCCATAAACTGCTGGTCAACCACCCAGCCGCCCAGGTTATCGAAGCCCTCCGCCTCCACCAAGATTGTGTGGGCGCTCGCTGTCGAAAAGCTCGACAACAAAACGATTGATAAAACTATCGTGCGAAAGATACGAATTTTCTTTTCCTTTCTTTGTTTAGTCCCATGTCCATCGGGAGCGACACGGCAGCGGTCCGAAGCCCGTGATAAATCGCGGGGCTAACCATCATCGTCCATCATGTGTTCAACCGGATACTTCTGCCAAGCTGCGGCACCGGCCTCGATGATATGATTACGCAAGGCGGTAAACAGTTGTCCGTACATCTTGTGCTTTTTGTCAATCGGTTTGTTTTCCTGCGGGTCGTCTGCAAGGTTGTAAAGCTGCAAAGGCTCAAAGGGACTGTTCTGCAGCAGTTTCCACGGGCCATAGCGGGCTGCGTAGGACGCCCTGCCGCCGTAGTCGCCGCCTTCCCGGCGTACCCAGAAAAGCACCCTGTCTTCAGAGGGCTGCTCTTTGCCTAACAGCGTCGGCAGGATACTTCGCCCATCGATTTCATGGTCGATATGAACGCTTGCTGTCTCGCAAATGGTTGGAAATAAGTCCATTGTGAGTGCAACGTGCTCGCTGCGTGAGCCAGGCTTTATTTTACCTGGCCAGACGGCACACATCGGCACGCGGATTCCACCCTCGTACATTTGTCCCTTGCTACCGGCAAGCCGCCCGTTATTGGCGCCGACACTGACTTGCCCACCATTGTCGGAGGTAAAGATAACCAACGTGTTGTCACTTAGGCCGGCCTGCTTCAATGCTGCGGTCACCTTGCCGATACCATCATCAAGCTGCTCTATCAGCGCCACGAGCTTTGCACGTTGGTCTGGGTTCCCGCTTTGCGGGGTTCTGCTGATATTCTTCTGGCGTTTTTTGACGCGGGCCAGCCAATCCTCAGGAGGCTGAATCGGCGTGTGCGGAGCATTGTAAGCAAGATAGAGAAAGAATGGCTTCTCGGATTTTGCCCGCTGGCGGATATGGTCAATAGCCCACTGTGTAAACAGGTCGGTTGCGTGGCCTTTGGGATCGATTTGTTTGTTGTTGAGCCGCATATAGTTGAAGCCGTGCCGCCGATGATTGTAGTAATCGTCCATCATATCGCCCAGAAAACCATGGAAATGGTCAAAGCCCCGCTCATTCGGTGTGTTCGGTGACGCCAGGCCAAGGTGCCATTTGCCCACGATGGCGGTGTGATAGCCGGCCTTTTTCAGCAACGTCGGCAGCAGAATCGCATGTTGGGATAAATAGCCAAAATTGTTCGTTATGTGTGTGCGGATTACTCCCGGCACGCCGACAAGGTCCGGGTATCTGCCGGTAAGTAGCGATGCCCGTGTCGGCGAGCAGACCGGACAGTTGGCGTAGAAATTGTCGAACCGCATACCCGCTGTAACGAGCCGGTCAATGTTTGGCGTCCTCAAATCCTTCGCTCCATAGCTGGACAGATCGCCATAGCCGAGGTCATCGACTAGAATCATAAGGATATTCGGCTTAAGAACTGCTGCTTGTTCGTCAGCCAGCAGCCGATTCGGCATTGCCAGCGCCGCTGCTCCCAAGCCGGCAGCTCTTAAAAAATCACGACGAGTGTAATTGTTTAGTTCCATATCTTTTTCCTCCCAGTTACATGCCGATGCCACTTTTTCTTATAATCATAAAATCAGATTTTTGAAAACGGTCTGTTTATGATTTCCAAAACCTCCTCGGCCACGTAAGCTCTGTTGCGTTTCACGATAGTAAGTGGTTTCAAAATACCCATTTTTGTGAACTTGCCAACGTTGTTTTTGGCTGTTTGGTAGGTTACCTTAAAGTGTCTGCTCACATAGGGAATCGTCAGTACCGGACGCTCAATAAGAAGGTCAGCTATCTTGATTTGTAGGGCAGACCTTTTTGATTTTATCAAGCTGTGATACTTCTCCTGTAGCTGCAACAATTCTCTGGATCTTTCAAACGCATCTGTCGATTGCTCAATAATGCCTTGTAGAAAAAACAAGACCCACTCGGCCCATTCGCCGTGGGTGCTGACCCGCAGCAAACGGTCATAATACTGCTGGCGATTGCGCTCAAAATAGGCGCTAAGGTACAATAACGGTTTGTCCAAAACCTTTTTGGCACACATCAACAATATTATCAACAGTCGGCCGATGCGACCATTTCCGTCGCGGAATGGGTGTATCGCCTCAAACTGGTAGTGGATCATTGCCAGCCATACCAACAGTGGTATATCGCCAAGCGGTGCGTTAAGGAATTTCTCAAGGACGTCCAGACACGCAATCATCTGCTTAGGCGGAGGGGGAATGTAACCGGCCTGCTCGATAGGGCTACCTTTCGAGCCGATCCAGTTCTGAGTGTTCCGGAATTCCCCTGGTTTGTCACTCTCGCCACGAACGCCCTCCAGCAGAATCTGGTGCAGTTCGCGTATCATACGCACACACACGGGCAACTCGTTCAAGCGCCTTAGTCCGTGCTCCAATGCACGCACATAATTGGTAACTTCCCTAACGTCTGTAACGTTTGGCTCGGTGGCAGGCTCATGCATCTCAAAAAGGTATATGTCACGCAGTTCCGACTGTGTGCCCTCTATTCGGCTGGACAATTCCGCTTCCCGCCGCATAAACGGCGTTATCAACAGGTTCGGATTGGGCAGATTAAGTCCTATTCCGTGTAACTGGCCAATAGCCAAATTCGCGCCCGATAAACGGGCGACCAGTTCTGGCGTCCAATCCAGACGCAGCGTCAGATTATCTGGGACGAACGCCATCTGACCCTCAATTGTTGGGACTAACTGCCCGAAAATGTTATCGCTAATATTCGACGTCCACATGCTTATTATACTTTCGTTTACTTACAGGAATCTTATTATAATTTTGGGCTGTAAAATATAATAAGTCAAGCTGCAATGATGAAAAAACTGTGCTGCACTATGGCTGTTGCGGTATAACTTTCTATTTTACATAGGCTTATGCTTTATTATATTTTTGTATAGCTTCTGTGTTTTTATTATACTTTTTGGCCGAAAAGTATAATAAGGCTATCGGTCCTGTTTATCCGTCGTTTTTCTCCTCAGCTAAGGCGGCTAACAATCTGCTGGCGGTTTGCGGTGAAAGTTGTTCCGCGGGCGAGGGGGCCCCCGATCCCGAAGTACTTCGGGATCGGGATTGCGGGGCTAAACCCGGGAACGAAATAATATCCAGACAGGCCTTGCGGGCCGTCTCCTCTTTGTCCGAGCCGGTAAGCTCTACCAGCTTCGCTGCCGCCAGCGGTGCGTACCGGGAAATGATAAGCTCACTCTGACGATAAGCTCGCCCGATACGCTCAGTAAATTGCTCGGTAAAACATTCATTAGCTAACCATCTGTTGTAGAGGTCTCTGCTGACCTTATGCTTGACCAGAACCGCCTGCTCATCCAGCTCGCCGACAAACAAATCCTCTATCACCGCTAACTGTCTTTTGGTCAATTTCTTTTCTTTGCCCATTTTACTTTCATCTCTAATAATCCCCAGCGTAAAGCTGAGGGCTAAATGTTTAGCCATCGCCGGGGCGGCGACACTCTCCAATTCGCAGCGCTACCAATTTCTGTTGACGGCGCTGCTCGAACTGCTGGGGCGTCAATTTCGCTTGTCTTGGTGCTCGGCCAAAGTATTTCTCGAACTTTCCTAAATCGGCAGCATCTTGCTGTCTGCGGTATTGAAGTGTCGCCGGAGCCTGCCCACAGGCAGGCAGAGGCGAAGGCGACGCAATAGTTCTTCTATTGTTCTCTGTTATAGTATTGTTATTAGTAGGTGCGCATCTTTGAGCAACTCGATGTACAGATTTGAGCACCTCGGATCCGCAATTTTGAGCATGACCCTGCTCATTTTTTAGCGCAGATGTTACCCAGATGGTGCGGTAGTAACCCTTGGGATTCTTAATCTGTATATATTGGCGTATTCGACTTAGCCATCGGCGTATTGTTGCCTTCGAGACCATAAATATTTTTGCCAAGGTTTCGTTGCTCTGCCAGCAGCCTTTGGCGCCAAAGCTGTAGATGTGGGCAAGAAGAACCTTCTCGCGCAATCCGATCTGGGAAAGATTAAGGATGTGGGCAGGTATCTTCAAATATGGCTCTGTCTTTTTTTTCATCTTTTTCATTTTGCTGTGCTCTGCGAAAAACTGAGAAAGAATCGTGCGATTTTTTCGAGGCCAGCTGCTCTTTTCGCGGCGCTGCTTAAACTGCCATCTGCTGGCCGTTTAGCCCCACAGTTTACTGTGGGGTCTGTCGCCGTGCCGGCGACGGCTAAACAGGCCAAAAATATCGCATCGGCGACGACTGCCGATTGCTCATCGTTCAGGAAAAAAACCATCGGCGTGGCACCCAAATTTATTCGGGGATTATTACCCCCAGCATAAAGCGGGGGGCTAAACATCGAGGTAAGTCGCTCGATCTGTTTTTTTGTTTGTGGCAGAAGTTTTGCAAGCTCACCAGTCTGCATTCGTTTGTTCAGCCTTTTTAGCAGCGTGAGTTTTTTGTCAAGAATATCTGAGCCGCCAAGCCGATTAAGCGTTGCCAGCAGTATGTCGGTTTGCTCATCGTCGATGTCCCAAACTATTGCGTCAGCGGTTTTGTAGCCAAGCTCTTTCAGTGCCTGCCAGCGATGATGGCCGTTGATTATCTGAAACACAGACACACAAGGACTTTCTGGACGTGTGGCAGCCTCAAGCGCAGCTTGGGGATGGCCATCTTGCTGTTTACCATCCCCAAAGGCTTTGCCTTTGAGGCTGCCACCGTCCGCACGTGGTCTTGCACTGACTGAGGGCGTGACCCCGCGCCCGGCATCGCCCCCGCCACAGGTACGGGGGCTAAACTTCATATCTGGTTCATGCGGGTAGGGTCGAACTACCAGCGGTTCATATCGGCCGGTCCGTTCTATGTTACGAACCAGCTTCGCAAAATTGGCCTTGCTCATCCGATTGGGATTGTCCGGATGAGGTACAAACCTATCAATGGCGATGGATTTAATTTCGTTGGTCATTTTCTTTGAACTCCCCAGTGTGGATTGAACCATATATAATAAACGGGTCTTTCTGTAAGCCTGCTCAGTATGTATCTTGTTCGCTGAAGGCCTGCCGGCATGGTGCGGCGCCTGCCGTAGCCTTGCAGAAAAAGTTGAATCTGCCGTTCAATAAAGTCAGCCT
>CAYNKI010000007.1:29461-35183 GCA_964397675.1 uncultured Pirellulales bacterium
GCCTTCATTCCCGCCTTTTCAAAGAATGGATTTACCATTCCCATCACCGCCATCGCTTCGATTATGGGCACCTTCAATTGCGGCATCGTCTCACGCACCAGCCGGCTCGCTAAGCCAAGAGAGCGAAATCTCGGCTCAATAATAACTCTGCCAATACAGCAAATGTTTTTGTTGATAAGCGCTAATTGTGTGCTCCTATCAAAACCAGTAAATAGATTGCTCGTGGCGACGTTTCGAAGCTCCAGTCTCGGACTCGGCATTGTATAAACGATAACGCCGATGGTCTCTTTGCCGCGTCTTGGTTTTAAGGCAAAAATTGCTTTGAAAGGCCCGAGTCTGCTGTCACGGTAGTGATAGTGCGCAAGGGCCTTGTAGTCATCGGCCTTGCCGGGAACAATTTCAAGTTTTTTACAGACCGAACAGTTTCGCATATTCATTGTTTAGCCGTCGCCGTACCGGCGACGGTCAATCTTATAAATAACCTCCGTCTTGCCTGATAATTCTTTGGCCACCAGTACATCTGGAGCAAGGTCTGACAGAATGTCATCGTGACTTGAAGCCAAGATAAATATTGTGCCGGTTCGCTTGACAAATTTGCGTACGTTATAGGAAATTACCGCCGCGGTAATACGGTCGAGGTTCGAGCAGAATTCATCTGCGAAGACGAATTTTTTTTGTTCCGCCAATGCCATCGCTAATCTGAACCGGTATTTTTGGCCATCACTGAGTTTGCTCGGCTGATTGAGGATACAGAAGACATCGCTTAGCCCAGCGATGCTAAGAGTTCGCAGACCTGCCAGAAAATCTCCTTCGATACAGTCGATTAGGGTTCTGTCTGTCGACAGCTTTAATCGATCCAGATTGACCCGATCCGAGGCAGGAACAGCTTTTTCTAATTCTTTCAGTAGGATGCTCTTTCCGGCTCCTGATGGGCCTGTTATATAAACGATGTCACCATCATTGATTTCCATCCGGCAGTTGCAGGCAACGTATCTTTCAGTGAGTCTATCTACGGTCAGGCCAAACATCCTCATTACCGTTGCAGCTTTGTCGGTGATTTGTCCCTGCCAGTGGAGCGTTTTTGAGATTGTATATGTCGGCATAAGTTTTTCCTTTTTGTGAACCCCGCAAAACATTGTTTAGTCCCGATGTACATCGGGGTCGTCACGGTGACGTTCCAACTCGATGCTCAAGATAACTCGTTGGATCTTTTGCAGGATTTGACGAACGCGATAATAGGTTAGCTGTCGTTTTGTTGTGATTTTTTTCATGGACAGGCACGTTAAGAAGTAATCCTTTGCGATGTCCATTTCGGTTTTGGTAAATTCGTTACGGTTTTGCAGGCAGATTATGTATTCGCCGTCAACGAGTTTTTTTGCCAATTTACGTATCCTTCGAGCTATTATTCTTTCGTCGACACCAGCTAAACGCGCCATCTGCCGGAAGCTGTTGCCGTATTCGAGATACATTGTCATCAGTAGCTTGTCTTTGCCCGTAAGCAGGCTCAACCTGTTGCGTAATAAATCGTCTCTGTTGCGATATCCATTTTTGTCTTCCAATTCTGTTTGTGAGAGATTAGTGTGTATTTCTTTCATTTTTAGGGATAAACTCTTCATTTGCCCGAATATTGTCGGCTAAAATTGTTTGGTGTTTATATAACATAGTGCTAATTTTAACAAATTATAAAATAAAGTCAAGGATTTTATTTGTTTTTTTGCAAAATTTTTTTAATTTTCACAGATTATTAAACTTTAGAATTAAAAAAAGTTAACCATTCACGGTGTTAAATCGGCGTTTTTGTGTCATTGCGAGGGACCCCGCTTTGCGGGAACCCAGGCCTTTAGGCCGAAGTAATCCCCAATCTTGACTGTCGTCAGACAATTTTTCGCAACAAAGAGATTGCCGCGCCCTCCCGATAAATCGGGATCGCTCGCAATGACCTAAAATGGCTAAAATTGGCATGGTTCAATCCTGGGTGGCAGCCGAAAAGCCTGCCCTGAGCGAAGTCGAATGGGCGCAGCTTGGAGATGGCAAAATCCCCATCCCCAACCCGATAAACGACCCCGATACATCGGGGAGGCTGCCACACACCTGATTGAACCATACAAAAAAAAAGGTTTGCATTTAGATATTGTGCAATTATACTGGCTTTCCGAAGAAACGTTTAGGGGTTCAAACCCCCAAATAAATTTGGGGGCTAACCACAAGGACAAAGATGTCTGGAAGAATTCCTAAGGTCGTTGTAATTGGCGGCACTTATGTCGATATGGCGATAAGGTGCAGCCAAATTCCATCCCCTGGACAAAGCGTCAACGGTTCTGCACTTTCATATACAGTTACCGGCCCGGGGCCAAATCAAGCTGCGGAGGCTGCTCTATGCGGTTGCGAAGTGTACTTAATCAGCAAGCTTGGTAACGATTCATTTGCCCAGATGGCCAGGGCAAGTTTAGCTGATTTCAATGTCGATACGGAGCTTATCTACACCGCCAAGGCGACAAATACAGGTGTCGTTGTAACGCTGGTTAATGCTGAGGGGGCCAATGCCAGTTGCATGTACGCTGGTGCCAATAGTGCGTTACAGCCTCAGGACATGGAGGCCGCTGAGCAGGTTATCTCTGAAGCCGATGTCTGTTTGATTCACGGCCAATTGCCACAAGAGGCGATTGTTGCAGCCCTTCGCTGCGCGAAGTTGCATGGCACAAAGGTCGTTCTCAACCCTGCAAGGCCGATGGAGAAGCACAGTAAGCAAGGCAGTCTCCCTATAGAGTGTTTTTCAGCCGACATCTTGATTCCGAATCTTTACGAGGCTGGTGACATCACTGACCATTCGAACGCAAGCATTCACACTGCCAAGCTCATCGGTTCTGATCTGGTCGCTCGCGGTGTTGGGGCAGCAGTGATAACCATGGGTAAGCGCGGATGTATGGTGGTTGATAGAAACAGCGCTGACCATATTCCGACTTTTGAGGTGGAGCTTGTCGACCAGACCGGCAGAGGAGATGCCTTTGCCGGGGCGTTGGCTGCCTATTGTGCGGTAAAAGCTGAAAGTCCACGGTGGCAGGACGATGTAAGAGAAGCGGTTAAATTCGCTTCTGCTGCAGGGGCTTTGGCCTGCACAAAGTTCGGCTCTATCGAGGCCCTGCCCACAAAGGCTGAAATTATCGAGCTACTGCAGAGAGAGGACACCGACTCCGCCTTCGGCGGATAAGATTATTTATACCATAATTTCTCTACGTCGCCGTGCCGGCGACGGCTCAACTGCATATCAATTTCAATCAAAATCGCAGGTAGTTAGCAACAAAAATCGAAAAAAATAAAAAAATTTTAATTGCTTTAGTTGTAACGACTTAGCACAAAGCTCACATCGCAAAATTCCCTTTTTTTCGCATCAAATGAGCCGGTTCGTCCAATTATGGAGGGGCGATTAAATCGTCCCCGATGTTTAGCCCCCAAATTTATTTGGGGGTTATAACCCTGAACAGTTCGTGAAACAGGAGAGTTGAGTATGAGTTTTGACCTGCGAATCTTCAACGACCCACAGCTCGATGCAGACTACATCGAGTGGCTTGTTGATGAACGCTCAATAGATATTCAGACACACTTTACAAAACTGTGGGAATATTACGCAAACCCAATGTGCGAGATAACAGGCATCTCCAGTTCCGATAGAAAATTAAACGAATCAGGAAGGTGCTACGTGCAGGCGCAAGAATATGGATTGCCGGCTCGCGTAACGGGTCTGGTGCACTCAGCTAATGCGGGGGTATTCGGCGTAAAAGCGGTCAGAGATGTGCAGAGAAAAGAAGTAGTTATCGAAAACGATATCGCCTGGCGAATCAATGCAGGAGTAGATTTTTTATTCGGTAAGCCTATTAGTTTTATTTCCAGATCGCCGGATAGCCAAAAACGTTCAGAAATTGAATCCATATTAAAGGCAGTGTTTGCGGCTAACGGCAATACTGGATTTTTTCAGGATATGGCAGTGCTCGGAAGTGTTTATGGTTTTGTCGATTGCCTTGTCAGGCCTGGCAAGAAGATTATAGAGAGCATTTCCTCCTCCTCCCAAACCCTCTCACTTGAAAATGTGCTGCAATTGGCACGAACAATTGACCTGGAACTAATTGAGGCACCAAGAGCACTGCCTGTTCTGGATGAAAACGACTACAAAAAAATAAGATTCTACGTGCAGCACTTTTACCAAAAAAGAAATACCCTGAACAAAAAAAGCTTTTTCCTTACAAAGCTATTTTCACAAGGAAGACAAAGCGGCAATAATCGGCAGGTTGTCGCAGTTACAGAAATTATTTCGACTATCGGCTGGCAGAGGTATGAAGACAAGCAGCTCGTCGCAGAAGGCCAGCTGCCGTGGGGATTTCTGCCGGTTGTGCATATCCAGAATATCGCTCAGCCATACTATTACGAGGGATTAAGTGATGTCGAGATATTGATACCGCTACAAGACGAGCTTAATACCAGATTGAGCGACAGAGCAAACAGGATAACATTTCAGTCGTTTAAGATGTATTTAGGCAAAGGGATAGAGGGCTTTGAAGATAGACCCGTCTCGCCTGGCAGAATGTGGTACACCGACAATCCGGATGCGAGTATAGAGGAGTTTGGTGGTGATGAAGCTATGCCGAGCGAGGGTATGCACATTGCTGAAATCAGAGAGGCAATGGACAAGGTCAGCGGAGTGACACCTGTGGTAGCAGGAGTTCTCAAGAATAAGCTCGGCAATCTTACCAGCGCAGTGGCACTTAGGCTAACGCTTATGGGAATGCTTTCAAAGAATGAGCGAAAGAGATTCACTTACAGCGAAGGTTTGAAAAAAATCTGCAAGATGGTTCTTCAGATGCTGGACAAGACTAATATCTATAAAAACCACGAAGCGGATAGAGAGTTGGATATCATCTTTCCCAGTCCGTTGCCTGAAAACATGATGGAAAAGTTAAAAGAAGCTCAGATCAAAAAAGAATTGGGCGTTCCAACTGAGCAAATACTCAGAGAATTAGGTTACGAATTATAAATGGTCATGTTAGCCCCCAGCACCGCTGGGGGTTAAAAATAAGGAGATTGTTATGAGTGCGGTAGAATCGCAAGAGATTATCCCGAAGGACTTCGGGACAGAGCAGTTAAGTGATAGTTTGAAACTCGTTCCGGTAGCTGAATCGATACGCTATCGAAAGAGGGCACAGGGTGCCGAGAAGAAAGTCGAGGTTTTGACAGAGCAATTAGCAGAGGCAAAATCGCAGTCAGCAACGTTATCTGAGCAGCTAAATGATATTCAGCTCGAGCAAAAATTGATACGCAAATTAGCCGCTGCAGGCACTGTCGATTTGGAAACTGCTTTATTGATTGCCAAGGACAGAACAGAAAGCCGGGACGAGGCGGATTTGGACGGCGTGATCGAGCAGTTAAAGAAGGAAAAGCAATACCTGTTCGCAGGTGCTAACGAAAGAATCGGCGTGACATCGAAAAAAACGGCGGTGGCAAAAGAACGGATGCAAAACAGCCAGACAATTCTTGAAAGAGCAGCTAAAAAAGCAGCAACTACAGGTAATCGAACAGATTTGCAGGAGTATCTGAAACTGCGAAGAAATTTTCTATGAGTTCATCGTTCATCGTTTTTCGATGAACAATGAACACAAAACAAAAAAAGGAGAACCAAATTATGGCTTTTACAGGAAAAGCGACTTATTCAGCGGGTACGACTCTGCCGGAG